>DATIXD010000263.1:0-5566 GCA_035518875.1 Methylococcaceae bacterium | reverse complement strand
AACAGCGCTTGCTCGCAATCGGGTTCCGTACCGTAAGTTTCGATAAAACTGCTCAGCGAGAGCCCCTTTTGAAACTGGATCCGGTTCATCGACATCGCCGTGCTCCTCATCAATGCCACTGTCCACGCCAGTATGCGCTTTTTCGACCGACGGTTTATCGAAAATTCTGGGGTTGGTGAGGTTCAGTCCTAATCAAGACTAAAAATGCTCTTCCTTATGTGGAGCGCTACATAAGGCCGAGTACTTGCCAGTCGGCTCGTGGGTACGTATGACCGCTCGACCCTGGAAGCTGCCGCTGAGTCCACCCAAGGTCGAACGGCAGGAGTGGGCACTCACTGGCTATACAAGCCAACATGACGACATTGATAGATTGTCCAATCAGCCCCATCCCCTGACGTTAGTCGCTTCTCCGCGTATTGCGGCGTGGTCCCATGCACCATGGCCCAGCGCACATCGATAAACGCGATCGACTTCACCTCCTCATGGGCTTGATTCCGAAATCCAATTTTCCCGGAGCGTTTGTCCTTATTTCTCCCGAATATAGTCGTAGATGTTAAGGTAATCCTCGCCCGGTCGGTTCCAGGAATAATCACTCCGCATTCCATTCTTCATCAGTTCGCGGAAATCGTTCGGGTACTCGAAGTAGCAGGCAATCGCCCTGCCCAAGGCGGATTCCAGGCCCGGCGGATCGTAGTGGTCGAACACGTAGCCATTGCTTTCGTGCAGCGGGCGGTCGGGGTAGTCCTTGTCAAAAACGGTATCGGCCAGCCCGCCCACCGAGCGCACCACGGGAACGGTGCCATAGCGCAGCGCCACCATTTGCGTCAGGCCGCAAGGCTCGAACCGGCTCGGCACCAGCATCATGTCCGCCCCCGCATAAATGAGGTGAGAAAGCTCCTCGTTGAAACCGATTTCCAGGTGGCAATCCGGGCTGTCGTTGAGCATGTGCTTGAGCCCCCAGAAGTCGTTGTTGATGCCCTGATAGGGGCTCGACCCCAATAACACGAACTGTGCCCCTCGTTCGAGGGCATAGAAAATGGCATGGCGCACCAGTTCCAGCCCCTTCTGGGGATCGAGCCGGCCGATGAAAGCCACGATGGGCTTTTCGTTGTCCGCGAGCATAAGACGGTGACGCAGCGCCCGCTTGTTGTCGTACTTGCCCTCAAGGGAATCGACCCCGTAGCGCATCGGAATATGGCGGTCGACCTCCGGGTTCCACACGTCGTAATCGATCCCGTTGGTCACCCCGCCGTATTTGACGTGGTGGGTGTGCAGGGTCGGTTCCAGCCCGAAGCCCTGACCCTGGTCCTTGGTTTCAAAGGCATAACGGGGAGAGACGGTGGTGACGAAGTTGGCGTAGACGATACCGCCCTTGAGCAGGTTCAAGGCGTTGGGATGGTGGTTGTCACGCAAGCGGTTGTAGTCGAAAAAGCGCCCCGTATCGTGGAGTCCGGTGGCCCGCAACAGTTCGGCACCGGTGACGCCCTGGTGCTGATAGTTGTGGATGGTGAGGCAGACACGGGGGTGGGTCATGCCCATGCGCTGGTAGAACTCATAGAGATACACCGGCGCCAGGGCGGTCTGCCAGTCGTGGCAATGGATGACGTCCGGGTGCTTGTTCGCCTTCCACAGAAACTCCATGGCCGCCCGGGTGAAGAACGCATAGCGCATGACGTCGTCCTGGAATCCGTAAATACTCCCGCGATTGAAGAAGTTATCGTTGGAATGCGGCTCGATGAAGAAACACCGGCGATCGTAGACGAAGCCGAAATAGACGGTGCAGTGGATGGCTCCCTCGTACCAGGGCACCCATAAATCTTGGTAATCCACTTGCAGGTTGTAGATATGGTCGTAGCGCATGTTGTCGTATTTCGGCAGCACGATCTCCACGTGGTTGCCACGAATCGCCAACTCCCGGCTCAGGCCGAAAACCACGTCGGCGAGCCCACCGACTTTGGCCACCGGCGCCATTTCGGGAGCGATCTGGACGATGAACAGATTGGGCCGGTGGTAATGGTGGGGAGCCGGTTCCTCGGCAGACATCGGTTCTTCGGCCGGGAGTGGTTCCTCGACATGCGTGGATTGCGGCTGGGCCGGCGCCGCCACCGACGTTGGGGCTAGATCAGCCGGTTCGAGCTGCGCCGGTGGTTCCGCGACGGCCGGCTGGACGGTTTCGGCTCGGGCAGCAGCGGACGACACCGGGCCCACCGGCTTGGCGGCAAGCACCTTGGGGCTGGCCGGTGCTGGGACTTTCTCGCTCTTGCTCGGCGCCGCCGACGCGACGCTCTTGCTCCCAGGCGGCTGGCTCGGCTGTCCGGTCTCGGGAGCGGAAACCGGCTCGGCTTTCGGTTTCGCAGCCGGTTCGACTTCGGGCTTCTTGCTCGGCGGTGAACGACGCTCGGGCGCCGTTGTGGCGGCGGTTTTCTCTTTTTCCCCTTGTGCCGGGGGGCTGTTCGGGCTGCCCTTGGGATCGGGCTGCACCGCGGTCTTCCGGTTCGTTGCGCTGCTCTTGTTTGTCGGTTCTTTTGCCATCGTTTTATTGCCCTTGGAAGTTGGACCCCGCCGTTCGGGCTCTAGCGCCAGCCCCAACGGTGTCTGCGGAATTTGCAAGTTGGATAGTATCGTCCCGTCGTTACAATCAATGCTTCGCCGCCTCGCTCATCGCTTCTGCGCTCGACTCTTCGCTGCGTTCGGCGGCTTGCGACATCAGTTTCAGGACGATGCCCGCCAGGGGCGGTAGGCAGACTTCCAGGGAATACGGCCGATGCATCCACGGCTGTTCGTCCGTCCGCAGCGTCCGCGCGGCGTTGCCCATCCCGCTGCCGGCGTAATCACCGGCGTCGGAATTCATGATCTCCCGGTAGGCGCCGGCGACGGGAACACCGATGCGGTGATTCTCCCGCGGCACCGGGGTCAAGTTGAGTGCAACCACGACAAATTCCTCCTCCCTTCGGCGTAGATAAACGAGGATCGAGTTCTGTGCATCATGACAGTCGATCCATTCGAAGCCCTGCCCGTCGAAATCGAATGCATGGAGAGCAGGCTCGCCACGGTAGAGGCCATTGAGGTCGCGGACCAAACGTTCCACCCCTTGGTGGAAGGGGTAGTCGCGCACGTACCAGTCGAGTACGTCGGAACTGTTCCATTCTTCGCCCTGGCCGAATTCGCCCCCCATGAACAGAAGCTTCTTGCCCGGATGGGTAAACATGTAGGTGTACAGCAGGCGCAGGTTGGCAAAGCGCTGCCACTCATCCCCGGGCATCTTATAGAGCATGGAATGCTTGCCGTGGGCCACTTCATCATGGGAGAACGGCAGCAGGAAGTTTTCCGTGAAGGCGTAGATCATGCTGAAGGTCAATTCGCCGTGGTGATATTGGCGGTGGATCGGCTCCTTCTCCATGTAGCGCAGGGTGTCGTTCATCCAGCCCATGTTCCATTTGAGATCGAATCCCAAGCCGCCCGTGAAGGTGGGTTTGGTCACCTGCGGCCAGGAGGTGGATTCTTCGGCCATGATGAGCGCCCCAGGCACCTGACCATGGGTGACTTCATTCAGTTCACGCATGAAGTCGATGGCTTCCAGGTTCTCGCGCCCGCCATAACGATTGGGGACCCACTCGCCCTCCTCGCGGGAATAGTCCAGGTACAGCATCGAGGCGACGGCGTCCACGCGGAGCCCATCGATATGGAACTCCTCCAGCCAATACAAGGCGCTGGAGATCAGGAAGTTCTTCACCTCGTAGCGGCCGAAGTTGAAGATCAGGGTGGACCAGTCCTTGTGCTCGCCCAGGCGCGGGTCCGGGTGCTCGTAGAGCGCGGTGCCGTCGTACCAGGCCAGGCCATGGGCGTCCTTGGGAAAGTGGGCGGGCACCCAGTCGAGAATCACGCCGATATCGTTTTGGTGGCAATGGTCGACGAACCAGCGAAAATCGTCCGGGCTGCCGAAGCGGCTGGTGGGGGCGTAGTAGCCGGTCGTCTGATAACCCCAGGACTTGTCGTAGGGATGCTCGGTCACCGGCATGAGTTCGATATGCGTGAAACCCAAGCCCTTCGCATGCGCCACCAGGCGCGGCGCCAGTTCTCTGTAGTTCAGCAACTCACCCTCGGGCCCTCGTTGCCACGAGCCCAGGTGCACCTCATAGATCGACATGGGTTGATGCTGCCAGTCGAACTTTGCGCGACTCTTAAGCCAAGCCGCGTCGCGCCACGGGAACGTACACGGCGGTTCGACGATGGCGGCGGTGGCGGGCCTTAATTCGAAATGTCGGCCGTAGGGGTCCGATTTGAGGAACACGTCGCCATTTCGGGCCCGTACCTCGAACTTGTAAACAATGCCTGGGGCCAAATCGGGGAGGAAGAGTTCCCAGACACCATTGCCGTGGACGCGCATCATGTGGGCACGCCCATCCCAACGGTTGAAATCACCAACCACACTGACCCGCACGGCGCGGGGAGCCCACACCGAGAACAAGACGCCGGCGACCCCTTCCGTCTCGTGAACCCGTGCGCCAAGGAGTCGGTGGGCGTGCCAGTGCTTGCCCTCGCCAAACAAATGGAGATCGAAATCGGAGAGCTGAGGCGGGTAACAATACGCATCGTGGGCAATGTGCTCGCGGTGTTCGTCGTCGCGCCAGATCAACCGATAGCGCTGCGGAACTTGGTCGGCGGACCCACGCCACTCGAAAATGTCCGTACCCTCGATACGCTGCAGAGTGTGGCCGCCCTCAGCGATCGACACCTCCTCCGCGTGGGGCAAGAGGACGCGCACCAGCACCCCGCCGCCATCCGGGTGCCGGCCCAGGACTGCGAACGGATCACTGTGTGTGGCATTGACGAGCTGTTGCAACTCAGGCGCGAGTTTTGGCGGGTTCATCCTGTAATGTCTCCTACGGAAGCTGAATTAATTCAATCTGGCACGGGCGTGCCATTGCCGAACGGGATATTTCGTGGAACAGAACGGGTTATGGTCGCTCCCGTTGGTCCGGACCCAACTCCTTCCCGTTTAAGGTGACCGCAACAGAAGTCCGTTGGACGCTATCCGGACCAATCGAGTCCGCAGCAATGAAAGGCTGGCCAGTCTCATAAGCATTTTGATCCTGGCCGCGTTCTTCGCCAAGCCCCAATAGCGGATATTTGAAGTACGCCAATTGCCTCTCGCTTGCCCGAAAAACAAGCCAAAGCCATTTCAGCAGGCACTTCCCGGCCAGGAGCTGCCGATTACGAAACTCCCAGTGGATGTCTGGAGTTCGGCCTCAACGGTCATTCGTCTTTGTCAATACCGTCTATTCCTGAACGACCGCTTTCTCAAAATCGAATGAGGGCAGTGTGCCCGTTCCCGACGATTGATGAACGGAATGGAACGGCGGGTTCATGCGTCATAACGGTCACACCGCAGCGCTCTATTACCAAAGCGTGAATCTCGTGAGAGCCGTCAAATAAAGGCTAAGTCAATCTCAAGTCCGGCTGTCGTCGGTCGACCTTCCGAAAACCGAAATAGCTGTTCCCGTGACCGATGTCGGCCTTTGCTACCAGTACCCACGATCCAACCCAAGCTTGCCACGCGACTGGC
>DATIXD010000262.1:0-25408 GCA_035518875.1 Methylococcaceae bacterium | reverse complement strand
CGACCTTCATAAGCTCGAGGAAGAACGCCGAATGGCACTGAAATGAACTGTGAGCATCCGCACGTTATCGCCAAAGCCCTTTCAAGGCGGTCAGTTACTCGACCTTGGTCGTCCGTTTGAGAGAGGTTTGTCGATAGCCTGAGCGACTTGGACGCCAAGGCGAAGATGCTTGGTGAGGACTGCCTCTCTGTTAAATCGAACGACGGATGTTTTTTTCACCACTGGGGATGGCGTGCTTCAGTTTCGTTTTCGCCATATTGCCCGCACCCGTTTCGCTCATCGTCCTATCCCATGAGCTTTATCCTCAGCTCTGTTTTTTCTTTCGATCATCCGGATGCTTCGCGTTTGGCTTTTGATCGCGCTTCTTCGGACGGCTCGTTTTCTTGTTGACGGCCGGAACCGATCTGAGTGTTTCGACGTTGGTGGGTGGTTTCCCTGCCCTAGGCGTAGGGCCTGACCCGATGAGATCAAGCGCCCGTTCTTCCGCCTTGGCCGTTTGTTGTCGCACCGCGCTCAGCAGGCGCAGGGCTTCGTCCAGCTGTCCAGGCGTCATTTCATCGACGATGCTGGAGCGTCCGGTCAAGGCGTCCGGGTTGCCCTGTTCCGCCGCAAGGCTATACCAGTAATAAGCCTGCACGTAATCACGGGGCAAACCTTCCCCCAAGGCATACAGCGATCCGAGCGCGGTCTGCGCCCCAGCGTCACCATGCCCTGCCGCCTTGAGGAACCATCGGCCGGCCTCCGCATAATCCTGAGCCACGCCAAGACCATAGTAATACAGGATGCCGAGCTTACTTTGGGCCATCGGTTCATTCTGCTCAGCAGCGTTGCGGTACCAGCGCGCAGCCTCGTCATAATTCTGCCGTACCCCGAGCCCCTTCATATACAGATTACCCAAATTGACCTGCGCGGCGACATCGCCCCGCTCGGCCAGGGGCTTAAATTCCTTGAGTGCGGCAACGAAATCGCGCCGTGCGACCGCTTCCACGCCCGCTTCGAGGTCAGCATGGACCGGCAACACCGCCAACAGCAAGGCCCCGAACCCGATATACCTACTCAGCACCGCCACACTAAGCCACCCTCAGTACGATTTTGCCGATATGCCCGCTACTTTCCATCAGTCGATGAGCCTTCACGGCGTCTGCCAGCGAAAAGACGGCATGGATAATCGGCCTGACACGCCCATCCTCCAGCAGCGGCCACACTTTCGTCCTTAACGCGCCTGCAATCGCCGCCTTTTCCATGACGCTGCGCGGACGCAGGGTCGAACCCGTAATGGTTAACCTTTTTAGCATAACGGGCAGCAAATTGATTTCGGTTTTGAGGCCGTTTTGCAAGGCGATTTGGACCAAGCGTCCGTCGACGGCCAGGCAGGAGAGATTGCGCTGGAGATAGTCGCCGCCGACGATGTCCAGAATGAGATCGACACCCTCCCCTCCCGTATGTGTTTTGATCGCCTCCACGAAATCCTGTTGCCGGTAGTTGATCGCGACCGCACCCAGTTCCTCGCATACCCGACATTTCTCCTCAGTACCTGCGGTAGTGAAAACCGACGCGCCGAATGCACGTGCCAACTGAATGGCCGTCGTGCCGATGCCGCTGCCGCCGCCATGTACCAACAGGCGTTCACCGGGCCGAAGACGGCCACGCTGGAACACATTGCTCCAGACGGTAAATAAAGCTTCCGGCAAAGCCGCCGCCCAGATTGGATCGAAGCCCTTCGGAATGGGCAAGCACAGCGATGCCTGTGCGAGGCAGTATTCTGCATAGCCGCCGCCGGCGACCAAAGCGCAAACCGAAGCGCCCGACTTCGGCTCCGACACGCCTTCCCCGATGGCCACGACTTCGCCGGCCACTTCCAGACCCGGAATATCGGAAGCGCCCGGCGGCGGCGGGTAAAACCCTTGGCGCTGCATCACGTCGGGGCGATTCACGCCGGCGGCGGCCACCTTGATCAGCACTTCACCTGCAGCCGGTGCCGGTACGGGCCGTTGACAGGGCCTCAGCATTTCCGGCGCGCCAAAGCCGGCGATCTCAATTGCGGTCATCATGGATGGCAACATAGTATTTATTCCTGTTCCGAGGGCCCGCCAGGGATGCTTCAAAACTCCGCCAGATCGAAGACCTTCCCGGCCACGGCCTGCTCCCGAATCAAGGGCAACGTCCCTGAAACCAAATCCCGCTTGTTAAACCAATACACGCATACCGCGATCACCGCCAACCAGGAGGATGAATGCCACTTAAGTCTCTGGTAATGACACCCACTGTCTAACTGAACCGATGCATCAGGTCCGCCCCGTGTGCACGCAACCATTGGCGCGCCGGCGCGTAATCCGACAAATGCGCCGCCACGAGAGCCCAGAATGCAGGGGAATGATTGCGCTCGCGGATATGACAAAGCTCATGTACGACCACATATTCGAGCACGAACGCAGGCGCGAAGGCCAACAGCCAATTGATGTTGATATCATTCCCCGGGCCGCAGCTCCCCCAGCGGGTTTTCATCTGCTTGACACGAATCTGCCGGGGATGAAGCCCCAAATGCGACCCATGGCGCTCTGCCAAATAAGCGACGTGTTCGCGTAACCAACGTCTCACCCATAAGTACAAGGCCCGTTTGACCACCTCATCACGGGCTTCTCCCAGCTCTTCCGGCAGATTGATCCGAATCGCTTCGTCGATGGAGACGCAGACCCTTTTGCCCGCCTCCTCCCGAATCACCAAAGGAATCTCACGGCCCCGCCATGGCAAAGTCTCGCTCGCCGCGAATTTCGCCGGCCTGTGCAGGCGTCCTGCACGCTCGCTCATTTCCCATGCCTTGTTCTCGGCCCAAACCCGATGCCGGGTCCAAAAGGCAAGCGCCTGCGCTTCCGAGGCTGACAGCGGTGCCACCAGCTCAATCAGCCCCGGCTTGACCACCAGGCGCAACCGCTTGGCCCTGGCGCTACGACGAATTTGGCAGATGGGAGCTGAGACCTCATTCATGTTCATTGCAGCAGCCTCGGATATCCCTTAGGGTATAGCTTTTTGGATGGACAATATTTGCAGCTCCTTATCACCGACAGGACGGCGCCAGGTCACCACATCGCCGACCCTTGCGTTGAGCAGAGCCTTGGCCAAGGGCGAAACCCAACTGATTTTTCCCTGAGCCACATCGGCCTCGTCCTCCCCGACGATGGTGAAGGGATGCACGGCGCCCTCCTCATCCAACACCTCGACCGTCGCGCCAAAATGGACCCGGTCTTCCGGTTGAATCTCGGGATTGACCATCACCGCACGTTCGATGCGTTCCTCGTAATAGCGCAAATCCCGCTCGACAGCTCTGATCTGCTGCCTGTCCGCCAAGTCATCACGCCCGGCCAAAGCCGACTTAGCGGCGAGCAGTTCGCTCAGTCGCGCCTGAAGATAGCGCAACCCTTGCGGCGTGACATAATTAGTGTGAGGACTGCGAGGCCGTTGGGGGAGATCATCCTCATCGCCATTGGGTTCTTTGACAAACGCTCGACTCATATCATCCTTTGGAAATCTGCATGGGATGTCTTCCTTTCTCGCCGCACCAGCGCTGCGAGCTCGTTACAGCCACCTTAGAAGCTGTAAACGCCGCTAGTAAGCGGGCGTCAACTAGGCGTGGCCGGAGAACAGGAACCGCAGTGTACATAAAAGTACGGAAGGTTTGACGAAACGCATCCTTCTGTTTCGCATCTTCGATATGCTGAGCGCCTAATCAGCTTTCGGCTGATTTGTGACAGCACAGCCCACGCCAGGACCACGTCCGTGCAGTAGGTGTTCAAACGGCTATTTAATCCCGCCATGGAATTCGTGCCTATCCGTTCATTCAACGCTATAGTTATGTGAGGCAATGAGGCGACTTTTCGCATTTTCCCGCCGCCGTGAACCCTTGATATGTTGGATACCCACCTGAAGATTCTGCTCGACCGCATTATAGCGGAGGAGCAACTCACCGCAGTCTTTCAGCCCATCGTCTCCCTGAACCAGCAAAGCATTTTTGGTTACGAGGGATTGATTCGTGGACCGGCGGATTCCTTGCTGTACCGTCCCAGTGTTCTGTTTGCCGTGGCGGCCAAGTATCAGCGCCTGGCTGAATTGGACTGCCTGTGCCACAAGATCGTCATTCGCCAGTTCGCGAAACTGAAACTCCCCGGACGCTTGTTCATCAATATCAACCCGGCGATTCTCGGAGAAGCTGATTCAATCGATGGGCAAACCGATCTATTCCTTCAGAACCATGATCTCGATCCGAACCGGGAGGTCATCGAAATCACCCTAACACAACCCGCCGAAAACCCGGGACTGCTGCAACGAACCCTGAAACACTATCGGAACATTGGACTCAAGGTGGCACTGGACGATCTCGGGGCCGGCTTCTCAGACCTCAAGTTGTGGTCGGAATTGCGCCCAGATTTCGTCAAGATCACCCGGCATTTTATCCAAAGCATCGACGCGGACAAAAGCAAACGCCAATTCATCAAGTCCATTCTGGAAATTGCCAAAACGCTCGGCTGCGAAACCATCGCGGGAGGCATCGAAACCAAGAGCGAATACGCCACCCTGCGCAAACTGGGCGTCACCCTGGCGCAAGGGCATTATTTCGACCAACCTCTGGCCTCTCCGAGCCTGTGCCTGAAGCCGGGGCTTTTCAGCAAGCGGCCGCTCAGAGGCCAGCATCAAGCCCCCATGACTGCAGCCCGTTTGCTCAAGCAAATGCCAGCCGTTGAGCCCATGACCGGCGTCGAGGAGCTCGGCGAACTGTTTCATACCAATCAGGAGCTCCGCTCCATCGCCGTGGTCGAAGATGGCGAACCCTTGGGACTTGTCCTTCGCAACGAGTTGATGAGTCTCCTCGACAGAAAGGATCGGCGCGGTCGACAGCCCATTAAGTCTTTCATCTGCCAGCACGCCTTGATCGTCGAAAAAACCACGCCGCTGGAAGAAGTGAGCCAGCGTTTGACCACTATGCCGAACGGGTACACGGAAGAATTCATCATCACCGAGAACGGGCAGTTTGTCGGGAAAGGCACATCGCTGGATCTTTTGCGCACAATCACCGAATGGCAGGTCAAATCGGTACGCCATGCCAATCCGCTCACCCTATTGCCCGGCACGGTCGTGATCCAGCAAACCCTGGACGAACAACTGAGCCATTGCGGCGAGTTTGCGGTCGCCTATTGCGATCTCGATCATTTCAAGGCTTATAACGATGCCTACGGCTACGAACGGGGCGATGAAATGATCCAGTTGCTCGGACGACTGCTCCGCGAAACCGTGGCCCCGGAATGGGACTTCGTCGGCCACCACGGCGGCGATGATTTTGTCGTCGTCTATCGCAGTCCGGACTGGACGCAACGTTGCGACAATCTGCTGTATACCTTCCAATCGCTTATCGGTGATTGTTATAGCGCCAAAGACCGGCAGCAGGGCGGTATCGAGGCAACCGACCGCTATGGCGTCAAGCGGCGGTTCCCGGTCATGAGCCTTGCCATCGGCGCAGTTTCGGTCGGGTCGGCGCATCAACGCCTAACCACTGAGCGCATCGCGGAGCTCGCGACCGCAGCCCTGGCAAAAGCCAAAGCAAACAACGGAAATTGTATATATGTCGATACCTACGACGAGGGCGTCACCGAACCTCACTCAACCGACGATGGCAACTCATGGGGGAACCAAGAAACGTCGGCAAGCCAACTGGTATGGACTGAAACCTAAACTGACACGCCCAACATCTCTGCCGCCAACCGGGCCAGCTTTCTCGAACCGCCGCCCTCGCCGAGCGAAGTCTTGACCTCGCGCAAATCCTGCCGGATCCGCTCAGCGTATGCCTCATCCTGCAAAATCCTGCCAATCTCGCCGGCGATGTTTTCCGCTGTCGCTTCGTGTTGAATGAACTCCCGGACGATGCTACGGCCCGCAAGGATATTAGGCAAACCGATGAAGGGAATGTTGATCAGCCATCGGCCCAAGTAATACGTGATGGGCGTGACTTTGTAGATGATCGCCATGGGCACACCGGAAAGTGCGACCTCCAGCGTCGCCGTGCCGGATACGGTAACTACCGCGTCGCAACATTGCAGTACGTCGTAATTGCGCCCTTTGATGACCCGTATGTTGACTGGACATTGCCGAAGATTGGGCCTGAGCATTTCATCTTCAATCGATGAGGACTGACTGAGGATGAATCGAGCATCCGGCAATCGTTGCGCAAGCATCGCGGCGGCATCCAGCATGACCGGCAAGAGTCGTCTGATTTCGTTAGACCGGCTACCCGGGAGCAAGCCGATTACCGGCCCCGTTGTTTCCAAATCGAATTCACTCAGCGCTTGCGCCTTGGGAATAGAAGGAACCACCTGGCCGGCCAAGGGATGACCGACATAACTCACCGGTATTTGGTGGGCCTCATAGAATGGGACTTCGAAGGGGAAAATCACCGCCATGCGGTCTACGGCCTCGCCGTACTTTTTCACCCGTCCGGGGCGCCAAGCCCAAACCTGGGGACTGACATAGAACAATACCTTGACGCCGGCGGCCTTGGCCGCGCGCGCCAGGCGGAAATTGAATTCCTTATAATCGACGCAGATCAAAAGATCGGGCCGCTCGTCGCGGGCGATCTGTTGCATCATCTTGAGAGCGCGGCGAATTTCGCCGTAATGCTTGATGACTTCGGTCGCCCCGATGACCGCGATGGCGGTGGAATCGTAGCGAATCACCACACCCGCTTCGCGCATCTTGACCCCGCCCATGCCAATGCCGCGCACATCGGGGACGAGTTTTTTCAATTCCAGAAACAGGCTGGCTGCATGCTGGTCGCCAGAGGCTTCTCCGGCGGCCAGCATGACGAGCGGGGCCGGTCTAGCCATTCAGGGCCGCGCGGATGACCGAGACGATTTGGCGAATTTGGCCTTCTTCCAATTCGGGGTAGATCGGCAAGGACAGGCAGCGCTGCGCCACCGCTTCGGTGACCGGCAGGCTTAGCCCCGCGCAGCCGTCGGCGAACACCTTCTGCCGGTGCAGCGGCACCGGGTAGTAGATCGCACAGGCGATATTGACCTGCTGCAGAGCCTGCATGATGGCCTCGCGCCGATCGCTCAGCAAGGTGTACTGGTGGTAGACATGCGCGCCGATGCCGTCCTCGTAGGGCGTTTCCACGGGCAGGTCGGCCATCAGCTCGGAATAGAGATGAGCGGCACGGCGGCGTCCTTCATTAAACTGGTCGATGTGTTTGAGTTTGACCCGCAGAATGACGGCCTGCAGCTCATCCAGGCGGCTGTTGTAGCCGATGACGTCATGATAATAACGCACTTCGGAGCCGTGGTTTCGCAGCATTTTCACCTTCTTCGCGATCTCATCCGAATCGGTCGTAACCAGACCGCCATCGCCGTAGCAACCCAGGTTCTTGCTGGGAAAGAAACTGAAGCCCGCACTGATGCCGAAGGACCCGGTCCGCTTGCCCTGAATCAAAGCGCCGAAGGATTGGGCGCAATCTTCTATGATGTTGAGACCGTGTTTGTCGCAGACCGCCTGAATGTGCGACATCTCGCAGGGCTGACCGAACAGATGCACCGGCATGACAGCGACGGTCTTGTCGGTGACGGCACGCTCGATGGCCTCTGGGCAAATGTTGAAGGTCTTCGGATCGATGTCGACGAACACGGGGTTAGCACCGACGTAGCGGATGGCCTCTGCCGTGGCGATGAACGTGAAGGCGGTGGTGATGACCTCATCTCCCTCCTTGACGCCAGCGGCCAGCAAGGCCAGATGCAGGGCATCGGTGCCGGAGGCGCAGCCGATGGCGTGCTTGACGCCCAGGTAATCCGCCGCCTCCTTTTCGAACGCCTGCACATTCGGGCCGAGCACGAAGGCGCAATTATGCAGCGCCTCCGCTAGTCCGGCATCGATTTCGTCCTTGAGCTGGAGATATTGGTTCTTCAAATCGACCATGGGAATCATGGGGGCAGATACTCCTAAGATTGTTTAAGAAGCTGGGCGATCGCGGTCGCGGTCGCCAGGGCGCGCCGGCCGGCGTGACCGGAAACCAAAGGCTCGCGGCCCTCGCGGATACAGGCAACGAAATGCCTGATTTCTTCCATCAAGGCATCGCCGTTTTCATACACCGATTCCTCGCTGAGGATTTCCGGTACGCCCGGAAACATCTCCTTTGTGCCCTTGCAGTGGCGTGCCAGCACGCGGTTCTGGAAATCCACCGAGACATAAGCGTTCGGCATGAACAGGCGCATCTTGCGCTCAACTTTCAGGCTTACCCGGCTGGCCGTCACATTGGCCACACAACCGTTCTTGAACACGATGCGGGCGTTGGCGATGTCAGTGTCTGCGGTCAATACGGTCACCCCCTTGGCGTCGATGCGCTCGACCTCGGAGTCGACGATGTCAAGGATGATGTCGATGTCATGGATCATCAGGTCCAGCACCACACTGACGTCGTTGGCCCGCGGGTTGAAGGGTGCGAGGCGATGGGATTCGATAAACAGCGGCTTGTCATGGGTCAGATTCAAGCCCAGGACGGCTGCGTTGAAGCGTTCCAAATGCCCGACCATTAACACGCGGTTTTTCTCGGCGGCGATACGAACCAGCTCGTCGGCTTCCTCGACGGTCACCGTGATCGGCTTCTCGACCAATACATGCGCGCCGGCGTGGAGAAAATCCCTGGCCACCTCGAAATGCAGACTGGTCGGCACGACGATGCTGACGGCGTCGACCCGGCCCAAGAGCTCGCGGTAGTCCGTCAAAGCGCGGGTGTTGTTCTTGTCGGCGACCGTCCTGGCCGCGTCAGGATTGTTGTCGACCACCGCCACCAACTCGCATCCCGGGAGGTTTGCATATTTTTCGGCGTGAAACTTGCCCAGGTAACCGACGCCAACGACGGCGCATTTCAGCTTGTTCATATTTTTTTGTTCCGGGAGGATTTGCGTGAATCAATCCCCATCCTTGTGGATGTCTACGAAGGGCAGAACACCGCGTTTCGACTCGACCGCCAGCCAGCTCCGCAGATAACTCAGCTCCGGCGTGTCCGGAAGGCCATCCAGTTCCAGCCGGTTGCGCAAGCGGCGCATCGCCGAAGATACGGCTTTCAGACGTTCGCCATCGATGCCGGCCCGCCGCAGGCCGATAAGGTTCAGGCGATAGTGCTTGCCCGGCCGACCGCCCACCATCATGTAAGGCAGGACGTCCCTGTTGATGCCGGCCAAACCCTGCAACATGGTGTAACTGCCGATGCGGCAAAACTGGTGAGTCATGACGCCGCCGCCCAGGAACACTCGATCACCTACCTGTACATGCCCGCCCAGGGTCGCGCCGCTGGCGAATATAGCGTTGTCGCCGACCATGCAGTCATGGGCGATGTGGCTGTTGTTCATCAGATAGCAGTTCGAGCCGATTCGGGTCGCGGATTTGGACTTGGTCGCCCGGCTGATCGTCACGCCTTCGCGCAAGACATTGCCGTCACCGATCTCCACATAAGTTTCCTCGTTCGGATCGAACCCCAAATCCTGAGGTAGCCCGCCGATGACTGCATGGGGGTGTACCTGATTATTCCTTCCCATCCTCACATAAGGCTCAATGACGGCATGTGTGCCGATCCGGCAACCGTCGCCAATCTCTACATGATCCTCGATCACGGCAAAAGCACCAATGGATACATTGTTCCCGAGCTTGACAGTGGAGGCGACAAAAGCGGAAGGATGAATGATTGCGTTCATACAGTTGATTACTCCAGGACAATCAGCCGCGCGGATGGCAGCGCGCATGCAGGTCTTTCAGCCGTTCCTGAGCGACATGCGTGTAAATCTGCGTGCTGGAAAGATCACTATGACCGAGCAGCAATTGCACCACGCGCAGATCCGCACCGTGATTGAGAAGATGGGTGGCGAAAGCATGACGCAGCGTGTGGGGAGACAGCGGCTTATGTATGCCCGCCTTCAGCGCATAGCGCTTGATGAGATGCCAGAAAGCCTGCCGGGTCATCGCCGTGCCACGATCGGTCACGAACAGATAATCGCTCTGACGCCCGTCCAGGATTAGAAGGCGCGCATCCCGGAAATAGGTTTCCAGCCAGGTTTCGGCCTCTTCGCCGATAGGAACCAGACGGTCCTTGCTGCCCTTACCCATCACCCGGACCACGCCCTGGCGCAAGTTGGTCTGATCGAAGCGCAGCAGGACCAGTTCAGTTACCCTAAGACCCGTCGCATACAGCAGCTCCAGCATAGCGCGATCCCGCTGCCCCAAAGGTTCGTCCACGGCGGGCGCAGCCAACAGGAGTTCGATCTCCCGTTCGGTTAGGGTTAACGGCAAGGGTTTTCCCATTTGCGGCGATTCAATAGCAGCGCAAGGGTCTACATCCAATCGTCCCTGCCGCAATAGAAAAGCATAAAACTTGCGCAAGCTGGAAAGGAGGCGCGCGCTGGTGCGATGGCTGGCATTTTGCCGGTATTTAAGCGCCAAATAACCCTCGATGTCGCCGCCGTCGACCTCAAGCATCTGCTTGTGCCGAGTCTTGAACAGCCAGGCCGCAAACAGCGCCAGATCGCTCCCATAGGCTTTCTGCGTGTTCTCGCTCAGGCCTTCCTCGATCCACAGACTGTCCTGAAACGATTTGATCAAGGCCCGATCCGCCTCGTCCACTTCAGGCGAACTCATAACCCTCATGCCGAAGCAGCCAGCGCTTGATCCCGAGAAAGGGACCAGACAGTTCGCCGCAGTAACCCCCCAGGTTATTTGCTGCCACCACGCGGTGACAGGGAATCACGATGGGAAATTCATTCCCACGGCAAGCGCCCGCCACGGCCCGAGCTCCGCTGCCCAACTCCCGCGCAAGCTGCCCATAGCTTTTGACTGTACCAGTAGGAATATCGACCAGGGCCCGCCAGACCCGCCGAGAATACGCCGTGCCTTGGACCAGTAAAGGGAGGGAAAACGACCATCGCGGATCTTCGAAATAGGCGTGGAACTGTCGGCAGGCCTCCTCGAGCAACGGCGTAGTAGCGACGACCATTTCGGTGGCATCCGGCGCCAACTCGATCATGGCCACGCCCGCCTCGTTAGCGTGTACGGTTAAAACGCCGAACGGCGCGGCGATCACGGCCTTGCACGGAACTGTGGGAAACGCCTTTAGGTTCACTTGGCCTTGCGCCAAAAGTGTTGCCTCTTAGACCCCAAAACACAAACGGGCATCGCGAGAGAGCCCGTTTGGTATTGAGATCAAGTCGGATCCGGCGAGGCCGGATGTCTTAGATTTTTTCCTTAATGCGGGCAGCCTTGCCTGAGCGATCGCGTAGATAGTACAGCTTCGCCCGGCGGACGTCGCCGCGACGCTTGACCTCTATTTCCTGGATCTGCGGGCTGTAAGTCTGAAAGACCCGTTCGACGCCCTCGCCGTGGGATATCTTGCGGACCGTAAAGGCGGAGTGGTAACCCCGGTTGCGCTTGGCGATCACGACGCCTTCATAAGCCTGCAAACGCTCGCGATTGCCTTCCTTCACTTTCACCTGAACGACGACGGTATCGCCCGGCGCGAATTGCGGCACCGTCTTCTGGCTCATCCATTCGGCTTCGAGCTGTTGAATGATGGTGTTCGACATGGATTGTTCCCCTTCTTCAATTAATTCTGGTGTTCAATTCGTTTCTAAACTCTTCCAGCAACTGTTTCTGCTCGGCATCGAGTTGACAGGCCGCCAGCAAATCCGGTCTTCTAAGCCAGGTACGTCCCAGCGACTGCTTCAGACGCCAGCGTCTGATTGCCTCATGATTGCCGCTTTGCAGGACCTCCGGGATCCTCATGCCGTCCACCACCTCGGGACGGGTATAGTGCGGGCAATCCAAAAGGCCGGCCATGTGCGAATCCTGCGCGGCCGATTCGTCATGCCCCAAAACACCCGGCAGTAAGCGCGCTACGGCATCGAAGACTACCAGCGCCGCCAACTCGCCCCCGCTCAGGACATAATCGCCGATCGACCATTCTTCGTCGATTTCGGATTCAAGTAGGCGTTCGTCCACGCCTTCGTATCGACCTGCCACAAGTAGTAGGCGCGGTTGCTGCGCAAACCGAATGACCGTCTCCTGCTTCAATTTCCGGCCCTGAGGGCTCAGATAAACCGCCAAGACTCTGGCCGTTGCGGCGTTGCGCGCAGCCCGGATGGCTTCCCGCAATGGCTCGACCTTCATGACCATACCAGGGCCACCGCCATAAGGCCGATCGTCGACGGTACGATGTCTGTCGCGGGTGTAGTCTCTAGGATTCCAGAGCGCCAACTGGACGACACCCTGCTCGATCGCTCGACCGGTAACGCCGTGACTCGCAGCATCCCTGACCATCTGCGGAAACAGCGTGACGACATCAAATCGCATGGGCAACTGAATTCAAAAATCCGGATCCCAGTCGACGATCATAATACCCTCGTCCAGCCTGACTTCCTTGACGTACTCATCGAGAACGAAAGGCACCAACCGCTCACGTTCGCCCCTTACCACCATCACGTCATTGGCGCCGGTCGCCATCATTTCGGCCACCGTTCCGAATTCCACGCCGGAGCAGGTCAGAACTTTCAGTCCGATCAAATCCACCCAGTAATAGCAACCTCGTTCCAACTGCGGGAACTGATCCCTGGAAACCGAGATCTTCTGGAATCTAAGGCCGACCGCCTGATCTCGGGTCTCGACACCCTCAAGTCGTGCAACCACGGCCTGACCGTGTCTCCGCCCCGCGATAACTTTGTATTCTCTAGATTCGCATTTATCGCCGGCAAGCCGCCAAGGAGAATAATCAAGGATATTTTCCGCCGGCTCGGTGTACGAGTGAATTTTTACCCACCCTTTAACGCCATACGCGCCGGCAATCTCGCCGACAACGACTCGCCGAGCCACGTTCTATAACGGGCTGCGCTTGGCGACTTCCGCGTCAGGCGGCGGGGGTGTTTTTGTCGAATTCCTTGATCAGGCTAGCTACTCGGTCGGAAGCCTGAGCTCCGTGGCCCATCCAATGCTGAATGCGTTCCTGATCCAAGCGCAGCCGCTCTTCCATGCCCTTCGCGATGGGGTTGAAAAAACCTACTCGTTCGATGTAGCGTCCGTCCCGCTTGGATCTGCTATCGGCCACAACGACGTGATAAAAAGGCCGCTTTTTCGCTCCGCTGCGCGCCAGACGAATGGTTACCATCAGTATTCCTCTATGCCGTAATTAACAATTGGGTTCAAAAATCGGGGTATTTTACTTAAAAAACCTCGAATGTGAAGTTCCGTTTCGCAAATGGGCGAACCGGCAAGAACTGGAGGGGCTTTATCGTCCTAGGTAAACCGAAGAGTCTGAACCGAAATTGCTGCGGGAGCTCAAGAAGATGCCCTGCATGGGCCGATAAGACTCTCCCACGCGAACAGCTCTCGTCGAAGGAGCGAGGAATTGACAATAATGGCGGAGAGAGAGGGATTCGAACCCTCGATGGGCTTTTGACCCATACTCCCTTAGCAGGGGAGCGCCTTCAGCCTCTCGGCCATCTCTCCGTTACCAGAATCATTTACCCGTTTATTCCGAGGATCCTGTCGGCTTTTCGCCAGCAGCCAATCCCTGCTGCCGTTCTTTCTTGATTCGTTCGTAGATTTCTTCCCGGTGGACTGAAATTTCCTTCGGAGCATTGACGCCGATACGAACCTGGTTACCCTTAACACCCAAAACGGTGACCGTCACATCATCTCCGATCATCAATGTCTCGCCCACTCTGCGAGTCAGTATCAGCATATACCCTTCCTTTGTGGTCTCGCACCAAATATGTTAAAGAAGTCCAGCAAACATTTCGATCGCTAACCAAAGCGAGCTTATTCACTAAGCAAATTATTGTATCAAGTTTTCCTGAAAAGCCAAATTGCTTTGCTAACGCCACTACCCGCATCGATCTCACAGGCCACAACCGCCTCGAAGAGCGGCCCGCTACCGGCACGAATCCATAGCGATCTTGCCAAACGCCCATGACGAAAACCCTGGAAGTCAGAACGATCCACCGCATTCGCGAAGTGGACGCCGCCCTCTGGAATGCCCTGACCGATGGTCGTTACCCGCATCTTCGCCACGAGTTTCTGCGGGCTATGGAGGAATTCGGCTGCCTGGGCGAGGCGGTCGGTTGGTTGCCTTGTCACCTAATTTTCGAGGATGCCGGGCGATTGGCCGCGGCCATGCCCATGTATCTCAAGTTCAATTCGTTCGGCGAGTTCGTCTTCGATTGGTCCTGGGCGAACGCCTACGAGCGCGCCGGGCTCGACTATTATCCGAAACTGGTGATCGCATCGCCATTCACCCCTGCGCTGGGACCCAGGGTCTTGACCGCGCCGACATATCACGACGATGCGGCAAACTGTATCGAGGCCGCCATCGCGTACGCGCGCGCCATCGGCGTATCGTCGTGTCACTGGCTGTTCGCCACCGATCTGGCGTTGCTGCACTCGCCGCAGGTGCTGGTGCGGCAAGGCTATCAGTTCCACTGGCACAACCGGGGCTACGACGATTTCGAGCACTTTCTGTCCTTCCTCAGTTCGAAACGCCGCAAGCAAATCCGCAAGGAACGGCGGGAAGTGCGCGCCGCTGGGGTTACCTTAAGAAGGCTTTGCGGCAACGAACTGAGCGATGAAGAATGGGGAGTCTTCTACCGCCTCTACCGTAACACCTTCGACCGCTACGGGAATTACCCAGCCATGACGGCGGAATTTTTTCGGGAATTGGGGCGAAGCATGGGTGAAAGCGTCCTGATGGTGTTTGCCGAAAGACGGGGCGAGATCGTCGCAGGCGCATTCTGCCTCATCGGTACGGACACGCTTTATGGTCGCTACTGGGGTTGCTTGGAGTACATCCCCTCGCTGCATTTCGAGGTCTGTTATTACCAGGGTCTCGAATATGCCATCGAACACGGCCTGCAATGCTTCGAACCCGGCGCACAGGGCGAACACAAGGTCAGCCGGGGTTTTCTCCCGGCGCCCACCTGGTCCCTGCATTGGATCGCCGACTCCGACTTCCGCCGCGCCATAGCCCATTTTCTCGAGGGGGAAAAGGCCATGGTGGAAAAATATATGGAGGAGTTGAGCAGGCAAACGCCTTTCAGGAGCGATGCAGCGGGTTGATTCTTCTCAGGCGCACGGGGAACGCGCGGCTTCCCGAGGAATCCCGCCAGACCCCGGATTCCACGTTCTTCTTGCCGGGCCGCCGGCTATTTTTCATTCGGTGCCGAATTACCGATCGGCTTTCTTTCTCTATCCCTTTGCGCGAACCGCGACTCGAAATCTCGACTGGGATCGTAGACAGGTATGACCCGGGGAGGTTGCTTACCGCCTGAACAGACGAATAGGACGACGGTTTCCCGTATCGATTCGGGTACTACCGGCTCCATCTCCGGCGCAGACTTGCGGTACTGTTGAATCAGTCCGCCGTAAGCCGAATACAGGAAACCGATATCCGCACCGGCTTCCTTTTTATCGCAGTCGACGATTAAGCGATGCTTGTGACTTCGATAGCTTCCGGATTCGGCGCTTTGATCGCTTCGATAAACCGTCCACACCCAGGCGGTGATCCTGCCGCTCCGGCCAATCCTTTCCAGGCTCGACTTGTCGACATAGACGATTTCTTCGCTCTCCCCCGGTCGGTCCCAAGGGACAAACCACCAATCGGCCGCCAACGCCTCACTGGCCGAGCCAAGGATCACCAACGATACCAGGAAGAAGAAAAAGGATTTCATCGGCACTTTTGAAAAGTCATGGCTGCCGTCTTGTCCGAGCCTTAATCCCGCGGCGCTCGGTTTGGGTGGCAAGGATATTCGGAAAACCAGACATTCAGATCTTCATGACTGACTCGGTTGGCGCGTTTGAGGGGCTGAAAGGCCGCCAAAGCCAGAATCGGGGCGATGATAAAAGTGCCGGTTAGGGCTTGAAGCTTGAGACGCTCGTGGTCGATGGCCAAATCGTCTCCGAGGGCCAGGCAATAGGTAACGCCCAGTTGGAACACTACGATCCCGCCCCAGAAACAGGGCGCAAACAGGCCTTTCAGCGGGACATGCTTGAGTTTCGGGGATCCGCCATTTTCCCGCTCACGAATCGCCAGGCGCTCGTCGATCCTTTGATTCAGGAAAATGGTGATCGACGCCACCAGGAACCAGCCGCCGTAGTTCGCCAGGGTCACGCCGAAATGGACGCCCGGTTCCGGGTAATGGTAAATGTCTCCCAGAAACCAATGCTTGCCCAAATGCGCTATCGGATCGACGATCAAATCGATGACGACCATCAACATGGCGCCCAACAGTAGCACCGGTGTGGAATTGCGCAACCGACGCGAAGTGACCCTTTGAACGTCGTACCCTCGCATCCATAGGGGCGACATGAAAAATTGGGCGAATGAAAAACTCACGTAGCTGAGGAAGGAAAACGAAAGGCTGTCGAAGAATGGGACGCCGAAAACGACCAGATCGTTCTCGAGATGTTCATAATGATAAACGTACCTGCCGAAAGGAATACCATGATTGATGCTGCCCCATTCGGCGGCGAGGGCCACGAGATAACCGCTGGCCAGCCAGATCAGCGTGCGAAGTCTGCCCTGCTCCAACCAGGAGAGTGCGAGAAACGCGAAAAGAAAAACCGTGACATAAGGGCGATTGGTTAAAGACCACAGAAGCTGCTGAATCACTTCGTTGAACCGGAGTTAGGGTGAAACCGATGGCGCCGCTTTTGATGGAGTCGCGCTAAGGCGCGAGCCGGGTGTAGCCGCGATTGTGGTAGACCAGCGGCCGGACGGGATCATCCCGCCGGCCGGTGTCCAGCACCTCGCCGACTACCGCGAGATGAGTCGCCATCTCGCGCAACCTGACCACCCGGCAATCCAGCCAGGCGATGGCGTCAGCGAGAATCGGCACCCCGGTCACCCGCATTTGGGTAGCCACGCCATGAAAGCGGTCTGCGCCTTCCGGCAGTGGCGTGATGCCCGCGAACTGTTGCGAAAGCACTTCCCCCTCTTCCCCCAGAATCGAAATCCCGAACAACCGCGATCTGCGGATCAGACGAGCGACCTCGGTATCCTTGTGCAGAGCCACCAACACCAAGGGCGGATCGAGAGAAAGGGAGGTAAAGGCGCTGACGGTCATGCCGGCCCGTCGGTCGCCGGCCCTGGTCGTCACCACGGTGACCCCCGACGCCCAAAGTCGCATGGTCTCGCGAACGGCCATTGATAGGGCCTCGCTATTTTCCTTACGGTTGCCCGAAGCCAATGTCATCCCCCCTTTATATCTGGTCATTAGTCGCCTTCCGAACGATCAACCCCGACCATCGTGGTCGTTCGAACCGGAGCCGGGAAGTTACTATAAAAGACGCAGCTTGCGCCAGGGGTCTTCGTCGGCATCTTGCCCGGCAGCCCATGGCCGGGCACTATCCAAGCCGGGAGATCCACTCGTTCGGTCCCACGCGAGAAGCCGGGGCCGAACTCACACCTTAGCGTCCCTGCCGACGCCAACGGTTGACGATGCCGTCGAAGTCGAGATCATCGGGCCCGGAGTTCCAATAGGTGTGAAAATCCACGTCATTGCTGTTGGGTTCGGGGTCGGGCTTATAAATCTGAAAGCGCACCGGCAGAGGCGTCGCCTCGCCCAACACCATCGCCTCGCCGCGTCCGAGTGCGGTGAGGATGTCGACCAGATCGCCCTCGCCTTCCGGCACCAGTTTCTTGACGTAAGCCTGATCGTCCGGGTTGGTAATGCGCAGGCAAATGTAAGTCCCGCATTGCGAGAGGACCGTTTCCGAAAGCTCGTGCGGCCGCTGGCTGATCACGCACAGACCGACGCCATACTTGCGCCCCTCCTTGGCGATGCGCTCCATGGATTTACGAGTGCCTTCGAACTGGCCGCTGGACTCGCGGGGAATATAGGCATGCGCCTCCTCGCACACCAGCAGGATCGGAAACTCGCGATTGAGCGGATTCCAGTAGTTGAACTCGAACGCGAGCCGCCCGATCTGCGCCGACACGGTCGGGCGCACGTCGAAAGGCACGGGACTGAGGTCGATCACGGTAATCTGGCATTTCGGCTCGCCCATTCCGACGAAATCCCGCAGCAGTCCCGTCAGCGATTCCGAACTCGTTCGCCGCTTCGGATTCAACAGAAAATCGTAACGCACATCGTTCAACCGGCTCATCAACTTGATCAGGAACTCGTCGAACTGCCCGAACAATGCACCCTTGGTCTTGCCGAAATCGGTGCGCATTTCGTTGGCTTCCTTAAAATGCTTGTAAACCTCGGACAGCGAAAAATACACGGGCGAGTCGATGGAGACCGAGTCCATCTCCAGTTTTTCCGCCGTTTTTTTCTTAAGGGCGTAGATTGTTTCGCGCAGAAACGCGGTTTGCACCGACGCCCCAGGATCGTTGCGGTCGATAAGGAGATCCACCAGTTCCGCGAAGGTCATCAGCCAATACGGGATCTCCAGTCGGCGCGCATCCAGGTAGCGGGTGTCTTCCGGATTGAAGGCCGATTGCAATGCGCCGCTCCGATCCCGCCAGCAATACTCGCCGTGCAAATCGAGCAGAATGATGTGTGCCTTTGGCATCGCCGCCACCGCCCGTTGGATCAGGCTCGTCACCGACCAGGACTTGCCGGAACCGGACTGTCCGAGGATCGCGAAGTGGCGGCTGCACAGGGCGGAAGCGTCCAGGTACACGCCGGTAGCCGGATGGCTGCGCAAATAGCCCAGATTGAAACGCTGCGCCCGGAATTTGACGAAAATCGAATTGACCTCCTCCGGCGCGACAACATGAACTTCCGCGCCCGGCGTCGGATAACGGCGCACGCCGCGCTGGAACACGCCTTTTTCCATGACTTCGCCCAGTGGCGTCAGCTTGATCGTACAGCCTGCAGCGGAACGACAAGCCTTGTTTCCACCAGGTTCTGCCTCGATCTGATTGATCAGCGCCAACACTCGTATATCATGCTGACGGATGGAGACATAGGTGCCCACCTGCCCGACAAGTTGGGATTCGCCGCCAACGGTGATCTGGGGTTTGAAACCCTCGTCCTCTTCCAGCAGCTTGGCCAGCAAACTGCTGCCGCGCACCTGCATCACATGGCCAATCAGCGTATCTGCGTCGCTCGACATTGAAATACCCTTCCAAGAAATTGAATCAAGACTCTAGGCGCATCGACTGCGCCTGAGCGTTTGGCGCCTACCATTCGTCCCGGTCATCTTCGTAAGGTTTTGACTTGACCGAGTCCGGGACTTTCGGCTTTTTCGCCGTTCTGAGCAAGATCAGCGCGTTACCCACAACGACAACAAGCACGATGACTAGAACTACCCAGAATATTTCCATGACCCTACATCTTCAAAAAGCCGCACGAAAGCAATAGGATTAACCATCGCCAACCGGATATTGCCATGAACAACCTGTATTGCCCGTTTCCAACGCTTTCACCTTGCCGCCACCGGCGCGTGTGCCCCGGCGCCGGAGCAGCGTCATGACCGCCTCCGTCTGGCGCATTGGCCAGCTGCTCAACTCCGTTCAGAGCACTTTCGTCGGCCTGCTCCGGGTCTGGTCGATACCCATCGTCCTGCTCCTGAGCATCGCTTCCGGTTACACCACTTATTATGGCATGTCTTTTTTTATCACCTGGTGGATCGCCCTCATCATTACCGTGGCGGTGCAATCGATCGTCGTTATCTGTACCTTGGAGTTGGCGGGCCTTCATTGGCGGGCGAATCTGTCGCGCTTCCTGGCCATTTCAGTTTCCCTACTGATCGCCCTGCTGGTATCGGTTTCCTTTTCCTATTTCAAGTTCTACGAATTTTCCCAGCGGGACAACATTCTCATCGAGCGTCACAAGACTCTGGAACAAGACGTTACCCGCTATTTGGACGAAATCGCCCGCCTGAAAAGCCGACTCGTGGTGAACCAGAAGCAGCGTTTCGAAACTGCCGCACGCGAAGCCGGACAAGCCTATCTCGGCTCGCACCCGGTCATGCAAGGCGAACACCGTAACAAGGTCGGCAAGGGGCCGTTCTGGAGCCATTACCACGAGATTCAGCAGCGCGAACAGGCGCAATTGGAAAAACTCGAACGAGACGTGAGCGAGCTCGATCGCGGTCTTCTCAACCTCCGCGCCGGGCTCAAGGAGTTTTCCTTTCGCATGAACGAAGCGCCCGCCTATGAAAAAGTGCTGCTGGCCTTCCAGAGCATCCAAGGCCAGGCGGATAGTTTGGCTGTCGGCCAGGGCTTCCCGCCAGTCAAGGCCCCATTGCTGGGTTCATTTGCCGAGTTCAACCGTGGCGTCAATCCTTCGTTCGCGATGTGGAAAACCATATCCTGGTTCGCTCTGGCTTGCGCGGCGATGGTCGATTTCTTCACGGTCATCCTCTCTTACCGGCTTGAATTCACCGCCCCAGGCCCTCTGACCGAGGAGGAAAAAGAGCTGGCCTACCTCGGCCTCAGGCAGTTCAACGAATTCACCATCAACCACAACGACGAACTGGAATTCCCGATCGAAAAAACCGAACTGGAAAGGGCCCGCCGCTATTCCGACTGGACGCGCATGTTCACCACGGCGTTTCTCCTGAACCGGGGCTACCTCCGAAAAATCAGCAGGAAATCCGTGGAGTTCGCCCCCAATCTTTATCCGATCATCGCCGAACGCCTGAAATTCAAACGCGAAGACGCCGTCTTGCGCGCACCCGCGGCCAATGAAGAAAAGTTAAGGGAAGTCATGGAGAAAAAACTATATGGATGAAGAAAGCTTCTTTCTCCAAGACGATCATTGGGAGGCAGGGTTCGAGGGCGATCGCCGCATCGTGGTATCTCGGCTGGGCCCTTTCGTGCGCGTTTTCCCGCGTCCCAAACACCTCGTCCCACGCTTCTACCACAACGTACATGAGCTTGGCATCCAGGACTGGGCCCTACCGATCGAACCGATAAAGCTGGGTTCCTTTTGCACCATCGGGGCTTCCATTACCATCCGCTTTCAACCGACACTCCGATATGCGCGCGAACACCTGGAGTTTCTCCCCAAGCTACACTCGCACATCAAAGCCAGTCACGAAGCGCTGCTCAAAGACGCGGTGGAGCAGGAACTGCGGAAAATGGAGCGTGACGCCAGCTGGCTGCAGGAGGGCTATGCCCATATCGAAAAAAACATCGAATGCGCCATGAACGAACTGCTGGCGATACGCAACATTCAATGCCGCGCACGTTGCCTGATCGAACCGTCTTTCACCGAAATCGACGAGTCGGACACCGAAGCGCTCGCACCCTGGTCTAGACACAAGACCATTTATCTCGCGCTTTTACGCCGTAAACGCGAGGCCAGCCAACGCATCCACCTCGAAACCACCGAACAGCTGGCCAAGGAACAGCGGCTCCGACTGGAACGCGAGGCAAAGCTGCTGGAATTGATGCGCCAGGAGAATGAACTGCTCAAGGCCAGACGAGCAGAAGAAATCGCCAAGATACAGGCAGAACTGACCGCCGAAGAAACACGCCTGGCCGAGCAGCGTCATAGCGAGGCGCGTCTGCGCGAGGAGCAAATTCGCCACGATGCTCGCCTGCGGGAGATGGAAATGGATGCCGATTTCCAGGAAAAGGATCGCCGCGCCCAGACCATGGACGACATGGAGAATCACCTGAAACGGGAAATCGAACTGCTCGCCATGGAAAGACAGCGCTTGCTCCTGGAACAGGAAGTCCGCGAAGTCAAGGTCGCCAGGGCCAAGGGCTGGATCATCAACGCCAAGAAGCGCTTCCCGCTCGGCGAGAACAAGAACCTGGCCCGGGACGCCGAACTCCCCGAACCGCCCTCGGAAGACTAGGAAGACCGGCGCGCAATCCTTTTTCGTCATCGACGCAACCTCAGGGATGGCACCGCAATGCCTTGGCCGCGGTCTTTTATCGCTGCAATCCGTTTTCCCTTTCAAGGATTGCGACGAGATGAATCCGACTCCTCGGTGAAAAAGACATTTTCTCCCTGGTTACCCTGTCGGCTGATGTAACGCGGTAATCTGCCAACACCGTTTTACTCGCCCCGGCACAGGCTGGTAGAGCGTGAGGAAGTGCCCCCGAGGATTTCTTCCCCGCCCCCGAGATAGCGTAGAATCAACGCCAATCCCAATCGAACCTAAGCATTCTGCAGTACTGACCGATGAAACACGTCCTCCCTTTCGCCCTAACCGGATTCCTGATCGCCGGATGCCAGTCCGCTCCGATCGATGACGAATGGAAGCCCTCCACCTTGTCCGAGGAAACCATCGCCAAGGCGAACGCCGCCGTCCGTGATTATCAGAAGTGCCTGAACGATGAGACGCTTGCGCGGATCAACGATCAGGTCGATCCGCGGGCGATCGCCGATGCAATCCTCAAACAATGCGAATACAAACTCGCGCCGATCAAGACGGCTTACGACGCCGAAAATGTGCCGGTCAGCATCAGCGAGCGTTACCTGCGCAAGAATCGCAGCCGGGGCGCCCAAAGCGTCCTGCGTTTCGTCATGGCGGCCCAGGCGATGCGCTCCGCCGACGAGCCAAGCGCCCCGGAAGGCAAACAGAACGCCCGTTGAACCCCGATTCCGAACCATAAGACTGAGAGATTCAGAATGAAAATCGACCTGTCCCTGATCCCGACCACCTATGATGCGGTCCATGCCGCGTTGGCCGCCACGGTGGTCGGTTTGTTTTTTCTGCAAATATTGCTGTTGACGGTGGCGGTGATGGCGATGTTCAGAAGATACCAACCGGCCGAGACCAAGCGGGAAGAAGTCAAACCCGCTGAACCTGCGCCCGAAAAGCCGATCCCTGTCAAACCGGAAACCGTCATTCTGCGCGAGGCGACACCGGACGCCGCCATGCAGCTATTGGGATTGCTCCAGAAAGAAGCGCGCTTCATCGACTTTGTGCAAGAAAACGTCGGCGCTTACTCAGATGCCGATATCGGCGCGGCCGCCCGGGTCGTGCACGAAGGTTGCAGCAAGGTGCTGCGCCAGCATTTCGAACTGGAGCCGGTGCGCAGCGAAGCGGAAGGCAAGCGCATCACCCTGCCTAAAGGCTTCGACGCTTCCGCCGTGCGCCTCACCGGTAACATCGTCGGCGACGCGCCTTTCACCGGAACCCTCGTACATCGTGGCTGGCGAGTGAAGAACATCAAACTGCCCAAGGTCACGGAAGGACATGACGTGAAGATCCTCGCCGCGGCGGAGGTGGAACTGTGAGCGATACCCCCAGGTTTTCGGTCGGTATCGACCTCGGCACTACCAACAGCGTCGTTTCCTATCTGGAGCTGGAGCAATGCGACGGCGAGCATGCCCCGCTGGAAGTCATGGACATTCCCCAGCTCACCAGCCCCGGTGCGGTCGGCGAAAAAAAACAACTGCCTTCCTTTTTATATCAGGCCCATGAGGCAGAACTCGCCCCCGGGGATATAGCCCTGCCCTGGGACGAACGGCCCGAGGCCATCGTCGGCGAACTGGCTCGACAGCTCGGCGGCAAGACTCCGATCCGTCTGGTCGCCAGCGCAAAGAGTTGGCTCTGCCATAGCGGCGTCGACTGCCGCGCGCCCATCCTGCCGATCCAGGCCCCCGAGGAAGTCCGTCGAGTCTCGCCTTTGCAGGCATCCATTGACTATCTGCGACACCTGCGCGACGCCTGGAATGCGCGGTATCCCGACGCGCCGCTGAGCGAGCAGGAGTTGATCATCACCGTGCCCGCCTCCTTCGACCCGGCCGCGCGGGAGCTGACCGTTGAAGCCGCCCACGCCATCGGTCTGCGTCAGGCGATTCTGCTGGAAGAACCGCAATCAGCCCTATACAGCTGGATACAGACCAGCGCCGGCACGTGGCGCGAGCAGGTCAAGCCTGGCGACATCATTCTCGTCGTAGATGTCGGCGGCGGAACGACCGACTTGTCTTTGATCGCGGTGAGCGAGGAAGAGGGCAATTTGGTCCTCAACCGCATCGCCATCGGTGACCACATCCTACTGGGCGGCGACAATATGGACTTGGCTTTGGCCTATGTCCTGAAGATAAAGCTGGAAAAGGACGGTAAGCGCCTCGAACCCTGGCAGATCCAGGCCCTGACCCACGGCTGCCGCGACGCCAAGGAAACCTTGCTGTCTGATCCCGATATCGCGGAAATTCCAGTGGTCGTGCCAAGCCGGGGCTCCTCGCTGATCGGCGGCACCCTGCGCACGTCGCTGACCCGCGAGGAAGTCGGCCGCACCCTAGTGGAAGGCTTCTTCCCCAAGGTTGCTATCACCGACAAACCGGCGGTACAAGCTCGTACCGGTCTGACCACACTGGGCCTACCCTACGCCAAGGACGCCCGAATCACCTGCCATTTGGCCGCTTTTCTCGGCCGGCAGCTGAAAGCCGCCGGCGAGCTGAAGGGCTTCAGCCTGCCCAAGGGTGCACGCTTTATCCATCCCAGTGCCCTGCTGCTGAACGGCGGCGTGTTCAAGTCCGAGCCCCTCAGCGAACGCCTGATGGAAGTGCTCAACAGCTGGCTGCAAGCCGACGGCGCACCCGCCGCCCGCCTGCTGCACGGCGCCGACCTCGATCTCGCGGTCGCTCGCGGCGCCGCCTATTACGGCTATGTCCGCAAGGGCAAGGGCGTACGCATCCGGGGCGGCACGGCCGCGGCCTATTACGTCGGAGTGGAAAGCGCCATGCCGGCGGTGCCCGGCTTCCCACCCCCGCTGGAAGCCTTGTGCATCGCTCCCTTCGGCATGGAAGAAGGCACCGAAGCGGAACTGCCGCCGGAACAATTCGGCCTGGTGGTCGGAGAGCCGGTGCGTTTCCGCTTCTTCGGTTCCACCATCCGCCGCGACGACCAGGTCGGCATGCGACTGGATTATTGGAACGAGGAAGAACTGGAAGAACTCGACGAAATCGAGGTGAACTTGTCGGCGGAGAACCACCAGCCCGGCGAAATCGTCCCCGTCCATCTCGCGGCCCAAGTCACCGAAGTCGGCACCCTTCAACTGGAAGCCGTAGCCCCGAGCACCGGCGAGCGTTGGAAGGTGGAGTTTGACGTACGGGCCGGAGAGACATCTGAGATGGAAGAGCCAGAGAATACGGCGGAGCTCTTAGCGGATGAATCTGGAGAAACGGAGTAGGCAAACGAAAAGGCATCCAGCGAAACGAAAAGGAATGATGACGCAGCGAAGGAGTTGCTTGGGCCGTTTAATAAATAGTACGTTGTCCGGAAGCAGAATCGCGGTGCGATTCAGGCTGAGAGTGATTGCGGTCGCGGCAGCCCGTAGCGCTGACATTTCAGGCAGGCTGCGCCCAGATCCGTACGCCCAGATAGCCCTAGCCGTTCACTTAATCTGTTGATAACACGATCGCGATTCGCCTGGAACCCCCATGGAACCCACATTTTATGGCTTCTCGTTTACCAGCAATAA
>DATIXD010000261.1:0-11464 GCA_035518875.1 Methylococcaceae bacterium | reverse complement strand
CAGCATATATTGCAACGACGCTCGGTTGGACTTCATGCTTTGCTCGGAGTCGTATTTGAACTCCTCCCCGGCATAATCGTTGAACTGAGCGGCATAAGTGGCAATGCTGAGGTCGGTCAGTTTCTGAACAAAGGCTTTTTTCTGCTCCTGATCCAGGTTTTTCCAATGGTTACCGAGCGCGATCTGGGCGATGGCGTCGAACTCATGGGTTTCTTTGACGACCGGCTCCAGCTTCTTGTATCGCCCCTGATACCCCAGCTGTTTGGCGTTCTTCATCACCTCGATCAACGCGCTGTTCAGCTTGTCGACCACCTGCTTCGCGCCTGCGGTGGATGGTTCTTCGGCCCCGGAAAATTGCGCCAGGCAAAGCAGAAAAACCCCTATGACTAATCGGAAATACATCACTTATCCCCTGTCTGGTAAATAAGGCGACTATACCATAAACCGGGCCGCCTGCTCTATTTTGTAGACATGATACAACAATTAGGCGCTATGAAAGCAACAAACGTGGAACTGACCGGGTGAGTTGTCATACCCGTTCCCATCGCTTAGTATCCCAACTGTTTTACTCCCCTTTTTAAAACCGCTCCCCATGTCTGATCACTGCGCCAACCGCTCCATCGAAGACGTTCAAAACAGCCAGGACACGCGCCTCATCAGCATCGATAAGGTCGGCGTCAAGGCCATCCGACACCCGCTGCGGTTCCGCAATCGGGACGGCAGCGCCCAACACACCATCGCCACATTCAACATGTACGTGAATCTGCCGCACGATCAGAAAGGCACGCACATGTCCCGCTTCGTCGAATTGCTGAACGAAGAACTCGAAGAACTGGACATTCACACCTTTGAACGGGTCATCGCCGATATGACCCAATTACTGGAAGCCGAACGAGGATTCATCGAGGCCAGTTTCCCGTTTTTTCTGCGCAAGAAAGCGCCGGTAACCGGCGTACCCAGCCTCATGGACTACGAGGTGACGCTGAACGGGCAATGGACGGAAGACGGTTCGGCGGTTTCGATTAAGGTCGTGGTGCCGGTCACCAGCCTGTGCCCGTGCTCCAAGAAGATTTCGGACTACGGCGCGCACAATCAGCGCTCGCACGTCACGCTCTGCGTGCGGACGCGCCAGCCGGTGTGGGTAGAGGATTTGATCGACCTGGTGGAACGAGAGGCGTCCTGCGAGATTTTCGGCCTGCTAAAACGTGCCGATGAAAAATTCGTCACCGAACGCGCTTACAACAATCCGAAGTTCGTCGAGGACATCGTGAGGGACATCGCCAACGACCTGAACCAGGACGCGCGCATCGTGTACTACAAGATTGAGACGGAAAACTTCGAGTCCATTCATAACCATTCCGCCTACGCCATGATCGAGAAACACAAATCGGCTTAAGCCATTCCGCTATCTTCCCGGGAACCGTGCAGTCGCGCCAACAGGCTCGCTTCGGATAAGGAAAGTCCGAATTCTGTAACCAGATCCTGCGCCTTCGCGCCCTTCCTGAGTCTCTCGATGGCAGCATGATAGGGATGGTTGGCCTGTTCCGACAACTGCAGCGACTCGATCCTCTCCAGGCAAGCCCGCAGCCGCTGATCGTGGTCCATCAGCAAGCGGTCGACATTGACGCCCGCCGCACACACGCCGGCCAGATCGTTCTCCTGCCTGGCCAGGCAACCGGCCAATTCCCGACAGTCCCGCCTAAGCATCGCATTGGCCCGCATCAATTTGAACAGGAGCCGGAAGATGAAGAACAAGGCTGCGGCAATTCCTGCCAACGCCCAGTAAAAAATCGAAGTTTCCATCAGGCGTATTCGTCAATATGCTGATCTGGCGGTTGCTCGTCACGTTGTTCCCCCTTATCCCGCGGGGATTGGTCTCGCCCCGGCTGGTTACGGTCCCGTTTCACCTTCTCGACACGAGGTAACGGCTTCGGTTGTTGGATGGGATTGATGTCAGCCACACAATCTCCCTCATGATAGTTACTACCCGTTAATCCGCCCGAGTGACCGAAGCGATCGCCTAGCGAGCGGTTCCATATGGCGTAGCGACCACCGGGGATTTCGCTGGGGAATCAATGCTGTCGATGGGTTGTTCCGGCGGCAGTTTGTAACGGGCGGCAGTTTGTGACTGGAGGATGATCACCACGCGCCGATTCTTATTACGTCCCTCCTCGGTGCCATTATCCGCCAGGGGATGATATTCGCCGTACGCGATCGCGGCCATTCTAGCCGGCTCCACCCCACCCTTCATCAACTGATGCACGACACTCGCTGCGCGGGCCGAGGAAAGTTCCCAGTTGGACGGGAATTCACGAGTATTGATGGGTATATTGTCGGTATGACCTTCCACATGAATCGAGTTGCCGATGGTCTTGAAGATGTCCGTCAATTTATCCAGCATCGGGATGGATTCCAGCGAAAGCACGGCACGGCCGCTGGCAAACAAAAAACCGCTTTTCATCTCGATTTCGATCCATGAGCCCTCCCGCTTCACCGCGATCAAATCGTCCTGAATATAAGGGGCCAGAACCTGCTCAAGCTGACTCGCAACCGCTTGCAGTTGCGCCTGGGCCGCTTGGCCATCCTCGCTCTCGATGGGATCCGAATTCGCCGATGGCGGGTTTTCCGCGATGGGAATGCTCGTCAGCAGCTGCCCGCCCTTGAATTCACCTACCTGAATCGGATCCTGCGCTCTCTCCGCCTGCTGCGAAAGTTTCTGCGGATCGGAAAACGCCGCAGTGAGCGAGTTCGACAAGACTCGGTATTTGCCCTCGTTGACGGAAGAAATCGAATACATCACTACGAAAAACGCGAACAACAGGGTGATGAAATCGGCATACGAAACCAGCCAGCGCTCCAGATTTTCATGCTCTTCCTCGGAACGCTTGCGCCTCATCACTTAATCGCCTCGTGAGGCTCATCGATAAACCCGCTGAGCTTCATCTCGATATTCCTGGGATTTTCTCCCTCGGCAATGGAAATGATGCCCTCGAGAATCAGCTCCCGCCCTTCATTGAAGGCATGCGCCTGGGATTTCAACTTGTTCGCTATCGGGATGAACAACAAGTTGGCCATGCCCACGCCATAAATCGTCGCGACAAAGGCCGTCGCGATGCCACTGCCCAACTTGCTGGGATCGGACAAATTCTGCATGACATGAATCAAACCCATCACGGCGCCGATAATACCAACCGTGGGCGAGAAGCCCCCCATCCCCTCCAAGACTTTGGCGGCTTGAATATCGCGCTGTTGCTTGGCGATCATCTCAACCTCCAGACTGCCGCGAATGATCTCCGGCTCGTTGCCGTCCACCAGGAGTTGCAAGCCTTTGCGGGCGAAGGCGTCCTTTTCGCCGGTAACCATAGCCTCAAGCCCCAGAAGACCTTCCCGCCTAGCCAGTGTGCTCCAGCCGACGATTTTTTTGATCTGCTCTTTCTTGTCGATGAACGGGGGCATGAACACCCATTTGAGCGCTTTGACGGCATGCAAAAAAGTCGGCAAGGGTGTTTGCAACAAAACCGCCCCGAGCGTCCCGCCGAATACAATGACGATAGCCGGACCGTTCAACAAGGACGAAAGATGGCCGCCTTCGAGGAAGTTGCCTCCGACGACGGCACCCAGGCCCAGAACGATGCCGATAAAGCTTAAGGGGTCCATAGGCTAAAAATGTAGCGGCTTCCCGTAAGGTTTGCTCGCAGCCGGGCAGGAACAACGAAAACGCCGCGCGGAAGGTCTGGCCTTTTTTCCGATCCGCTTCAGGATCGATCGGGGCGCTTCGACTTCCGCGGCGCCTCCTGCCGGTCTTCATCGGAATCGAGCCAATCGTGCATTCTCGCGCGCAGGCGCAGCATGGCCTGGCTCTGAATCTGACAGACGCGGGATTCGCTGACGCCTAACACCTCGCCGCTCTCACGCAGGTTCAACCCTTCCTCGTAATACAAGGAAATCACCAGCCTTTCCCGCTCGGGCAGGCTCGAAATGGCGTCGGCCAGCGCCTTGGTGAAACCGGCCCTGGTCAGCCGCTCGATGGGGCTGGCCCTGTCATCGGCGCATTCCTCGAAAACCGAATCGCCCCCCCCTTCCATCAGCTCCTCGATGCTGAAGATGCGGCAGCTCAGCGCATCCTGGAGAATCTGATGGTACTCCGACAGCGTGAGCTGCAAATGTTCCGCGACCTCGGCATCGCGGGCGTCACGGCCGGTTTTCGCCTCGATCGCGCGCATCGCCTCGGCCACTTCCCTCGCTTTTTTGTGGACCGAACGCGGCGTCCAGTCATACCGGCGCAACTCGTCCAACATGGCGCCGCGAATGCGGATGCCGGCGTAAGTTTCGAAACTGGCACCCTGGCTTTGATCGTAATGCCTGGCGGCCTCCAGCAGGCCCAGCATGCCGGCCTGGATCAAGTCATCCACCTGAACGCTCGGCGGCAGCCGGCCAATCAGGTGGTAGGCGATACGCTTCACAAGGGGGGCATGCTCCCTGACCAGCCCATCCATGTTGGGCGCTTGCATCGAAGCATACATCGCTATGCCGTTCATAATGCCGCTGTGCTGCTGTACTCGATCATCTTTTCGACAAAAAATTCGACCCGCCCGCTGATTTGATCGGAGACCGGCAAGCCGTCCGCTTTGCGGGCCAAAGCCCGGAATGCCTGCGCCGATCCGCTTTGCGGATAGAGCAGAGTCACCGGCGTTTGCTTCTGCACCGACTTCTTCAGATGGTCGTCCCAGGGAATCGCGCCCAGAAAGTTCAAGGTCACGTCCAGATAGCGATCGGTCACCCTGCACAGCTTGGTGAAAAGCGCCTGCCCTTGCCGGATGTCCTGCACCATATTCGTCAGGATTTGAAAGCGGAAAACGCCGTAATCCCGATTCATCAGCTTGATGAAGGCATAGGCATCGGTCAGGGAGGTCGGTTCATCGCAGACCACCAGGATGATTTCCTGGCAAGCGCGGGCGAAGTTCAACACGCTGCTGGAAATCCCCGCAGCCGTATCGACGATCAACACATCGAGGTCTTCACCGATCTCGCTGAAGGCGCGAACAACGCCGACCTGCTCGGCGGCGGATAATTCGGACATCCGTTGAATCCCCGACGAAGCCGGCACGATTCGAAGCCCCCCCGGACCTTCGACGATGACCTCCTGCAGAGTACGCTCGCCGCTCAGCACATGCGACAGATTGTGCTTGGGCTGCAACCCCAACAGCACGTCCACGTTGGCCAGACCCATGTCTGCGTCCATCAGGACAACGCGTCGGCCCAGCTCACCCAGACAGATGCCGAGATTGACCGAGACGTTGGTTTTGCCGACGCCGCCCTTGCCGCTAGCCACGGCCAACACTCGAACAGGCCTTGACTGGGTCATTTTTCTGATTCCTTCGGCTTGGTCTGGATTATACATTGGCGTGGGCTACCCAGTCTTCGTAAGTAAACGGGCGTTCGCCCGCATCCTCGCCCCCCAGTTCCTCGACGGGGGCGGCGAAACACTTGTGCAATAATAGATGAGTTCTCGCCGGATGCAGGTCTTCCGGCACCTGCTGACCATCGCTGACATAAGCCAAGGGCAGTTGCCGTTCGATGAGGGTGGAAAGGGCCGCCCCAAGATTCGCGGTTTCGTCCAGCTTGGTCAGAATGCAGGCTTTCGGCTCGCAACCGGAAAAAGCCTGAACCGCTTCGCGCAAGGCGCGGGCCTGGCTGGCGGCGGACAGCACCAGATAAGGCTTGATGGCCATGCCGTCCTGACGGAGCATGGAGAGCTGCTCGGCCAGCCGCAAGTCGCGCTGCCCCATGCCGGCCGTATCGATCAACACCAGACGCTTGTCACAAAAACCGGCCAGGATGTTACCCAATTCCTCGGCATGGGCGGCCACCCGTACGGGGACGTCCAGGATGCGTCCGTAGGTGCCCAGCTGCTCATGAGCGCCGATCCGGTAATTGTCGGTGGTGACGAGCGCAATCTGGCGCGGCCCGTGCTTGAGGCGGAATCTCGCAGCCAGCTTGGCGATCGTGGTCGTTTTCCCGACACCGGTGGGGCCGACCAGTGCCACCACTCCGCCATGGTCCAATAGATGATCTTCGGCGACGGGTAATTGGCTCGCGAGCAGATCCTGACTCCCCTGCAAGGCCAGCGAGAAATCCTCGACGCCGCCGAGACGATGGGCGATCTGAAGGCTCAGTTTCTTCGAGAAGCCGCAGGTGCAGAGCCGGCGAAGCAGGTCCAGGCGGGTAGGCGCCGAGCGCGCCGAGTTCTCCCAAGCGGTTTCGGCGAAATGGGCGTCCAAGGTCCGACGCATCTGACGCAACTCCCGCTGCACGTCCAGCAAGGCCTTGGCTTGACCGAGATCGTCTTCGGTTGCAGCCCGGATGGGGGATGCTCCGGTCTCTTCGGCTCTTTGCGGAGACTTGGGAGCTGAGGGCGGAGCCGATTTGCGCGGTGGTGCGGCAGCGGCCGAGACGGCGACCGGCGGTGAAGCGACGCCGAGCGCCTCGCGAAAAACCTCCTCGGCGCGCCGCTGCGATTCCGAACGCGCGGGAGCGCGCGCCAGCGCAGCGGCAGCCGCGTCATCAGAGGAAATCCCGCCCCCGGCTGCCGGAAGCGGATCCATCATCGCCCGCTCATCGTAATCGCGAGCGGCGACGATTTCCACCCCGCCATCCACCTTCCGATTGGACAGAATCACGGCGTCCGGCCCCTGTTCCTCCCGGACCATGCGAATGGCCTGTTTGATGTCCGGAGCAAAATACCGCTTGATCTTCATAGTTGCCACCTCATTGGTCTCAACCGCGCTGGCCAATGGTGGCGACCACCTTGACCTGCCGGTCTTCCGGGATCTCGTTGTAAGCCAGGACGTTCAGCCCAGTGATCGTATGCCTTACGAACCGGGCCAACCACGGGCGGACATGCGAGGACACCAAGAGAATCGCCGGATGTCCTTCCATTTCCAGCTTCTGGGTTTTCTCTTCCAGCGCCTTGTGCATTTGCTCCGCCAGTCCCGGTTCGAGACCGGCTGCCTCCTGCCCGGTCGTTTGCAGGATTTTTTGCAATAACTGTTCCAGCTCCGGATCGAACGTGATGACCGCAATTTCTTTTTCTATCCCACTGATTTTCTGGATAATCAGGCGCCCCAACGCGGCCCGCACGACCGCTGTCAATACGCCGGGATCTTGGCTTCTGCCGCCGAACTCCGCCAAAGTTTCGGCGATCGTGCGGACATCCCTGAGCGGAATGTTTTCCTGCAGGAGATTTTGCAGCACCTTGACGACCACATTAAGGGGCAGGGTTTTCGGCACCAGGTCTTCCACCAGTTTTGGCGCCGACTTGGCCAGGGTATCGAGCAACTGCTGCGCCTCTTCGTGGCCAAACAACTGATGGGCATGGGATTGCAACAGATGGCTCAAGTGCGTCGCCGCCACCGTCCCAGGATCGACCACCGTATAACCCAGCGTGATGGCCTGATCCCGCTGCGCCGGATCGACCCAGACGGCTTCCAGGCCGAAGGCGGGATCCTTACCCTCAACGCCTTTGAGCGCGCCGTAAACCCGCCCCGGATTGATTGCCATCAAGCGATCCGGCAGTATCTCCGCCTCACCGACGGTGACGCCGAGCAAGGTGATCCGGTAGGCGTTGGGGGCCAGATCGAGGTTGTCGCGGATATGCACGGGGGGAATCAAAAAGCCCATATCCTGGGAAAGCTTCTTGCGCACCCCTTTGATTTTCGATATCAGCTGACCACCCTGATTCTTGTCCACTAAGGGAATCAGCCGATAACCGACTTCCAGGCCGATCAAATCCACGGGTTGCACGTCGTCCCAGCCCAGTTCCTTGACCTCTGGCGCGGCCGGCTTGGGCGCGATGCGTTCGATTTCCGCGAGCGACTGCGCCTGCTTGCGCTGGGCGATCAGGTAAGAGGACGCGCCCAGCATGCAGGCCAAGGACAAAAACGCGAGATTGGGCATGCCCGGAATCAAGCCCATCATGCCGATCACGCCCGCGCTCAAACCCAGGGGCTTGGGATCGGCGAAGAACTGGGTGCTGAACTGCGCACCGATATCCTGCGTGCTGCTGGACACCCGGGTCACGATGATGGCTGAGCCCACCGACAGCAACAGCGAGGGAATCTGCGCCACCAGACCGTCGCCGATGGTCAACAGGGTGTAATTGTGCAGCGCTTCGGCGAACGGCAAACCGTGCTGGACGATGCCTACGACCAGCCCGCCGATGATGTTGATGAACAGGATCAGGATGCCGGCGACGGCGTCGCCGCGCACAAACTTGCTGGCGCCGTCCATGGAACCGTAGAAGTCGGCCTCGGTCGTCACCTCCAAACGCCTAGCCCGCGCCTCGTCCTGGTTGATGAGGCCGGCATTGAGGTCGGCGTCGATGGCCATCTGCTTGCCGGGCATGGCGTCCAGGGTGAACCGGGCGCTGACCTCAGACACCCGCCCGGCGCCCTTGGTGACAACCACGAAATTGATGACCACCAGGATGATGAACACCACGATGCCCACCGCGTAGTTACCGCCGATGACGAATTCCCCGAACGCCTCGATCACCTTGCCCGCCGCATCGGGCCCTTGGTGTCCTTCGAGCAGCACCACCCGGGAAGAAGCGACGTTCAGGCTCAACCGCAACAGCGTGGCCACCAAGAGTACCGTGGGGAAAACCGCGAAATCCAGCGGGCGCAGGGTGTAAAGCACCACCAGCAGGATCAGCAAGGACAACGCGATATTGAAGGTGAAGAATAAATCGAGCAGGAACGGCGGCAGCGGCAACACCAGCATCGCCATCATCAAGAGGACGACGAGCGGCGCGCCCAGACCGAGCGCGCCCAGGACTTTCAGACGATTCAGGATGGCTGCGGTATTCATGACTATCCGTTACACCGATGACGGAGAATTGGCGTTTGCATAAGAAAGGCAAAAACCGCACCACCATCGGAAGGACCAGTGAACCTATTTGTCCCTATGCCGCAACGATTGAATTAGGACACTCCGCGCAGAACAGCTTCGATCCGCCGGGTCTGGGGTGGTCGCGGCTTAGTCCAATCGACACTTATCCGCCATACGAACCGGCGTCGAAGCCGGTTCGGAATATTCGCCTGCGCACACGGATCAATGCTCATTCGTTGGACGATAAGAGCAACGATCCACGCCGCAACCCCATGCAGCACGTACTTAGTTGTCGAGTCGCAGCCAGGAAAAGGTGGAGGAAGCAGTGAAGCTGTGCCGGATGAACCTCGCCATTCACGACTCGGAAGCGGACATCGCCGAATCGAACACCTACCTACCAAGGCCTACAGCCGGACACCGGGCACTTCGACTTCGTACCGGCCAATCGGGTGCGATGGTTGAGTTTTTTGTCCTCAGCCCTTATATACATGAGCTGCAAAAACATCCCGGTAAACTGAACCATGCCCAAATACGATTATCTTTGCGAAGCCAATGGCCGGATCGTCGAAATCAGCCACTCGATGCAGGAACGCCTTGCTACCTGGGGCGAACTCTGCTCGCGCGCCGGAATGGATCTTGACGGTACGCCTGCAGACTCCCCCTTGAAGAAGCTGATTACCGGCGGCAACGTCGTTCGATCCAGTTCCCTCAAGAATCCCGACCTCCCGCCCTGCCAGACCGGAGCACCATGCTGCGGAGCCAGTAGCTGCGGCCTGAACTGAGTGGTCCTGTAGGCTGTGCCGTACGGGATTGCGTGCCTCTTAGGGAATCTCTGACCAAGCCCTTCGACAGGCCAGGACGCAGGTGACGTGTTGATTCGGTTCGTGGTGAGCTTGTCGAGCCATGAATCGAATCAACCTATTCAGAGCTTCCTTAGTTTCTGCGAGGTGCTTGCGACGAACGAAGATAGCTTCGAAGAATTGAAGTACCACCGTAAGACCAGGCGGCAGCAAGCAGTTACTTATTTCTTGGAGATATTGGATCGCCAAAACATAATCAGACCTATGGCAAATACGATGCCCACAATCAATAGCTCGTATTTCTTAACGTGATCGAGCATCACCTGCAGAGCGTTACCGAATTGATACCCCAAAACTCCGACGACGATTGCCCAAGTCAAGGCGCCTAGGAAATTCAGGATGAAAAATCGGCGCGGGCTCAACCGGCTCGCGCCTATGACGAATGGCGTCACGTTCCTGATCCCGTAGATAAAGCGGAAGCCGATGATGAGGGTGACTTGGTGCCTATGCAGCAAGTCAAAGGCCCTGTCGATTTGGCGCTTCCATCTTCCGTATTTTTCCAGAAACTCGATGCCCTTGGTGCGACCCAAATGGAAAAACGTTTGATCGCCGGCGAAAGTGCCGAGAAAGGCGGCGATGATCACCCAGTGCAAGTCGAGATAACCGCGTGAAGCGAGAAATCCGGCAACGACCAGGATCGTCTCGCCCTCCAAAAAGGCGCCGATAAACAAAGCCAGGTAGCCATATTGGACGATCAGCTGTTCTAATGACATCTTAATTGGACCAAATCGAGAACTCGTTACGAATTCCCGCGGCAGGTTTGGACATTTTGATCTTTAGGCATGAAACAGCTTGCGCAAGGTTCGCGCGCAAATTGTCCCGTTTGACCTGCGGTTTGTCCACCTCAAGGGGACCGGTTTCACCGTAGGCGAGGCTACAATTTGACTGTGTCGGTCGCCGGCGCAATGATCAGGCCTTTAAAGGGGGCTTGAGATGATAGTAGGAGAGCACAACAGCGCATCTTCGGCCGAAGCGCCAGTGCCTTATTCGTCGGTGTACCTGGCGGAACGGAAGAGAGAGGCGCCGCTGAATGCAGTGATAAAGCCGCTATTCCCGCGTTTCAACCTGGGCGCTTTTCCCTGAGCACGAAATACAAGACAGCGGCCACCAAGAGCAGGGGCAAGATGTTTCGCGTGATGAACCACATTGCATTTGGCAGCCTGTTGGTAAACCCCCAAAACCTATCCTTATTTTCCGGGGAATAGTCGTTGGGCAGGAAACAAACCCTATAGGTATAAAAACGGCCATTGAAGGAAAAACAGCGGGCGGTTTCCTTCATGAAAAACTCGCTGTATTCCGATGCGATGGAGTCGTCTCCGTATACGGATTGGAAGACGTGCAAGGCGGCCTTCAAGCGCCCTGACTCGGCCTTGGGATTCTTGGAGAACTCGAATGTGTAGTTATCCCCGGTCTCCACCACGGTATAGGGATATTTCACCCCGTCATACTCATAAATGAATTCGGCTCCAGTCGCCAAGGCTACGGGCTGTAAACCCACCGAAGTCGCCAGCGCGAAAAGCCTTAACACTCTGTATGTCGTAATTCTCATGAACTTTATTCGGCCCGCGGTCTTATTTTCTCTTGAATATTTTGAATGTCCTACACACCAACCCTGCAGCTTTCTGTTCCTTGCGTAACAAAGCAAGAAATTCTTGGTCTTTTGCCCGGCAAAACCTAATCCGTTGCGGGGGTCATGTGGGCTCATGGCGTCATCC
>DATIXD010000260.1:0-12676 GCA_035518875.1 Methylococcaceae bacterium | reverse complement strand
ACACCCAGCCGGGAACTTTCGTCTGGCTGGAACAGGCTTGCGGTCGTTACAGCGCACTGTTGATACCGGAGGGCGCCGTCCGCCGCACGGGGCAATTGGAGAACGTTCGCGTGGTACTGGATGGCAAGAGCACCCTGCGTCATGTCCGCACCGGCAAAATCCACGACGGATCGATCGAGATACTCTCGGGATTGAAGGAAGGCGAGAGGGTTTTGAGCGGAGGTGGTAAATGATCTTTGCAGCAAAGCGCGTGGGGGGTCCGATCGATGTCGGCTGAACCCATCAAAAGAGGCTTTACCGCCGAGATCGTCCGGGTCTTCATCACCTCCAAGCTGTCGCTGTTGCTGTTGATCGCCTCGCTGTTGGCGGGGATGGCGGCCTTGCTGCTGACCCCCAGAGAGGAAGAACCGCAAATCGTCGTGCCGGTGGCAGATGTGTTCGTACGCGTGCCGGGCGCATCGGCAGAAGAGGTGGAGAAGTTGGTCGCCACCCCGCTGGAGTCCAAGCTGCGCGAGGTGGATGGCGTGGAATACGTCTATTCCGCTTCCCGCGAAGGCGAGGCCCTGGTCACTGTGCGTTTCTATGTGGGCGAAAACCGCGAGGACAGCTTGGTCAAGGTGTGGAACAAGCTGATGTCGAACCAGGACATCATCCCGCCGAGCGTGAAGGACTGGACGGTCAAGCCGGTGGAAATCGACGATGTGCCCATCGTGACCCTCACCCTGTCCTCCGCCAATCCGTATTACGACACGGCCGCCTTACGGCGGCTGGCTGACGAATTGAATCACAAGCTGGGCGAGGTCGAGGATACTGGCAAGATTTCGGTATTCGGCGGTGAACCCCGGCGAATTCTGATCCATCCTGATCCCGCCCGATTGGCAGCTCACGATCTCGCCCTTCTCGACCTGGTCCATGCTTTGGGCGCGGCCAATGTCAACTTGACGGCGGGGCGTTTCGAACAAGGTAACCGCGTGGTGCAGCTGGATGCCGGGCCGGAATTGCGCTCGGCCGATGAAGTGGCCGCCACGGTACTCAAAGCACAAGCCGGGAAGCCGGTGTATCTGCGCGATGTCGCTGCGGTGCGCGACGCTGCTGCCGAAGCCGAAACCTACACGCGAATCGGTTTCGGCCGGGCGGCGAGTGACAGCAAGCATATCGGCGAAGGCGAGGCCGCCAAGCCCGGAGAGGAACGCCAAGCCGTGACGATCGCCGTTGCCAAGCGCAAGGGTGCTAATGCCGTGGCGGTGGCGGAGGAAACCGTCAAGACTGTCGAGGGGCTGTATGGCCAAGTCATTCCGGAAGACGTGACGGTCAGCATTACCCGAGACTATGGCGAGACCGCGAACCACAAGGTCAACGAGTTGGTGAAGCACCTAGGTATCGCTATCGCCACCATCATCGTCCTGCTGGCCCTGGCGCTGGGACCGAAGGAATCCTTCATTGTCGCGCTGGCGGTGCCCATGACCCTGGGCGTCACCCTGCTGTTCGACCTGATCTTCGGTTACACCATCAACCGCGTCACCCTGTTCGCGCTGATCCTCTCCCTGGGCCTTCTGGTGGACGATCCCATCGTTGACGTGGAAAACATCTACCGCCATTTCAAACTGCGTAAGGAGCCGCCACTGGAAGCCGCACTCACTGCCGTGGACGAGGTGCGGCCGCCGACCATTTTCGCGACGTTCACCGTGATCGTCTCCTTCCTGCCGCTATTTTTCATCACTGGGATGATGGGCCCATACATGGCGCCCATGGCGTTCAACGTGCCCATCGCCATGCTGCTGTCCTTGCTGGTGGCGTTCACCGTCACGCCCTGGGCCAGCTACTACCTGTTGCAAAGCGAGTACGGCAAGGGCGGCGAAGAACCGTTCGACCTTAAGAAAAGTTGGGTCTATCGCCTGTACGACAGGACCCTGGGCGGATTGGTGCGTCAGCCGGGGCGAGCCAAGTTGTTCCTGTGGATCATGCTGGCCGCTTTCGTCGTCTCTGCGCTGCTCGCCGTATACCGGGTCGTGCCGCTGAAACTGCTACCCTTCGACAACAAGAACGAACTGCAACTGGTCATCGACCTGCCGCGCGGAACCACGCTGGAAGAAACCGACGCGACGGCGCGCGATCTGGGCCTCTACCTGGCCCAAATCAATGAAGTGACCGACTTCGAAACCTACTCGGGACTGGCCTCGCCGATGGATTTCAACGGGATGGTGCGGCATTACTATCTACGGCACGGCGGCCACCTGGGCGAAATCCGCGTCAATCTGCTGCCGAAGGAGAAACGTGAGCAGCAGTCGCATCAGATCGCCCTGCGCATCCGTCCGGACATCGAACGTATCGCGAAGTCCCACGGCGCCAACGTCAAGATTGTCGAAACCCCGCCAGGGCCGCCAGTGCTTTCCACCTTCGTCGCCGAAGTCTATGGGCCCTTGGATCGCGATTACCGCGAGTTGGCCAAGGTCACCGAAAACGTGCGGGCCGAGATCGAAACAATCGACGGCGTGAAGGACGTGGACGATCTGGTGGACGAACCCCAGAGCAAAATCCGCTACCAGCTCGATCGCCAGAAAGGCGCTCTGCACGGCGTCACGGTGCGGGAAGTCGCGGATACCTTGGCGCTCGCACTGGGTGGGGGCATGGCTGGGACCGTGCACGTGCCTTCCGAGCGATTACCGTTAGAAATCATCGTGCGTCTGCAGCGGCCGGAACGTTCGGCGGTGGCGGACTTATTGGCCCTGCGGATCAAATCGGTGGACGGCTCGCTGGTCCCCCTGAGCGAGTTGGGCGATGCAATCGAAGACACTGCCGAGCAAACCATCTATCACAAAAACCTCAAGCGCCTGAACTACGTCACCGCGGAAACGGTGGGACGCAGCCCGGTGGAAGCGGTGTTCGACTGGTGGGACATCGAGAAGGCCAAGCCGCTACCATCCGGTTATTCGGTCGACCTGGCGGGGGAGGGCGAGTGGAAAATCACCGTGGACGTGTTCCGCGATCTGGGACTGGCTTTCGGTGCGGCTTTATTGATGATCTATGTGCTACTGGTGGCGCAGACCGGCTCGCTGGGCATGCCGCTGGTGATCATGGTGGCGATCCCGCTGACCATCATCGGCATCATGCCGGGCTTTGGGCTGTTGAACCTTTTCACCAGTCCCATTGCGGGTTACGAGAATCCCATCCTATTCACCGCCACCGGCATGATCGGCATGATCGCCCTGGCCGGCATCGTGGTGCGCAACTCCATCATTCTCATCGACTTCATCGAGCGTCTGAGGGCGCAAGGCGTCGAATTGACGGAAGCGCTCATCGAGGCCGGTGCCACCCGCTTGCGGCCCATTTTCCTGACCGCCGGCGCCGCGATGTTCGGATCGTTCGTGATCACGCTGGACCCGATCTTTTCGGGTTTGGCCTGGAGCTTCATCTTCGGCATCTTCGCATCGACTGCGTTCTCGTTGCTGGTGGTGCCGGTGGTGTACTTTCTGCTGAACCGCCGCGACCTTGCTCAGGGAAGCGAAGCATGAAGACAAGCTCGCGGCAGTTTCCGTCCATTGAATCCCTCCGCCTCGCAGCCGGAGAGATCGATCTTTGGACGCTGGATTTGGCGGCTGGTTTTGACGCGACCCGGTTCTGGCGGTTGCTCGACCACGAAGAGCAGGCACGGGCTGGGCGTTACCGGCACGAGATTTCAAGGCGGCGATTCGTCTTGGTTCGGGGCGCTTTGCGCTGGTTGCTCGGGCGCTATCTGGCGGTCGAACCCGCGACCCTGTCGTTCATTCTTGGAGACAAGGGCAAGCCGCGCCTGTCGGGAACGGGGCCCGACTGGGGATTGGTCTTTAACGTCTCCGATTCGGGCGATTCGGCCCTTTTCGCTCTGGCACGCGACACGGCCCTGGGCGTGGATGTCGAGGCCTGGCGAGCCTTGACCAATATCGAAGGCATGGCGGCGCGCTGCTTTTCGCCGGAGGAACAGGCTTATTGGCACGGGTTGCCCGAAGAAGCCCGCTTGGCTGCTTTCTTCGCGTTCTGGACCTGCAAGGAGGCTTTCGTGAAGGCGGTAGGGGCGGGTCTTGCGCTCGGATTGGAGCGTTGCGTTGTTGACTTGGCGAGTGAACCTCGGCTCACCTCCGTTCCGGATGGCTGCGGGCAGCCTGAAGAATGGATGCTGATCGGTCTCGACGCAGGCCCCGGCAGGAGCGCGGCCGTGTGCGCCAGCGGAACAATCGGTCGAGTGCGAATGGGCGATCTAACTGCTAGGTTGAAGTCAGAAACTTTTGATTGAAAACGGCAAATCCCTTCTGTATGCTAATATTTGCTGCGTATATGGATCGCTGCAGTTGAGTCAGAGTCGCTCGCTTCCCTGGTTGAATCTGCATTACTTCCCTCCATACACAGTAAGGAAAGCCGTCATGGCGACGAAATGACGGATTGTTACGCGCTCAGGCGAGCGTTTTCTACCAGTTAGTGAGATTTTGAAAGTATGTCACAAGAGCAACGGGGAACCGTCAAGTGGTTCAATGAAACAAAAGGTTACGGTTTTATCCAGAGGGAGAAAGGCAGCGATCTATTCGTCCATTTCCGTTCCATCGTCGGCAACGGATTCAAGACCCTGAAGGAAGGCCAAGCGGTTTCCTTCATTGAAGTACAAGGCCAGAAGGGGCCGCAAGCAGACAACGTCACCGTTCTGTAAGCGCGTTCTCGCATAGCTTCTTAAAGCAGGCCCTCCATGGGCCTGCTTTTTTTGTTTGCGCAGCCAAGTCGGCACCCGAATCACCCAAAATCCGTCGCCCGACCGCCACTAGCCGGTCCCGGTCATTTATCTTTTTGAGCACCCCATCATTTATGCACCCCACAGAGACATCCTTCACCTTTGCCGAGCTGGCGATCGCCGCCCCGATTCTGCAGGCCATCCGCGAGATTGGTTACGAAACGCCCTCCCCGATCCAGGCCGCGAGCATCCCTTACCTTTTAGCCGGTCATGACCTGCTTGGACAGGCGCAGACCGGCACCGGCAAGACCGCCGCTTTCGCCTTGCCGATCTTGCATAACATCGACTTGGCCCGCCGCATGCCCCAAGCCTTGGTACTGACGCCCACACGGGAACTCGCATTGCAGGTGGCCGAGGCGTTTCAGAGCTATGCTCGGCACCTTCCCGATTTTCATGTCCTCCCCATTTACGGCGGACAATCGATGGACACGCAGTTGCGCCAACTCCGCCGTGGCGTGCACGTGATCGTGGGAACGCCCGGTCGGGTGATGGATCATCTTCGCAGGGAGAGCCTGAATCTGGACGCCTTGAACACCCTGGTTCTGGACGAAGCCGATGAGATGCTGAAAATGGGCTTCATCGAGGATGTGGAATGGATTCTCGAGCATACCCCGCCCCAGCGCCAGATCGCACTGTTCTCGGCTACCCTGCCGGAGGCGATCCGCAAGGTGGCGAAACGCCATTTGCACGAGCCCAAAGAAGCCAAGATCGAAGCCAAGACCGCCACGGTCGAGGCAATTTCCCAGCGCTACTGGCTGGTGTCCGGAGTGCACAAGCTGGATGCCCTCACCCGCATGCTGGAAGTCGAAGACTTCGACGCCATGATCATTTTCGTGCGCACCAAGGTGGCCACCGAGGAGTTGGCGGAAAAGCTGGAAGCCCGCGGCTATTCCGCGGCGGCCTTGAATGGCGACATGAGCCAGGCGCTGCGCGAAAAGGCGGTGGAGCGCCTGAAGAAGAATACCCTCGACATCCTGGTAGCGACCGACGTGGCCGCTCGCGGTCTGGACGTCGAGCGCATCAGTCATGTAGTCAACTACGACATCCCCTACGACACCGAGGCTTACATCCACCGCATAGGCCGTACCGGACGCGCGGGACGCAAGGGTCAGGCTATCCTGTTCGTCGCGCCACGCGAAAAGCGGATGCTGGGCGCGATCGAAAAGTCCACCCGCCATCGCATCAGGGAAATGAGGTTGCCGAGCCACCAGGACATCGCCGAGCATCGCATCGGGCAATTCAAGCAGCTGGTGATGAACACGCTGGAAGAGGAGGAGTTGAGCTTCTATCGCCAGTTCGTACAGCAGCTCGGCAAGGAGCAGGGGCTTTCGCCACTCGACATCGCCTCGGCGTTGACCTTCCTTGCGCAAAAGGAACGACCCTTGCTGCCGGTGGAAAAGTCCGCCGCAGAATCGTTCGAGGAACGCAAGGATGTCCGGAAAAAAGGCGAAAGGAGCGAGCGGGGCGAAAAGCGCGAACGCGTTGGCAAAGGGCGCCCGTTTGACGACGCCGACACCCTGTACCGCATCGAGGTGGGGCGCAATGATGGCGTAAATCCGAAAGATATTGTCGGCGCGATTGCCAACGAAGCCGGCATACCCGGCAAGTCCATTGGCCATATCAAGCTGTACGATACCTTCAGCACCGTGAGCCTACCTGCCGATCTGCCGAAACAGGTATTGACGCGGCTGGAAAAAACCTTTGTCCTGGGCAAACCGATCCGAATACGACCGTGGGCCGGCGAGGCCCCGCCTACCGGGCCTGCGAAGACGCGGAAAAAGACGGGATACCCCAAAAAGGGCTGAGCTTAGGCTATCTCCGTCGATTTACGCGAAGATCCTTCGATGACGAAGCTGGTTCACATTCCGCCGCCCGTTGTCGCCCTCATCCTGCTAGCTTTGAGCCACGGCCTGGCTTGTCTGCTGCCTTATTCTTTCGATCTCTCACAACCGATCTTGGCTTTCCTGTTCATGATTCTGGGCCTGGCGGTCGTTCTCTGGGCGGGGGATCATTTCCGGAAAAAACGCACTACCCTGGTTCCGGCTGGCGAGCCCAAAGCGTTGGTCACGGATGGCCCCTATCGATGGTCGCGCAATCCCATGTATTTGGGGATAGTCCTGGGTTTAACCGGCATCGTATTCCTGGTCGGATCGCCGGCGTTCTTGCTCGCGCCAGCGGGGTTTTATCTCATCATCGACCGGATCTTCATCCCTTATGAGGAAGCCAAGCTCGAAAGGCGCTTCGGCTCCGCTTACGCCGAATTGAAGCGCCGGGTTCCGCGCTGGTTGTGAAGCGCTCGACGGATTGTTGACGGTATCGGCAGAAATTGAAAATCCCGTCACGGCATTGGTATGTTAAAATGCGCCGCGCTGTCATCCGAACATAACAAAGGCGGTCGACCCCCATCTGGCGTTCGCGGCCCAGGTAAATCAATCCGGATTGCATGATTGTGGCGCGGCGTCGGTCGAATCGCGAACAACGCACAAGAATGATTTTTAAAAGAAAACCGGGAAGGAAAGATCCATCATGAAACTCAACCTTATTCTGGCCAAGGCATTCCAATTCGTGATCTTCGTGTTATTCACGTTTATGGCGCTGGTTTATTTCGGGGCGCTGTTGATTGTGCCCCTCGGCGTCATGGCTCAGCCGATCAAGTTCCTGAGCGCCATTGGTTTGCCGACGGTTCTGTCCCTGGCGACCGGCATCGCGATCCTGGCCTATTTGGGTTTGGCCGTGTCCAAAATGCCTGAGCTCTACAAGCTCGTGATCGATATCGGCGTCGACCTGGTTACCTTCGGCCACACGCAAATCAAGCGGTTCGATCCCCTCATCGAGGTGGCCAAGGGTGACAAGAGCGCCAACCCGGCTTAACGGAATAATTCTAAACATAAAAAACCCCGCCTCGGCGGGGTTTTTTATGTTTGGGTTTCACAGGCCGTCACTGATAGGCATAACTAATGAATACGTGGTAACCCAGCAGGAACAGCAGGGCCATCGACAGGCCGACATGTGTCGTGATCCAAATGGCCTGAAACCAGGATTTGTGAACGCGCGTGATTTCGAAATTGAGAAGGCCCGTGACAAAAATGGCGAAGAACACCACGCTGAGTACTTCCTGATAGGCGTAGCCCATTTGTTGTGAATGGGCATAGAAGAAAACCGGCGCCATCGCCCCGAGCAGCTTGTGGCGTTTGATCATGCCGCCGGCCTTGCGCATCAGTCCCCGGGCGCGCAGCACCGAGAAATGCCATTGATGGGCGATGAAGGCCAGCAGCGCGAATCCGGAGAGCTGTTTGTAAACATCGTTTCCCTGCAGTTGCGCCAGCCAAGGCCAGCGCAGACGACCCCTCTCCTGAATCAAGAATAGCGCAAGCAAAACGAACCCCAGCCAAAAATAGCCCTTGCCGATCCTCGGGTCGGCCGCCGCGCGCTGCAAAACGACGGGATGTCTCGCGGCACGGCGTTTTCGCCGTGTCGCAGCGGTGGCTTTATCGAGTGGCAGCATGACTCGCCTCCACTGTGTCGATCTGCTTCTTGCTGACCAGTGCGCTTAGCGCCGGGAGGGTATGGTGAGCCGTGCGCTTGAGCATTTCCTGCATGAATACTTCGAGGCTGGGCAGAAAGTTACCTTCGCGAGGCCAGTGATCGCCTATCACGGGCGGATTGACGAAGGTCTCCACTTTCTTGATGTAAGCGCCATAAGCATCCTGAAACCCCAGATGCAGGGCGGTGATGTTCTCGACCAGTTCCTCCAGCGACACGGCCGCCGCCGGATACAACCAGGTCGTCGCGCCCATCACGTCGTTCAAGCGCCAGTCCTTCTTTGGCGTTTGTTCGTGTTTGTTGTGGCATTCGATACACGCCTCGCTCACCGCCAAGTCGCTGAACATGCCGATATGCATTTGGATGTCGGGCATGTAAAAGAACTGCGGTTGCTGGGTTTGCCGGAGAATCTGGAATTTTTCCAGTTGCAAGCCTTCGAACCGATTGGCGCTGTTGATCGGATAATCCGAACCGAGAAAAAGGCTGAGCCGCACCGGGTTCTTTTCCAGACTCTTGCCTGTCTCCCGCAGGAACAAGGCGGGCAGGGGGCCGGCCTCCATATCCGGATCGCGCCAATGTTCGTCGAACTTCAGTCCCACCTTTTTGCCTTCGCCGACGATTTCCTTCGTCCACATCGCCCGCACGGCATCATTTTCGGCTTCCAGCACGGCGAACATTTCCTCCACCGGGATGTTGGCGCTTTCGGTTTTCTTTTTCTCCAGGGGCGGAGGCGCGGTGACGAACAGGTAGATACCAAGGCACGCCAGCGACACTAGGGTGATCCAAAAGCTTTTGTTAGCCATCTTCAACCTCCTTCTTGGCCTTGTGATAGCGCTCCTCGCCGAACGGCGAGGGCCCGCCTTCGAAGTAAGCGCGAATCCTCTCCCGAGAAATGGCGTTTTCGACCATCTTCGCCGTCTTCATGATGTGGTTACCGTGAAAATCGTGACAGCCCAGGCAGGTTTCCCAGAGCCTGAGGGCGATCAAGCGTTCATGCGGCACGTCCACCGGGTCTTTTCTGAGCTTGGTTTCCTTGTGGCAGTTGACGCAGTAGCCGGCTTCGCCGAGGGTGACGCGTTTGCCGGTATGCTCGGCATGGCAGGATAGACAGGCTTCAGGATGCAGCTTCAGCCTAACCTTGGCAAAGCGGGGTTCGAGGAAACGATAGACCGGATGACGGTCGTTGGGACGTTCATGGCAGGCGAGACAGATTTCGTTGCCCACGTCCCCGTGGCCGAAATCCGCCGGCGTTTGGCGCTGGCCGAGGATGAAACGCAGGTTCGCCTGTATCTGCTGTCGGGCATTGCCCGGGGCGTCTTTATGGCAGGATGCGCATTTCAGATCCTCGTGGCCTGCATTCATGGGGCCGCGGGCATGCAGTTTCTCGTAGGCGGGGAACAGAAACAGGGCCAGCGCGAGAAGACCCGCGCCAACGCCCGCCCCATAGGCCAGATTCTGCCGCCGCCGTGGCCGTTTCGTTTTTATCGTCATTGCAGTTCATCCCGTTGAAAGCAAGGCCAAGCCTGACGATTCGGTGATTTACCCTTCGGCTATGAGAATCCTACGCGCCTTGGAGCGAAGAAAACAATCGAAAAATTACCAAGAAATTGTGGGATACTGACTCTTGCTATTTTCCTCCTTGCCCAGAAAAGCGAAGGGTTTGGGATGCAGGAAATGTTAAGCGTTCATCGAGTTCCGGATGCTCGTCGGCGATGCCTTAGAACACCTTAACGGCATTGGCCTTGAAGTTGACCCAGACGATCTTTCCGAGGACGAGCCCGAGCCTCTGCATGGATTCCGGAGTGATCAGGGCATGAAACTTCTCTCCGGCGTCGACCGTGACGCGCGCTCGAGCACCCTCTTCCGCGATTATCACCACCCGTCCCTCAAAGGAATTGCGGATACTGGAGGTCAGCGGCGCCGGGGACAGCACGATCTCGCTGGGGTCGACGGCGAGATGCGCGCCCCGGGTTATGTCTTCGGCGACCCGGACGAGTAACTTGCCGGTATCGAACCAGCCATCCCGCAGCCGCCCATGCAGCACATTGATGAGCCGTGCGTTTACCAGCCGCCCGTCGAACAGGCTCAGGACATCGTCCGCCAAGGCCAGTCCGTGCAGGCGGTCGTGCGTGCTGAACAGCACGGTCCTGCCTTCTTTTCGGGCATAATCCGCGAGGATCGTTTCGGTCAGCGCGACGCTGGCCTGATCGAGATAAGTGAAGGGCTCGTCGAACAGCAGGATTTCCGGCTCCAGCACCAAAGTGCGGGCCAGGGCCGTTTTTTGGCCTTCGCCCCCGGACAGCTCGTGCGCCGGGCGCTCGGCGAATCCGGCCAGGCCGACCCGCTCCAGCGCTGTCAAGGCCTTGGCGCGGCGCTCCGTGCGGGGAATTCCGCGAAGCTTCAGTCCTAGCGAGACATTGTCCAGCACGGTCCCGCGCAGTAAATAGGGGTTTTGCGCAACAAAGCCGACCCGCCGACGCAGGGACGGCAAGTCCCCGCCGTCTGTGCGCCGACCGAATAGATAGATTTCCCCCTCGTCCGGTTGTTTCAGGAAAGCGAGCAGGTTCAGCAACGTGCTCTTACCGGAACCGTTCGGCCCGATCAAAGCAGTCAGCCGGCCGGCCTCGACAACCATCCGATCGATCCTCAAGGCCGGACTTCCGGCATAGGCGAACGCCACCCTATCGAGGAAGTAAGCGCTCATCGGACATCCCGCCTCTGCAAGTTCTGCAGCAGGAAATTCACGGCAAATGCGATGAGCAGCAGCAGCAGCCCCAAGGCCAGCCCCAGTTCAAACTCGCCCTTGTTGGTCTCGAGCGCGATGGCCGTGGTCATGGTGCGAGTGAGGCCCTGGATGTTGCCGCCCAGCATCATGGCCGTCCCCACCTCACCAATGGCCCGACCGAAGCCGGTCACCACGGCGACGAATAGGGCGAGACGGATTTCGGACAAGACCAGCCGCAACTGTTGCCATGCGGTCGCGCCCAAGGCCAGCAAGGTGGCGAAGAGCCGGGCGTCGGCCGATTGCACGGCCGTCATGGCCAGATTCATGATCAGGGGAAAGATCAGCGTGGTTTCGCCTATGATGACGGCGGTGGGCGTGTACAACAGGCCCAGTTCTCCCAAAGGGCCCTGGCGGCTGAAAAAACCATAAAAAATGAGCCCGATCATCACTGTGGGCATGGCCATGAGGGTGTTCAGAAGTTGCTGCAACAGACGCTTGCCGGCGAATTCACGCAGCGCCGCATAAGCGCCCAAGGGTACCGCCAGAGCCGCCGCCAAAGCCGTGGCGCTGAGGGAAAGCTCCAGGGATGTCCATACGATCCAATAAGTCTTGAGGTCGAACTGAAAAATGAGCTTCAGCGCGGCGAGGAAGGAGTCGAGGAAGTAATTCATGCCATCAGCGAGTCGGACTCGCGCCACGGTCGCGGGCGAGGCGATTACCTTATTCGATGAACAATGGCGACGCAATCGCCCCGAACAGTGCAAGCCCGACGTAAAAGACCCACGCACCCCGATGATCTTTCGTCGAGTGCTGCCAAGGCTTTCGATGCCCGCGATTCAGAGAGGCGCCTCAGAATCGCGTTTATTGGTAAGAGGATGCTTGCCCGAACCGGGCTTGGGCAGGGAGAAATCCGGAAATGCTGCAAGTGTGGCGCAGAATTTACTTGCTGGGTTCAGGGCGCGACAAAAAAACCGGCCCGTCCATGGCCGGTTTGCGCTGCAACGATAGTGAGACTCACCGGGCGACCTGAATAGATCGACGAGATCTCTCGGCTGCCAACAACAAGACACCGGCCAGCAGGGCGATCGCGCTCGTGCCGGATTTGGCGTCAATTTCGGGGGCTGCAATCGGGGCCGCGATCGCGCCTGAAGAGAAGGTGAATACCGACCCATAGGTATTCGCCGTGAAATTCCACTGGCCGTCCGTTGGGTCGAAACCGGTAATGTTCAGCTTTCCTTGACCGACTAGTGTAATCTCGTTCGCGGTGCGGGCTTCGACGGAAAGCGAAGACAAGTCGAACCAATACTGCCGCTGTCCGAAACTGAAACTCCATAACCTTTGAGGCATGGGTGAGAATGCATTAATACTGATGCTGCCAAATCGCACTAACCACAGGGGGGGTACGTTCGCGTAATCCCCAGTTCCGCCCGCGAAAAGTTCGAGGCTGTTGGAAAAATCGATGCCAGTGCTGGTCAAAAAGTCGTTGCCTCCCAGCAGGGAATAGCTGGTCATTCCGCCGCCGACAAAGGCCACCTCTCCATCGATTGTTGCGCTGTGGGCGGTTCCGGCAATCGATAGACCAACTGCCCACAATAAAGCCCTTAGCTTTTTCCTGTTCATGTCTGCTTTCTCCTGTATCAAAGGCTTTCCAA
>DATIXD010000259.1:0-5821 GCA_035518875.1 Methylococcaceae bacterium | reverse complement strand
TCACCAGCAAGATTGCAGCCTTGTCGGCTGCTCCGACATCCAAGTCTCCAAAAGGAGCTAAAAATGGCGACACGCTTTGCCTTCGGCGGCCCGCGCCGTCCTGCGTCCGCCACGGCTCCGTCCGTCTCTTCGCGACGCACTCCGCCATGGCTGCCACAATGACTCGACGCCGTGTCGGGAAACCTTCTGTTTTGTCTCCACCTGCGATAGAGCCGCAGATTCCGACAAAACAGCCGGTCCTACGGCTTCGCGGGGGTCGTCGCACTTCGCTACGCTGCCGCTTCGCGTCCTGTGCTCCTTCAAGGCGTCCTAAAGCGCATAAAGAATCTGATCCGCCTGGGCCAACAACGCATCATCAGCAAGCGCAGATGCATGCCTGTCGTGAGCGTTTCGAGCTAGGGTGCTTCCGGGATTAGAATCCCTCCGACATCGAGAAAATCCGCCGAACCGCCAAATCAGCCATGCGTTCGCGGGGCGATCCACCTGCGGCCACGATCTCTTCAAACTCCTTGCGCAGCCGACTTGCTCTTCCCTTCAACTTGGCCCGGCCGTAGGACGTGGGCTCCTTTCCTGTCGACCTGCTGCATTACTTAGATCGGCAGACTGATGTGCGGCTCAGCCACGAACGGTTTATTCTAGAACCGCCCTATAGCGAGCATGTTGACCATCCTACAGACGGGAAGTATCAATGACAAACCGGAATCCTTCCGTTTCGGAAGGCGGATGTGAGGCAGCCAAATCCTAAGGAGGAATTATGAAAACAGAAATCTTCATTGCAGCTACCCTCGGTGCGTCCTTGGCGATGCTCAGCCAAGCGAATGCCGGTGAAAAAGAATTGAGCAAAAACCAAGTACCCAAGGCGGTCATCGAAACCTTTGAAAAAGCACACCCGAATGCGACGAGTGTAGAGTTTGAGGAAGAAACGTTCGAAGGCAAAGCTGCCTACGAAGTGGAATACGAGGAAAACGACAAGGAATATGAGTTCCTGTATAGCCCCGACGGCTCACTGGTTCAGAGGGAAGAAGAAATCGATGCCAAGATGCTGCCTGAACCGATTGTTCAGGCCATCACCAAAGCGTATCCCAAGGCCGCAATCAAGGAGGCGGAGAAAATGATGAAGCCCGACGGGACGCTGACGGCGTACGAAGTGGAAATCGAAGAGGCAGGAAAGGAAATCGAACTGGAATTGGACCTCGGCGGGAAAATTCTGAAAGCCGAGCAGGACTAGCTGGCGCGGGAGCGCGAGTTAAGATGCCAACTCGCCGCAATACCGAGAGGGTCAAGCGAGGGCGAGCGACGATGAGGTATCCGCAGCGCCACAAGCTTTATCCTCCCCCTGCCAGAGGGAGGATAAACAGGCTCGCAGTTCAGGGCGTCACTGCCTGGGTGTAGGAGAATCGGTTGCCCTGGGTGTCCTTGATCTCGGCCTTCAGTTCGCCGGCCTTATCGGGCACAAAATAGAAGCGGAAATTGGGATCGGCGCTGACGGCGATATCGGTTTGCGCGGTCATGACCGGCTTGCCGTCAAAGCTGAGCTTCACTTCGTCCACGTAATGCGCCGGCCTGATCATGCGGGTGATCTGGTCCATCTGCAGCCCTGTGATGTTCGGATGACTGATTAAGAGCTGTGCCAGATTGGGCTGTTGCGGAATCACCTTGTCCCCTTCCAGCTTGAACTTCATCTTGCCCATGCGCGCCATGGCCGCTTCGATATCCGTACCGATCGGGGCGGAACAACCGCCGCTCGCCTTCACGAAGGCTTTGGTCATGCTCAGCTTGCCATCGCTCGTTTCGGCGATGGCTCTGACATGGGTGTAGGCATTGACGCGCAGCCGGGTGGTAATGTCTGCCTTGCCGCTGTCCGGCGTGAAATGGAAAGCGGCCGCGAACGGTACGGGGTTGTTGTCGATGATGAGCGTAATGGTCTTGATGAACTTGTCAGGCGTCTGCGGAATCTTGGCGGTGACAGAGATCGGCACCAGCGCCGGATCTTCCGCCCGATAAGGCGCAGTCAATTCGATTACATTATTGCTTTCCTCGATCGGCCGATCGCCAAAGAACTTCTGCTGCAAGCCACCCTTCCAGGCGGCTTCCTCCTCTCCCACAGCCAGCGCGAGGCTCGAAAAAATGAGGCCCGCCAGCGCCAGCCACAAGCCTTTAACATAGGGTGAAGTTTGCATGACCGACTCCTCTGTATTGTTGGTTGGACATCTACACGGTGGGGCAGGTTTCAATGATCTTCCCACTCCAGTTCGGCAAAGGCGGTGGAAACGTTGCGCCGGTGGAACTCGTCGAACAACTGCCAATCGTTCCTGGCCGATTGCCCCACAGCCGCCATCGCCTGCTCCATGGTCCTGCCCTGTCTCAGGGCCTCGCGAATCTCCGCGCGTAACATCTCCAAATAACGCATCTGTGGTTCTATTGCGGCCGGCCATTCGGCCGCGACCGGCCCGTGTCCCGGTATCGCCAATTTGGCTCCGATCGTTTTCAGTTGCTCCAACTCCTTGATCCAGCCGTTCAGGCTGCCGTCGACCACCGGGATATGCCCCATGAACAACAGGTCGGCGAGCCACAAGGTCTGGGTCTTGTCGTCGTAAACGCTCAGGTCATTGTCCGTGTGGGCGGTGCGGTGGGCTGTCAGGGTCAGTTTGCGCCCGCCCAGATCGAGTTCCAGGGTAGACTGCACGAGCTGATCGGGAAATACAAAATCTTCCCTTTTCAGGCCGATTCCCAAATCGCGCTCGGCCTTCTCGAGGTAATAGGGACCGCGCAGGGACATGGCCTGTGCCAGCTTGTGGTGGCCGATAAAGCTCACGCCGGTTTGCTTGAAAGCGATGTTACCGTAGATGTGATCCGGATGGACATGGGTATTGATGACGTAACACACGGGCACCATCGTCGTGTCGCGGATCGCCGCCTTCAGTGCCTCCCCTTGCCGGGGACTGCCGCCCGAATCGACCACCGCGACGCAGCGTTCACCGACGATGAAACCGATGTTGGCGATTTCTCCGCGGTTCTCATGATCCGGCATCTCGTGCACGCCTTGATGGACGTATATGCCCGGCGCGACCTCCTTTATGTTCAGGGCGCCGCTTTCGCCGGCCATAAGAATTCCCGGCAGAAGTATGAGAAAAGCCCAGCAAACGCGAATGCAATCAGTCATGTTCATTGTCCCCGTCGTCGGCGGCCACTAGATCAAGAAAGGCCTGACAGACCCGGGAGCGCATTTTCTCTTCCGGGGCGATGATGTTCAACTGCCAGCGCAAGCCCTCCGGCGGGTTGATGCGCCTGGAAACCAAGCCCGCGTCCTCGTGGCGCATGGCTTGAATCGAGGCGAAACCGATGCCGAGACCGGCGCGCACCGACTCCTTGACCCCGGCCACGCCCATGACTTCGATATGCACCGGCGCATCGATGCCGGCTTGCGCCAAGGCCCGCTCCACGATCTGCCGCGCGCCCGAACCGGGTTCGCGCCAGATGACCTGGTACTCGGCGAAAACCTCCAGGGGAACCGCTTGCGGATACTTTTGCGCGATTGCGTGGGACTGATGCACGATCAACACGATTTCATCTTCCTTCCAGGGCTGCATTCTGAACTTGGCCGGCAATTCCTCCAAGGCAACTGGTCCCTCGATGAAAGCCAGGTCCAAATCCGTAAGCTTGTGCGCGACTTCTTCGGTGTTGCCGGTATGCATATACACGTGCACACCGGGGTACAGCGTTTGCAGTTTCACGACATGGCGCGGCAGATAATAGCTGGCGATGGTCATGGTCGAGCCAATACGCAGCGTGCCGGCATTCATGCGCCGGAGACTACGGATATATTCATTCGCCCCGCGAAACTCGCGCTCCATACGTTCGGCAAATTCCAGCAAGCCCTCGCCCGCCTGGGTCAGCGTGATCTGGTGGCCGATGCGCTCATACAAAGGTTCGCCCACCGCGTCCTGCAATTGTTTCAGCTGGCCGGAGATGGCCGGTTGTCCCAAATTCAACAGCGCGGCCGCCTTCGTGATGCTCCTGAATCTCGCAAAAACCGCGAAGTTAAGCAGATGGATGGGGTTCATACATAATTCTGCATGAATATGCGCAACATCATGAAAATCAATGAAACGTTCAGAAATGCCGACTTGAATTGTAAAAGGTCATTCGCTAGATTGGCTGATGTTTGACCGACCTCCCCTCCTATCGTTCGGCCCGGCGGCGCGAGCGTCGAACGAAACCAACGGGCCAGGCGATAACCCAAGCTAAAGGTTCCCTACTATGACGACAGCACCGGTTGCTTTCAAGAAAGTGAAAAAGAATAAGCGGATGGGGCCGAAGGGACGCCCGATCGATCTCGGGGCGCTCGAGGAAGTCCGCGCCCTGCTCGGCGACGAGCCCAGACGCCGGGATCTGCTGATCGAACACTTGCACAAAATCCAGGATACTTACAACTACCTGTCCGCGAAGCATCTGGTGGCCCTGGCTCACGAAATGAAGCTGTCACCCGCCGAAGTCTACGAGGTCGCAACCTTCTACCATCATTTCGACGTGGTCAAGGAAGGCGAAACGCCACCTCCGGCGCTGACCGTGCGCGTTTGCGAATCGGTGTCCTGCGAAATGGCCGGCGCCAAACCCCTGCTGCATGCACTCAAGCAAGGCTTGGGCGAGAAGATTCGCGTTATCCCTGCCCCCTGCGTGGGCCGGTGCCAGCGCGCACCAGTCGCCGTCCTTCATCAGAATCCCATTGACCAGGCCACCCTGGAGTCCGTGCAAGCGGCGTTGATCAGCGGGGCGGTTATGGCGGAAGTCCCACGCTATATCGATTATGCTCAGTATCTCGCCCAGGGCGGTTATGCCACCCTGAAGGCTTGCATCGAGGGCAAGCGCAACCGCGAATGGGCCGTCAAGGCGATGGAACACTCGGGACTTCGCGGTCTCGGCGGCGCCGGTTTTCCGGCCGGCCGCAAATGGCGAATCGTCTCGGGATATGACGCACCGCGCCTGATGGCGGTCAACATCGACGAGGGCGAGCCGGGCACCTTCAAGGACCGCCACTATCTGGAAAGCGATCCGCACCGCTTCCTGGAAGGTGCACTGATCGCGGCCTGGGCCGTGGGCATCGGCGAGATTTACATTTATCTGCGCGACGAATACGCCGCCTGCCGCAAGATACTGAGCGATGAAATCGCCAAACTGCAAGCTAATCCGCCGTCGATTACGCACATGATCCCGCCGATTCACCTTAGGCGCGGCGCGGGCGCCTATATCTGCGGCGAAGAATCGGCCATGATCGAATCCATCGAGGGCAAGCGCGGCATGCCGCGGCTACGTCCCCCCTTCGTCGCCGAAGTGGGGCTGTTCGGACGCCCCACCCTGGAGCACAACATGGAAACTCTGTTCTGGGTGCGCGACATCCTGGAAAAGGGACCGGAATGGTTCTCCTCGCACGGCCGCCACGGGCGCAAAGGCTTGCGTTCATTCTCGGTCAGCGGCCGTGTCAAGAAACCGGGCGTCCATCTCGCGCCCGCCGGCATTACCATGAGAGAGTTGATCGACGAGTATTGTGGCGGCATGCTCGAGGGCCATGAATTTTACGGCTATTTCCCAGGCGGCGCGTCCGGCGGCATACTGCCGGCTTCACTGGGGGACATTCCGCTCGACTTCGACACCTTGAACCCTTACGGCTGCTTTATCGGTTCGGCCGCTATCATCGTGTTATCCAACCAGGACGACATCAAAAAGGTCGCGCTCAATGCCATGCGCTTTTTCGAAGACGAATCCTGCGGCCAATGCACGCCTTGCCGGGTCGGTACGGCCAAGGCTGCGGCCCTGATGGAAC
>DATIXD010000258.1:0-4990 GCA_035518875.1 Methylococcaceae bacterium | reverse complement strand
GACCTGCATCACCTGACCCACACGGACAACCGGTATCTGTGGATCAGCATTTTCTTTTTGTTCTGGATATCGCTGTTGCCCTTCTCAGCCGCTCTCCTCGGCGAACACCATCAATATGCGGTGGCGGTCATCATCTACGGTTGCAACATGATTTTCGCGACACTCACCCTGCATATCGGCTGGCGGTACGCGGTCCAAGCCCATCGCCTGGTGAAACCGGACCTGAGCTCGCCGGTTATAAGGCTGGCCCACCGGCGATTGCTGCTGGGCACGCCGATTTACCTTTTGGGTATCGGGCTGGCGTTTTACGACCCGCATGCCAGCTATCTCGTCTACGTGATAATGGCGATCCTGTATGTACTGGCCGGAGTCATTCCCGACCGGCTTCGCATCCGGCCCTTGAGCCCTATTGACGACTCCGACTAAGGCCTGCTGTGCCGCCCGGTGGATAGCCCATGAAACTCGTTTGTAGTTACGCCCCATGCGGAAGTGTGACTGAGGGCGGCGGAAACACGGCCGGGACCAAACGCGAGGAGCGCTTGGGCTGGAAGGCGGAAGCGGGGATACGGTATCTATTTCATTGACCGGCAAGCGCCATGCGACCCGACCTTGATGCACCGGCCCGGAATACTGACGCCCATGTGCAATCAAAGCCCCCCGCCGAAGCGGTACTGCCAGGCGATGCCCACCTGGTCGAAATTGCTCCCTGTGCGGGCGGAAACGCCGGTGCTCCCATACAGCTTGATCGAATGGTTGCGGCTCAGGGGCAGTGCCAGCGTGGCGCCCAGGCGCGTGTTTTCCTGCAGATTCCGACTTTCCCCTCCGTCGATGCTGCTGCTCCCGCCGGCATAGTAGGTTCCGTCCAGCGAGCCCCAAATGCCATGACTGAAACTGTAGATGACATGAGCCTGCACCGCGTAGATCGGGTCCTGGGAGCGGGTATGGTTTCCGAGAAACTGGTCGTTGTCGGTGTAGAAGGTCCCCTCGCCGGCAAGCTCCAGGGTGAAAGAGCCAAGGCGCTTGGAGATTCCCAGTTCGGTCTTGACCGACCAGCGGTTGGTGCCGAGATTCACCAGCTTTTGGGGATCGTATTGGCCGCCCGGCGCCGACACCTGCACGCTGGCTCCGATGATGACATCCTGTTGATAGTCGGCGAATTCGGCCAGGGACAGCGCCGGAGCGCCATAGAAGTTGACCGAGAAACGGAACCTCGGGTCGGCGAACCCGGAGATATCACGCTGCTTGGGTTGGCCGGCGAAGGTGGCGGTGCCGCTCAGCCAGGCCGTGGGCAGGATCACGTCGAACTTCCCGGAATGGCCGAAGACATCCAGGGAACGGGCATAGGCGAATAGGGCGCCCTGAACCTCCAGCTTGGCATTCTCCAGGGGGATCGTGGGGTCGACCGTCACGCCGCCCTGCAGGTAGTTGTACCCCACGATCAGGAAATTCAGGCCGACCGGTGTGTTGGCGTAGGTTCTGGGTTCCAGATCTTGGGCGTGGGCCCCGGAGCATGCCAAGGCGAAAGGCGCTGCGGCGAAGCTGAAAATCCGGAAGGCGTGTAGTCGGGGGTTCATCGGTACCCGGTCGCTGAAATCGCCTGCCAGTTTAACTGCAGCGCTTTACGTCGGAATAGCCAGGTAGCTGCGCGATGCGTGTACCCCATACGCTGTGAACGTTACGTTCAGCGTACCCTGCGGACCTCGGAACGATGTGGGCAAGCGAAATCTCCCACCTCGCGGAAAATTTCGCCGATGCCACAAGACTAGATCCACCCCTGTTCCTGGAACTTCTTTTTCAGTTGCTTAGCGATTTCTTTGGCAGTCTGCTCGGCCCTGCCTTCGATTGTGCTGCTACCGCTGGCCTCCCCATGCACCTTCATCGCAGTGCTAATAATGAGGCCCGCCGGGTTGCCTGTGGCGATAGCGCCAGCAACCCCCACGGCTGTTCCCGGTGACTTGCTTCCCCCGACTTCTTCGGTGCCGGAACCGAGCCTTCGGAGACCACGATCCGTCATCAGGTATCCTTCGACCGCCGTTTTCAGATGGGAAGCGCCTGACCCAAAGCCGATGGCAACGCGTTTGGCGGCGCTGCCCTCGTCAATGGAAAGGATATAACCCCGGATCACAAGGTCACCGATTTGCGGCACGGATTGGTCCGTCGCCTCCTCTGCCGGCAGTCCCATCCCGCGGATCTCCTCGACCAAAACCTGCGCGATCTCCGCGCCGACCTGACGTCCAGTCTCGATCTGATCGGACGTTTGTGGCGTGCTGTGCTCGCCATACTGGCCCGCCATAGCCGACTCGGGCGGCACGTCGGCCGAGGTCGCGGCAAAGTCATAGACGAGGATGTGATCGGGCCGAGCGATCTTTCCACCCTGGTATTCCTGGCGTGCGGTAATGTTGCTGGAGGCGCACCCAACCAAAAAGACAACAAGAAACACACAGGGTGTGGCACGAGTCAGTAGCTTCATGGTAGATCTCCGATGGCAATCAATTGAATGTGACAAAAAGGGCTAGTCAAACAAACCTAGCTCGATAAATGTTGCTTGCTTTTAACATGAACCGGTTTGCGCTGGATTACCGTGGAGGCATCCACAGGCAAGACGAGAATATCGAAAAAAATGTCTCGCCGCTGGAAAAACGCATTGGCTCGTGTTTTGGGAGGGCTTCTTTCATCGTTTATTCGTTGTTTTTCTATGAGATATTTCGTGAAACTTGGAATATTGCCCCGCAAGTCGAATAAGGTATGTAGCTTGACGGCGGCTTTGGTCTTGCGAAACCGCGCCCACGGACATAAGGCAAGGCATAAGTCGATGGGCGAAGCGCCGCGAAGGCGGCTGGACGTTGAAACCAGCGCATAGACCGTATGCTTCAGTTCCACACCAAAGCCACCCTCTGCGTAGAGCGTGCGGGCCGTATGAATCAGCTTCAGGGGGAAATCCTGATAGACGCGCCAGTCGCGAGACTCGTTGGCGTCCCCAAGAGTGCTGCGGGCAATCCCGCCACGAATTCCCAGATGGTACAGCTTGGCCGAGTGAGCTCTCAGGCAAGTTTCGATGTCCCGCAGGCTTTCGCGAAAGGTCAGTTGGGCGAAGGCCATGCACGGGAACTGGTCGAAATGGGAAAACTGGAGCGCCGGATAGCGACTCGGATATTTCGCCGCGCAACGGCGGTAGGTGTATAGCGGCAGGTGATCCATGAGTTGCGCGAATACCAGCTTTCCCGAATGCATTGATCGACTCCCAGCAAAAGCCGGAAGCTTCTCGCACATTCAAATCGGTGACAGCCAGGAACATCGTTTATTTTTGTTACATCAACCAGTTAGAATCATGTTCCGTAAAAATCTCCGGACAGGAGTGTATTGCCGTAATAATTATTGAATTTACGCGGGGCATGGGTTACCACTCATGAGTGGCTTTTGATGCCGCTCCGTAAGCGTCAAAGGAGACAATGATGAGTCATCGAAAACTCGCGCAAAACAATTTCGCTTACCTCCTGGGCGGATTGTTGTTTTTTTTCCTGCTTATTCCAAGTTTGCACCTGTTTCTCAGAACGTCGATGGAAGCCGAGCTGTTGAGGGATTATCTTCCGGTCGGGTTCAGCCTCTTCATCCTGATCGGGGTCTGGGGGCTCCAGGGAAACCGGCGTTTTTTCCACCTCGGGCTGGTTCTGGCCCTCCTGCAAGTCGCTCTTGCGGTCGTCGAACAGTTCACTCATATTGCCGCGATCAAAGTTGGTGCCGCATTGAACGTTCTGGCTTTCTGCGTACTAAACGCCTTCCTGGCGGCGCAGCATGTCTTCAGTTGGCGCCAAGTCGACGCGAACACCCTGATTGGCGCGGTGTGCGTCTATCTGCTCCTGGGGCTGATCTGGGCGGTGATTTACACGATGTTCGCGTATTTCTGGCCGGAAGGATCATTCAATGGCTTGACCTTTCAAAAGAATGCCATGCAGTTCGAGAATTTCCTTTATTACAGCTTCGTCACTTTGACGACCGCGGGTTATGGCGACATCACCCCGGTCAATCCGCTGCTCAGAACCTTGGCCTATCTGGAAATGATTGTCGGACAGTTCTATATGGCAATTCTGGTGGCCGGATTGGTGGGCCTTTTCATGGGCAAACGTGGCGCCACGGGATCAGGAAACGGTCCCTGACGTAAGTTCAAGCGGACCGCCGGCCTCGTCGCGATGATTCAGCCACCGGCCGCGGCATGTGCGCACAGGACTCCGGCGCCAAACGCACCGCCGTACTCGAGCCAGAAAATGGCTAGGACGTTGACGCGGGAAGGGCTTTACTCCGGGCCCGGTTCCACGAAATAACTCTGCTCCTTCTCGAAGCTGTCGATGGCTTCCTGAGGCGTAGTGGCCTTTTGCTGATGCGAGCCCAAAGATGCCTTGATTTATTCAGGGACGCCGGTTCACCATATAGTTCACACAGAATGACCAAGCCCGGTCAAGCTGCGATGAGTCTGGGGTTCGTAGCTCCGAGCTTCCGGAATTTCGTCGTGTTCCGTCCGTGCATCTCGTCGCTAAGCACGGCCCTAAATAACAACCATACCAACCAGGAGCACTCGACATGAAATTCACACCAAGTATCGTGCCTGCCATGTTCGCGGCACTCGTCGCGTTCAGCCTGCCCACTTGGAGCGTGGCGGCGACGCAGAAACTGGACCGCACCGTCCTGCCCATCCCTGAGCCCAAGTATCCGCCCATCAGGGAGCTCGACGCCCGCAAGGCCAAGGCCCCGCCCCGGTTCGAGGTGAAGGCCCCGGAAGGCGCGCCCAACGTGGTCATCGTGCTGATCGATGACATGGGCTTCGGCACGCCCGGCACCTTCGGCGGGCCGGTGGCCATGCCGACCCTGGACCGGCTGGCGCAGGAGGGCCTGCGCTACAACAACTTCCACACCACGGCGCTGTGTTCGCCCACCCGCCAAGCCTTGAAGACCGGCCGCAACCATCACACTGGCAACACCGGCTCGATCATGGAGA
>DATIXD010000257.1:0-4541 GCA_035518875.1 Methylococcaceae bacterium | reverse complement strand
CACCGGCACGACGATTTGCGGTTCTTCCTCTCTGGGGGTCAGCAGCAAGGCCGCCATCCCCGCCAACAGCGAGGCGATCAACAACAACAGCGACAGCTTGGAGGTAATGAAGATGCGCACGATCTCGGCGGTAAAACCTCTTTTGATGGGTTCAGCCGACATTTGTTGGACCTCCCACGCGCGTTGCTGCAAAGATCATTGACCACCTCCGCTCAAAACCCTCGCGCCTTCCTTCAATCCCGAAAGTATCTCGATCGATCCGTCGTGGATTTTGCCGGTGCGGACATGACGCAGGACGCTCTTGCCATCCAGTACCACGCGAACGCTCTCCAATTGCCCCGTGCGGCGGACGGCGCCCTCCGGTATCAACAGCGCGCTGTAACGACCGCAAGCCTGTTCCAGCCAGACGAAAGTTCCGGGCTGGGTGTGCGCCTGCGGATCCAGGGCGGCCTTGATCAGGACCGTTCGGGTCTGCGGATCGGCGGCGGGGGCGATTTCCTCGACCTTGGCAGGATAGTCTTCGCTACCAATAAGGGCTTTCAGTCCCTGACCCTGTTGCAGCAATCGAGCGCAGCTTTCCGGTATGGCCGCCTCGACCCGCAGGTGCTGGACCGATTGCATCGTGAGGATCGGTTGGCCGGGCAGGGCCATATCGCCGGGATCCATGAGGCGCTTGATGACCGCACCGTCAAACGGCGCGCGCAAGATACCCTCGCCGGCGACCGACTCGGCAGCGGCAATGGCGGCTCGGGCTTCGGCGACCTGGGCCGCGCTGCTGCGCGAGGCAGCTAGGGCGGCATCCAGCATTTGCCGGGTTGCGGCCTCCTGATCGAACAGATTTTGTGTCCGACGGGCATCGGCGCCAGCCCTTGCTGAGTGGGCTTCCGCGGCCGCCAGCGCCGCGCGCGCCTGATTCAGCCGTGCCCGGAGTTCTTGCTCGTCGAGGCGTGCCAGCACCTGTCCGGTCTTAACCGGATCGCCGGCCCCCACCCTGATTTCGAGGACTCGGGCCGGCACTTTCGAGGCGATCTGCGCCACCGTGCGGGCGGTGACGGTGCCGGGCCAGGATCGGATATCATCGATTTCCTTCAGTTCTACCTGGATGACTGGGCCGAGATCCTTAGCAGCCCCTTCGGCAGCCTCCGCAGTGCCGGGTGGCGTTTTGCGGTTGAAGCCGCCTTCCAGCCAGACGAGGAGCAGGATCAACCCGGCGATGGACGCCAGGATCTGGTAAATCTTGTGGCGGGATCGCCCCGAATGCGCCATGTTTTTTCCTTATTTCCAATATCCGATCGCTTTTTGCAGGTTCGCCCGCGCGGTCTGTACATCGAACCGAGCCAGCACAGCCCGGGTTTCGGCCTGCGCCCGGTCCGCTTCGGCCTCCAGGTAGCGAGTCACCGTCGCCGCGCCGTTGCGGTATTGTTCATGCACCAGACGAAAAGCTTCATTGGCCGCAACGGTGGCGGTTTCCGCCACGGTTTGCCTCGCTGCGGCTTCGCGCAGCGTGGCGAAAGCCTTCTGAACTTCGTCTTCGATTTCCAGCCGGGTGCGCTCGGCAATGGCTTGGGCCTCTCCTAGCTTGCGCCGCGCGCCCTCGATCCGCGCCGAGGTGGCACCGCCCGCGAAAAGGTCCACCTCGGCATTTAACCCCAAGGTCAGGTTGTCGCGGTTGAAATTGAATTCGGGGGAGCGCTCGTTGAGACCATAGGCGGCATAGGCGTTGACTCTGGGCAGGTGGCCCCCTTGCTCTGCACGCAGTTCTTTTTGGCGTATTTCCACCTGTTGAGCGGAGGCCTGCATTTCCGGACGTTGAGACAGTGCCTGGTTGATAAGGTTGGCAAGTTCCCCGGTCGGCGTGGCGGCTTGGGTATCGCCTTCTTCACGGATTTCCAGTCTGTCGCCGACCCCCAACCCGAGCAGCGTTTTCAGCCCGGAGCGCGTCAGTTCCACTGCATTGCGGGCCGTGAGTTCGGATTCCTTGGCTTGGCCCTGTCGGACTTCCAGCGAGAGCACGTCGGATTTCAACTGCGTGCCTTCTTCATAAGCGATGCGAGCGTGTCTGAGTTCGCTTTCCACGGCCCCCAGAGACCGCAGGGAGGCATCCAACTGTCTGGGCGCGGCCAGCGCGGCGTAATAGGCGGCAGTCACCGAAGCCGCCAGCCGGTTACGGAATGCGGAGCGCTCCAGCTCGGCTACTGCCACGCCCAGTTCAGCGGCTTTCTTGCGGTAAAAATCCGAACCGCCGCGAAACAGCGACATCGTACCGACCAGTTCGGGGCGGAAGTTTTCCACGAAGCCGGGCTGGTTGATGTTGTCAAAATGACCCTGATTGAAGCGCCGCTGCGCAACGATATAGGAGAATGCCCGGCTCGGATCGTTAGAGTAGTCGTAACCAACCCGCCCGGTGAGTTTGGGGTAAAAAGCGGCTACCGCTTCCGACACCTGGGCTTGTGCCTGACCGATTCGCTCGGCGGCGGCTTGCATGTCCGGATTGCGGGCGTAGGCCAGATCGAGGATTTGCTCAAGATTCAAAGCCTGCGTGTTCGCCGGGGCCGAACCAGACGCATCCGGAGCCCGTGGACGTGCTAAGTCCGCAGGCTCTTTCGCACCGGCGGCCGCCGTGCCGGCCAGAAGAATCAGAAGAGGAAGGTAGTACATCCATTTGGAAGCGATAACCGTGGGAGCCACGCCAGTCATTTTTCCTGCTCGCCTTCATTCACTATGACACGATCCAGCAGCTTGAGAATGACGAAACCGATGATAAATCCCAACAGCGCGGCGGTCATCAAAGGCGCCGCAAAGGGCACGTCGTGGGGGCCGGGTAGATCAGGCAAAAAATTCATGGCAGTTCTCCAAGGGACGCGTACGGGCGGTGTGAGCTCGCAACCGATGGGGTTGCGTCACACCGCCGCCATTGTTGAATCACCGGGAGGCTTCAGCCCTTCAAGCGAACCACGCCCATCGCCTTCAATATCAGGCGTTCGTAAATCGGTTCGCTAATGCCTTTGCGAACCTTGCGCATGAAGTACTTCTCGAACGCGATCTTGCCGAGGTGGACCCACTTGCCCTTGGCCGACCAGGTAACATTGCGCGGCGGGATTTGCGGCTGGGCGATGAAAACGATGCCGTTGTCACCCATGTCGGCGAGACAGAGCGCGTTCCAAGTGGCCTTGTGGGAAGGGCTTTTGCCGTCAAGTACCTCCCGAATGTTATGCGCAGTAGCCGTGACCATGGATTCGATCATGTAGCCGGTCTTCGGCACGCCGGTGGGCACCGGAGTTTGCTCCAGGGGCGGAATGGCGATACAGACGCCGATCGCGTAGATATTCGAATACTTAGGGTTATGCTGGTATTCGTTGACGAGTATGAAGCCGCGCGGATTCACCAGGCCGTCGATTCCCTTGACGGCGTCCACGCCGGTGAAGGCCGGCAGCATCATCGAATGCTTGAAGGGCAGTTCGTGCTTCTTTTTCTCCTGGCCGTTTTCGTCCACTTCGGTGACGTACATCATGCCGTCCTCGATGCGGTCGACCTTGGCGTTGCAAATCCATTTGATGTGCTTCTCGCGCAGTTCGGCCTCCAGCAATCCCTGGGAATTGCCGACGCCCCCAAGGCCCAGATGGCCGATATAGGGTTCGGAGGTGACGAAGGTCATGGGTACCTTGTCGCGGATCTTGCGCTTTCTCAGATCGGTTTCGGCGATGAACGCGTATTCGTAGGCCGGACCGAAGCAGGATGCGCCTTGCATGGCGCCGATGACGATCGGACCGGGATCTTTGACAAACTTGTCCCAGAAATCCGCAGCGTCGGCCGCATGATCCACATGACAGACCGACTGGGTGTATCCCTCGGGTCCGAATCCCGGCACTTCGTCGAAGGCCAAGCGAGGTCCTGTGGCAACGATCAGAAAGTCGAAGTCGATTGAACTACCATCGGCCAGTTCCACCTGCTTCTTTTCGGGGTGCACCCTGGCCGCCTTTTTCTGGATGAATTGGATCTTGCGCTTTTTGAACATGGGCGCCAATTCGATCTTGATTTCGTCCGGCTTGCGCCAGTTCACGGCCACCCAAGGATTGGACGGCACAAAATGGAAGGTGGGGCTGTCGGAAATCACGATGACTTCATCCTGCTTGCGCGCCATCTGTTTCATTTCCAGAGCCATGGGTACGCCGCCAAGACCGGCGCCTAATACAACGATTCTTGCCATGAGGTTCCTCCAGCGTGGTGTTGTTAAGAGTAGATTTTCGGTTTCCTTTGAACCGATTTCTCAAGTTGCCCGACCTAATTGCAGGCTTCCTTGATCCCCAGTTTTTTCAACATGATTTCCAGCGGACAGAACCGGGTAAAACCGCTCTGAAACAGATTAGCCCCCACGAAAGCCGTGAACCACAGCCAATTGCTGCTGTGGAACAGGGGGCTGCCGGCAACGCCCAGGCTTAGGGAAAGCAGGACGAAAAATCCGGCGACGATTCTGACGATGCGTTCGGTAGTCATGGGTTCGGTATTCTCCTCTTAAAAAGTTGGTTCATCATGACGGGCTA
>DATIXD010000256.1:0-9727 GCA_035518875.1 Methylococcaceae bacterium | reverse complement strand
CACCTGCCAGTCCAACGGTGTGAAAGACATCGTGGAGGTCAAGATCGGCTACGACGGTGTGGTCATGGCGCAATCGAAAAAGGCCCAGCCATTCGGCAATCTGAGCGAGAAGGAGATTTACCTGGCCTTGGCCAAACAGTTGCCCGATCCGGCCTGCAAGCAGTACTGCGACAACAAGCTAGTGCCGAATCCCAATAAGACCTGGAAACAGATCAACTCGTCTCTGCCCGACACCAAAATCGAAGTCCTGGGGCCGCCGTTAACCGCGGGAACCAGCGAGGTTTTTGGCGAAGTGGTATTGGAGGCGGGCTGCAATGGTTACCCTTGGCTTGCCGCCAAGAAGCTCACAAACGAAAAAGAGTACAAGAGACTTTGTCATGATGTACGCAAGGACGGCGGCTATGTCGAGGAGATCAACGAAATGATCGTATCCCGGCTCGCCACCGACCCTGAGGCAGTGGGTCTGTTCAGTTATAACTGGCTAAGGGAAAATACCGATCGGTTGATTCCGATCGCCATCGAGGGCATTAAGCCGGATCGCGACAGCATCGCTTCACAAAAATATCCGGTGTCCCGCCCCTTGTTCTTCTATGTGAAAAAGGCACATATCGACCGGGTTCCGGGACTTTCTAAGTACATCGCCGAATTTACCAGCGAGAAGGCATGGGGTGACAAGGGCTATCTGGCGTCCAAAGGTTTGATCCCAATGTCTTTGGATGAGCGCAAGGCTTACGCCGCCGATGCCAAGGACCTCAAGTCGATGGTTTCGGTGGGGGAGCAAGCCAAGTAGTTTTAAGACGGTGCCAGCACTGGCATAATCAGCGTTCTTCGAACCATTGGGCGAGTACGCGATCCAATTCGGGGCTTGTCAACGGTTATCCGGCTTGCGGTTTTGAATGTCGAAGTGAAGCGGTTCATCAATCTGGTTTGGCTGGCGGTCGCTGCCTGTTTATCCGCGGGAGAAATAGGTATGGATCAATTCAGAATTTCAGGTTGTCCCGGGAGTCCCAATTGTGTGTCGAGCCGTTCGGGCGATCAGGATCATTACATCAGCCCGATGCAACTGGAAGTCGCACCCGCAACGGCCTGGGAAAAGCTCAAGCTCGCGCTGGCCGAAGAGCGGGGAATCAAGATCGTGGCGGAAGATGCGCACGCATGGTACCTACGTGCCGAAGCCATCAGCCGGATATTCCGTTTCATCGATGACGTGGAATTCCAAGTCTTGCCGGAGGAGAAGACCCTCCATGTTCGTTCCGCCTCTCGGGTCGGCTACTGGGATTTTGGCGTCAACCGCAGACGCATCGAGCGTATCCGCGAGCGGCTCAAGGCGCTGGGTGTTGTGAGCGGCTAGGAATCGATCGTGGCGGAACGGGCGCCCCGCCAGCGATCAACAGGGTCGCACGTAACGGGTGGTTGGCAATCCCCAATCGCCTCTGTCCTCATTTTTCATGAGTTGGTTACCCAAATCTTTGTACACTAAGAGGAACCCCCCATTCCTTCCGTTTGAGGGGGGAAATGAACTCTCTCCTCCTCAATCCTTGTTAGCCCCAAGGCCTTTGCCACCATGAGCGACATCAGAGAAAAACCGATCTCGGAAATCCCTGCAGCGGATACCCAGCTCAAGCCCAGTTGGAAGCCGCTGTTGTGGTTGGCGATCAGCATGATCGTGTTGATTGCCTTGGCCGAATTATTGTTCGAATTCGCATTGGAAGCCCTCCACCTGATTGGGGAAGGCATTTTCTACTTGGTGGAGGGCAGCGAGGAGGTGCTCATCGAGGACACCATCGAGTCGTTGTTCCACCTAAGTGCGCGCGAGGCCGAGCTTATCACCGCCTGGACGATCAACCCACTCAAACTCTTGCTGGCGTTCTTCCTTATCAGGTGGCTTTGGCGAGTGAGTCGCACAAAGCTCATCCCCGCACTACTTGATTGGGCGAAAAAACAGTGGAGAGTCCAGTGCCTGGCCTGGTCGGTTCTGAGTTGGCCTTGGAAGACGCTGGTTATTGCTCTACTCGTAGGAGGACTGTTCGTCTTGATCTGAGGGCGTCTCTGACATCCTAATCCATCCGCCCTCTATTGAATTCCCCTTCACCTGCTTTATGCCCGCAATGATCGAATGTTCCTCCGATTCCTGAGGCGAACCACGGCGCGCCGATCGGGTCAAACCAGGTATGCCGATGAAAAGGGAATGCAATGCGAATGCTCGATCACTCCTCCGACAGTCAAATTGCCGTTCATGCGCCAGGTAAACCGGGGCTTATAGCCGCTTGGCCGCATAGCATGCGGTGGGCGTTGGCGGCAACCATGGTGATCCTTGGCCAACCGGCGGGGGCTGCGGACGTTTACAAATGCCGGGACGCAGGCAAGATCAGCTATACCTCGAATCCTACTTCATCGACCCGATGCCAGCCGGTCGACCTCAAGGTGATCGAACCCGATCCCGCGGAGGTGGCCAGGGCGCTTGAAGACAAACGGCGGAAAGCGGAAGAGGAATCGGCAGCCGAAGAGCGTGCCCGGCAGGAAAGGTTGGTGCGGGCCAGGGAAATCGAAGCGCAGGCCGCCTTGCGGCGTGCCCGGGCCGCCGAGGAAGAAGCCCGCATTCAAAGGCTTCGCGAGCAAGAGGCGACGGATCAATGGGGCTATCCGGTTTGGGGTTATCCGATTTGGCGTCCTCATCCGCACCCTCATTTCAAACGCCGCTTCGATTCCCATCCAGGCTTTCCGCCGACGCGGCCGGAACAAGCTGCGCCGAACACCGAACTCCATTTCTCGATCGGCTCCGATCGTCCCCGCGGGAAATGAGCGGCACCGTTCCCTTTCGCTCGGGATAACACGTCATGACCAAGCCCTTACGTTTAACTTCCTGTATTGCAAGCGCGGCGTTGTTAGGTGGTACGGCCTACGCGGACGCCTACACGATTGACGCGCGTCATACGTTTCCCAGTTTCGAGGTCAGCCATTTGGGATTTTCGATCCAACGCGGGCGGTTCAACAAAACGACCGGACATATCGACCTCGACCCTCAAGCTAAGAAGGGCCGTATCGATATCACGATCGACGCCAATTCCATTGACACCGGGCTTGAGGAATTGGAAGCGCGCCTGAAAAAGGACGATTTTTTTCATACTGACAAATATCCAAGCATCCGTTTCGAGTCGGCGCGGATCAATTTTCAGGGAGACCAGCCGGTGAGCGCTGATGGCGAATTGACCCTGCTCGGCGTCGCTCGCCCCGTGCATCTGACGATCGACCATTTCCGGTGCGGGATTCATCCCCTCACCCTGCGTTATCTATGCGGGGCAAACGCCAGCGCGACCATCGAACGCAGCCAATTCGGCCTGACCGCCTTCGCGCCGGCGGTGAGCGATGAAGTTCAAATTCGAATTCAAGTGGAAGCCTTCAAGGATTGAATAGACCGATTTTTGCGGTTGCCCGACCTGCCGACACGCATTGAACGGGCTGACGGACACCGTCGGTTCCCCTTTTAATAATAACGCCCAGAGGAAGCGGATCGGGGTGATGAGACCGTCGGCGGGAGGGAACCCGCCGTCGAGCCTCCAGGGAAGCATTCACGGCGCGTCTCGGCAGCCTGATCCGCTCCCGGCAACGAGCAGGGATCGAACGGTTAAAGCTGACGGGTCGGATGGAGGGCGAGCAGCGAATCACCCGCCCACTGCGGTCAATCGGTCGCAACCAGCGCCGGGGCTGTGCGGGTTTCTTCCCGGCCGATGGTGAGCAGATCCCAGGTCAGCAGCACGACGCCGGCCAGGGTGATCACGCCGAAAACCAGCCGCCAGAGCATGGCCTGCTGGAACCACGGATGATTCTGGGCGGCGAAGTAGCCACCCCAGGTGGAGCCTTCCACGGCCCGCTCGATGAAGGACTGCTCGTAGCCGGCGATCAACAGCGCCACGGTCATGCCGATGACGCCGATGTTGAGCAGGGCTAGCGACCACTTCCATTTCCAGCCATTGTCCGCCATTGTGCCGCCCATCCAGACATTACCGCGCCACTTCTGAACGGCCAGATAGAAGAAGGCGATGTTGATGGTGGCGTAAGCGCCGAAGAACGCGAGATGGCCGTGGGAGGCCGACCACTGCGTGCCATGGGTGTACAGGTTGATCTGCGGCAGGGTGTGCATGAAACCCCACACGCCCGCGCCGAGGAAATTGCCGAAGGTGTGGGCGATGATCCAGGCCAAAGCCGGATGGTTGCTGTTCTTGAACTTGTGGACACCGGCGTCGTAGATCGAATGCACCACCATCGCCACCAGCGGTATCGGCTCCAGCGCCGAGAAGAAGCCGCCGATGGAGAACCAGTAATCCGGCGTGCCGATCCAGAAATAGTGGTGGCCGAGCCCCAGGATGCCGGAGCCGAACATCAGCGCGACCTCGATGTAGAGCCAGGTCTGCACGATCTTGCGGCGCGCGCCGAGCAAATGCATCAGGCTCCAGGCCATGATGCAGCCAACCAGCACTTCCCAGGTGGCTTCCACCCACAGGTGAATGACCCACCACCACCAGTACTGGTCGACGGTGATGTTGGTCATATAGAACATGCCCGCGAGATAAAGCCCCGCCAGCGCGACCAGGTCGAGGGTCAAGACGCCGGCGACGCCCGACCAGCGGCCCTTGGAAAAGGTGCCGGCCACGTTGTAGAAGAACACCAGCATCACGACGACGATGCCGATATCGGCCCAGCGTGGGGCCTCGATGTACTCGCGGCCTTCGTTGATCAGCCAGCGGGTGGCGTCGTCGCCCGGGCCTATCTGCACAAACAGGTAGACCAGCACGACCACGGCAACGGCGGCGGTCAGCACCCAGAAGGCCAGATTGCCCAATTTGAGCCCTGCGATCCGAACGCCGCTCTCCTCTTCCAACAGCCAATATACCGCGCCGATGAAGCCGTAAAGCATCCACACCACCATCGCGTTGATGTGCACCATGCGGTTCACGCTGAAGTCCAGGGTGTTGTAGAGGAAATCCGGCGCGATGAACTGGATGGCGGCCAGCAGGCCGAACAGCATTTGCGCCAGGAAGAGAATCACTGCGACACTAAAATACTTCACCGCGAGTTTTTGCCCACCGTTGAGGTTGGCGTTGTCAATCAATCCTATGGCCATGATCAGTCCTCCCGATGGGTGATAGTCTTGAAGTTATGCGGGAAGCCGTTGGTGTCGATGGCGGACATCCATTTCAGGAAGGCCACGATGCCCTTCGCCTCTTCGTCGGTGATGCCCAGATTCGGCATCTTGCGACCGGAGGTGAAAGTGACGGCGTTTTTTTCCGGATCCTTGAGGAAGGCGAGCATAAGCTTCTCGCGCTCTTCCGCGCTGACCCAGTTGGGATCTAGCCAGGCCTTGGTCAAGTCAGGCGCGTAATAGGCGCCGTTGCCGAGCAGGGTGTGGCAGTTGATGCAGTTTTTTGCCTGGATGGTTTTCTTGCCCAGCATCACCAGCTGTTCCGCCTCGGCTTCGCTCAGGGCCTTGCCGAACAGCGGCGCATCCTGGCCGATGACGGGCTGGTAGCGGTTTTTCTGTGCGTCGAAGCGATAGTCGATTTCCTTGTTGATGACGCTGTAGGCCTGCACGCGGTTACCGCCCACGGCGGTTTTCGACAGGGAGTCGAAGGTCAGCAAGATCAGGATGACGAACGATCCGGCCGTGACCCAGATTGCGATTTTTTTCCAGAACGTCTCGGACGCCCATCGTGGTGGCGTTTGGTTCATGGTTCCCCCCTCACTTTGAGTTGTTGTGAATTCTTGTCGGCCGGGATAAGGCGAAAGCCACTCCCGGTGGGTATTCAGCGCTCTTCATCGTCATGTTCCGCCGCATGGGTGTCCGCACACAGCCGCCAGATGCCATGGGGTGCGAGCAGATAGCCCGCCAGCATCAAGCCGACCACGATACGCCAGGAACCGCCAAGGTTAGCCGAATCTGCCAGCACGAAGACCGCCCCCGCGAGCAAGGCGTAACAGCCATAAGCACAGATGAGAATTCCCGGTTTGCTGCTCAACTTGGACCAGGCATAAAGGGCTGCATAACCCGCTCCGCTCAGAATGACCATCGCAGCGGAAAAAAATGTGATGAAAAAATCCTGCAGGGCGACGGGTTCGATCATGGGGTTTGGCTGGTGTTGTTCCCGGAAAGGGCGCAGCCGGTTTCGGCAAAACCGATAGAGGATTGCGCGCGATACAAGGCGGCGATCAGGTCGGACTGGGTCACGAGGCCGACCAGCTTGTTGTGTTCATCGACGATGGGAATCTGATGAACGCCGCGCCCTGAAAGGAGCGGGGCGAGTTCGGCGATATGGGCGTCCTCACGTGCAGTGACGACCGGGGCCGTCATGATTTGCCCCGCCACTTCCGGCTTATCGGAAGTGACGGCCGGGGTGCTCTGAATCAACTGGCGCAGTTTCTTGCCCAGCCCATCGAACCGTTCGGCCTGGGCGTGGCGGAAGAAGTCGGTCAGGGTGATGATGCCGATGACATGGCGGCCGCGGTCGATGACCGGAATCGCCTTGACGCCCTCGCGCTGCATGAGCGCCCAGGTGGCTTCCAGATCGTCGCCGAACTCCGCCGTGACCAGCTCGCGCGACATGATGCGGGCGCAGGTCAATTCGCCGTATTCACGCCGGTAGGCCCGGCTGGCGGCGAGATTGTAGATTTCGTTCAACTCGCCTTCGCTCACGTCGACGAAGGCGTTCAGGTCGCGCAGCGCCGCGCGCAAGTCTTCAGTTCGGATGCCGAGGCGTTCCAGCGGCGGCGGATCGGTTTGAGATGCATGAGCGGATTTTACGGCGCCGGCATGAGCTGGCGTCTTGGACAGTCTGTTGAGGATCAGGGCCAAAACAAGCATCATCGCCACGTTCAAGGCGAGCGGCGTCAGTAGAAATTGGAAACCCAGGCTCTTGACGCCTTCCCCGCCCAGAACCGGTATCAGCGCGGAGGCGCCCCCCGGCGGGTGAAGGCAGCGGCTGAGGTACATCAGGAAGATGGCCAGCCCAACCGAGATTGCCGCTGCCGGCCAGATATCGGGAATCAGCCGGGCGCAGATGACGCCGATCAGGCCGGAGAGCAAGTGGCCGCCGACTAAAGGCCAGGGCTGTGCCATGGGGCTGTGTGACACTGCAAACAGGATCACCGCTGATGCCCCCATCGAGGCCACCAATGTTTGCAGTCCGCCGCCTTCGATGAATTGGCTGCTGATGAGACCGGTGAGGAAGATCGCCAAACCGGCGGCCAGAGCCGCCCTCAGTTTTTCCGGGAGGCCCACCGGCGTGGGTTCCGGCGGCCAGGACACCAGGCGCTTTAGCCAGCGCATCAGTACCTTGCCGCCCTCGCCTTGATGAAGTTCCAGGCCATCAATCAGGTTGATGCAGCCACAGTGCGACTTCGCCCCTGGTGGCCACCAGAGGTGAGATCCGGGCAGAGGGCCGCGCGATGCCAATGTCTTTGAAGCTCGCCTGCGAGTGCTGGGGCGCCGAGCGGGTTAAACGGGTTCCTTTGATGGGCATTCATGGGTTATGAATGCCCTTCTCCGACACTAGACAGACGGTATCGAAATGTGTAATCCACAAGACTTAAATCGACGAAATCTCGGAGTTTATTGAACCAACAGCCCTAAGCGGGCTCCCCTAGTGCCCAGAACTGCCGCCGCTGCCCGGCTGCACTGCGTGGAAGATGGCCGGGTCGGCCGTACCTTCAACTTCCAGAAAACCTGCCCCGCCCTTCTGCAACCGGGCCAAGCTGTGGTCCACAAGGATATAGGTGCCCGGATATTCCAGCTTGAAATCGACGATGGCCGCGCCGCCGGCCGGGACCATCGTGGTCTGGACGTTGGTGGCATATTCCGACCCAGCCTCCGGGTAAACGCGGTCAAACATCTCTCCGATTACGTGGAAGCTAGAGGTGACATTCGGTCCACCGACGCCAAAGAAGATACGTACCGTCTCGCCGACCCTGGCCTTGAGCGCGTTTTCCTTCGCCAAGGCGCCGACACTGCCGTTGAACACCACGTAGTCCGGTTTCTCCGTCAGCATCTTGGTCACCGAACCCTCATGCAGCCCTTTTTGGGCCGGATCGCCATTGAGATAGAAATCGCCCTGCATGACATAGAATTCCCGATCGACCTTAGGCCAACCCTCGGGCGGTTCCACCACCATCAGTCCATATAAGCCATTAGCAATGTGATGAGGAATCATGGGTGAAGCACAGTGATAGACGTAAGCGCCAGGTTTGATAGCCTTAAAGCGGAAGATGCTGGTGCCGCCCGGCGGCGTCTGGGTGGCCTTGGCCCCGCCTCCAGGGCCGGTGACGGCGTGGGAGTCGATGCTGTGGGTGAGCTGGCTGTCCAGGGCATTCCTGAGGGTCAGTTCGACCGTATCGCCTTGGCGCACGCGAATCATCGGACCCGGCACCGTACCGTCGTAAGTCCAGTATTTGTAACCGACGCCATCGGCAATCAGACCCGTGACCGGTCTGGCTTCCAGTTGCACCTGCACACTCTTCGGGTCTCTGCGACCAACCGGCGGGGCAGCCGAGGGCTGAGGCAGGCGGGACAAGCCTTCAGGTAGCGCGTCAACTATTCCTTCGCCTCCTTCACCCGAAGGCCCAGCCTTCGCAGAGGATACGGCTCCCGCGACGCCGGTGGCGACCGCGACTACGCCGATCATGCCGGCCTCCCTGTGGCCGGGAAGCGAGCACTTGAAGGGATATTGTCCGGGTTGATTGAAGACGAGGCGGCGTTCGGCCATCTTGCCCGCCTCAGCCTTCAGATACACATTCTGTTCAGGTAGGGATAGATCATGTTCTATGGTGCCGCGGCTGTTATCCAGTACCAGATGCACGGGCCGTCCGGCTTCTACCTGAACCGTCTTGGGCTCATACTCAAATTCACTGGAATATATCCTGACTTCGATGGGTTCCGCGGCGGTACCGACGGCCGTCGAGGAGGGGGGGTCGGCTGAAGCGGGGCAAGCCGCGAGCAAAAGCGACAACGCCGGAAAGAACAGGAGGCGAATATCGCGCAGTACCTTGCGATAGAAGATGTCCATGGCGGCCTTGACGGCGCCTTCTCCGTCCAATTTCTCGTACAAGGATTGGTGCCGTTCGTTCCAACAGGCGGCAAGACTCTGTTGCGTCATCTTTTTTCTCCGAGCAGATGAACTGCGTTTAAAATACAGCTTAAAAGCTTCATTCTCCACGAAATCTCGAGCAAGAGTCTTTGTAAGCTGTATTTAGAATGCATGTTATTTTGTTGATTGTTAGGCGTCAAGCGATGACTCGATGGCGTCTGACGCAAAGCCGGAGCGCTGGATAATATAAAGGAGTAATTAGTATGCAGCTTACACAATTCACGGACTATTCCCTGCGCATGCTGATCTATCTCGCCCGCTTGCCGGAGCCGGGCATGGCGACCATTTCTGAGATCGCCGAACATTATCAAATTTCCCGCAATCATCTGGTAAAGGTGGCGAACAGTTTGGCCAATCATGGCTTCATCGTGACGACCCGCGGAAAGGGTGGTGGCATCCAGTTGGCTCGACCGCCCCATACGATCGGTATCGGCGAGGTGGTGCGGATCACCGAGCCGCACATGAATCTGGTGGAGTGCTTCGACTTGAAAGTGAACGAGTGCCGCATCGTCCGGGGCTGTTTCCTCAAGGCCATCCTGTATGAGGCGCGGCGGGCTTTCCTGAGTGTCATCGACAAGTACACCCTGGCTGAC
>DATIXD010000255.1:0-5772 GCA_035518875.1 Methylococcaceae bacterium | reverse complement strand
AGGACAGCTGGGTGTTGCGCGCAAGGTTGCGCACGCGCATATCGTCGAGCATGCGTTGACGTAGAGTGGTCATGGGAGGCTCCTGAAGCAATGGATGAATGCTGCATGCAGCACCACCATGCTCCTGCAAAACGAGCCTCGTGGGGACTGGAAAAATGAAAGGGAATATCAGGGCCGCCAAGGGGCTCCCGTCAAGCCTTACGCCAAGGCCGGCCGGCAACCACTACCGCGACAGCGGTTTCGTTCAAGGCCGATTATGCATAGTCGTTGATTATGCATATTATGGGGCTGGAATCCGCGGCAAGCCACTGCGCGACGGGGCTGGCGCAGATTCCCGGCTTTGCATAATCACAGCGTATGCTGGAGATTGACGAAAGCAACAGGCGGCCGATTACGCGGTAACTTGGCCCATATATCTCGGCGCGAAGCTCAGGTTGGTCAGGCGCCCCACGTGGCAAGCGGGCCGTGGCAGGGCTCGAGATCGTCCCTTGCCGCACAATCCTCAGTTCCGAGCGGAACCGAAATTATGCGGAGTCGAAAACAACATTGCCCACAGCTAGGCCCCATCCTATCTGAAGTTTATGGCCGGCCGGCCGAGCAGTTTCCATAATTAACGACTTTGCATAATCGGCCTTATGTGAAGCTTTCCATAAGGCCGAAGTGCCGACGGTCGAGTTGATCATGCTAAGTGTCAGCTGAGGGGTACAAATCGGTCATTGAATGGATCTTAGCCACTTGCGGCGCATCCACCGCCAGATCGAACAACAACACCCCTTACGGCAACTCGTCATCTAAAAATCGCTGCCACGATGTCCGGCGTCATGCAACGAGAAGTCGCTTAGGCATTTGTTTCAAATTAGGAAACTAGTGCCGAAATCTGCCGTTCTCCAGCAGTAGCCTCGTGTCACGAGTCGTCCCCGAAACGAGGCGGTGTGACGCCAGCCTGATAGCGTACTCCATCGCGCAAAGGGTAAATCAACCCTGTGAAGGTTAAAGCGAGCCCCTGTCACCTTGGCAGCTCCACCATCTCTCGCACGTTCCCGCGCACGCCGCCCACAGCCCGGGAAAACTGCCGGTCCTGGGCGTGAATGGTCATCGGTAATCCGGCCTGCGGGGTTAGTACGATAATCCCGCCGCGATCGATCTCGAGATCAGGCACACATTGAAGTCGGAACCGTTGCATCAGCATCGCCAACACGATCTTCATCTCCTGGAGCGCGAATTGCCAGCCGACGCACAGTCTTGGCCCGGCGCTGAAAGGGTTATATTCGAAAATCGAGGGATTGATCGTTTCCCAACGCCGCGGCCTAAAACAGGCGGGATCGGGAAAGATTTCCGGCATGCGATGCGTGTGATAGATGCTCACGAAGACTTCCATGCCCGCCGGTAGCTCGTAGCCGCAAAACTCGGTGGGTTGGGAGGTGACCCGGCCATTGAACATCGCCGGCGGGAACATGCGCAGGCTTTCCTTGACGACCTGGTCAAGGAATGGGAGCTGTTCGAGTTGTTGCACGGTCGGTGCGCTCCCGCGCAGCACCGATTCGAGTTCGTCCACTAACTCGGCCAGGACCTCCGGGTGTTGTGAGAGCAGGAACAACGTCCAGGTCAACGCATTAGCCGTGGTTTCATGGCCGGCAAGAAAGAAGACATTGGTATGGCCAATCAATTCGTCTTCGCTGAGCGTCAGACCGCTCTCGGCATCGCGCGCCTGCAGCAGAATCGAGAGCATGTCTCCGCCGTCGCCACCGCTCTTGCGTTTCTGCTCGATGATGCGGCGCATCTCCACATCCAACTGGCCGATCAGCGTCAGGAACCGGTGAAAAGGCAGTCCCGACAGGTCATAGGGGAATAGCCGAAGCAGCGGATGGGCGAGCAGGCGGAATGCCGCTTGCAGCAGCGTACCGATGTCGCGTCCGTGTTCGCCGATGTCAGCCCCGAACAAGGTAGTCGTGGCGATGCGCATGGTCAGAAGCCGCAATTCATCCTTCATGTTGCGCTGCTCGCCCACCCGCCAACCATTGAGGAATGACTCGGTGATCTGGACCATGGTGTCGCAATAAGACTCCACGCGCTTGGTATGAAAGGCAGGCATGACCAAGCGGCGATGCTGCCGATGTTCCTCGAGATTGACGCCGAACAATCCCACACCGAAATGTTTGAGCGGCGCGGTGCGCTTCGAACGATTTCTCAGCCGATAGCGTGGGCCGGAGAGCGGATATTTGAAATAGATCTCATGATGGGTGCTGGCAGTGCGGGTCGCCTCCGGCCCAAAGGCGAGCACAGTGCCGGTGCAATGATCGAGCGGGGAGTACAGATTGGTCCTACCACCCTTAACGAGCATGACCACGTCGCCATAACGCTCGAACAACCCGCCGGCGTGACCGATAGGGTCTCGGCCAAATTGCAGCACGTTACCCCAGCGGCCGACAACGGGCGTGGGCGACGGACCCGGAAGATCAGGCACGGGTGCAGCGATCAGTCTTCTACCGCCTCGCCAGGGGCCGAAGCAGTCTCCCCTTCGCTCTGCGTGGCCGGCTTCGGTTGAAGCTTGAGGACGATCCCTGCCAGGGGCGGAAGGGTGATCAACAGCGAATGGGGCCGATCCATCCAGGCCCTCTCCTCGGTTACGAGTAGACGTTCCCCGTTACCCATTCCGCTGCCGGCGTAATCACTTGCATCGGAGTTCATGATTTCCTGATATGTGCCTGCTGTGGGAACACCGATGCGGTAATCCACCCGGGGCACCGGGGTGAAATTGACCACTACCACGAGGAAGTCCTCACCGGTCCTGCGCAGATAGACGAGGGTCGAATTCTGCGCGTCGTGACAGTCGACCCACTCGAAACCTTGCCAGTCGAAATCAAGGACATGCAGCGCCGGTTCGCCGCGGTACAGGCCGTTGAGGTCGCGAACGAGCCGCTCTACGCCCTGGTGGAACGGATAATCCCGCACGTACCAGTCGAGCACTGCTGTGCTGTCCCACTCTTGGCCTTGGCCGAATTCGCTGCCCATGAACAGGAGCTTTTTCCCCGGGTGGGTAAACATGTACACGTACAGCAGGCGGAGATTCGCGTAGCGTTGCCACTCGTCCCCCGGCATTTTATAGAGCAGGGAGTGTTTGCCGTGGGCCACTTCGTCGTGGGAGAACGGCAGCAGGAAATTCTCGGTGAACGCATAGAGCATGCTGAAGGTGATCTCGCCCTGGTGATACTGGCGATGGATCGGCTCTTTTTCCATGTAACGCAGGGTGTCGTTCATCCAGCCCATGTTCCACTTGAGGTCGAAACCGAGCCCGCCCACATAGGTCGGCTTGGTTACCTGCGGCCATGAGGTGGACTCTTCAGCCATGATGAGCGCCCCGGGCACCTGATGATGCGCGACCTCGTTGAGCTCGCGCATGAAGTCGATGGCTTCCAGGTTCTCGCGTCCACCGTAACGGTTGGGAACCCACTGTCCCTCCTCGCGGGAATAGTCCAGGTATAACATGGAGGCCACTGCGTCGACGCGCAGTCCATCGACGTGGAATTCTTCCAGCCAAAACAGGGCGCTGGAAATCAGAAAGTTCTTCACCTCGTAGCGCCCGAAATTGAAGATCAGGGTAGACCAGTCCAAGTGTTCGCCCAGGCGCGGGTCCTCGTGCTCATACAGGGCGGTGCCATCGAACCAAGCCAACCCATGGGCGTCCTTGGGAAAATGGGCCGGCACCCAATCCAGAATGATGCCTATGCCGCTCTGGTGGCAGAAATCGACGAACCAGCGGAAGTCGTCCGGGCTGCCGAAGCGGCTGGTCGGGGCATAGTAGCCTGTCGTCTGATAGCCCCAGGACTTGTCGTAGGGGTGCTCGGTGATCGGCATGAGCTCGATGTGGGTGAAGCCCAGGGCTTTCACGTGCGCCACCAGGCGAGGCGCGAGCTCCCGGTAGTTCAGCATCTCGCCCTCCGGACCCCGCTGCCAGGAGCCCAGGTGTACCTCATAGATCGATATGGGCTCACGCTGCCAGTCGAACTTTGCGCGATCTTTCAGCCACTGTTCGTCGCCCCATTTGAACGTGCTCGGCGGCTCGACGATGGAGGCGGTATTGGGTCGCACCTCGAAGCGGCGACCGTAGGGGTCGGTCTTCAGGAAAATGTCGCCGTTCTTGGCCCGAATTTCATACTTGTAAACGATGCCGGCGGGAAGATCGGGGATGAATAACTCCCAAACCCCATTGCCGTGGACACGCATCGGATGGGCACGCCCATCCCAGCGGTTGAAGTCACCCACCACGCTGACGCGCGCGGCGCTCGGCGCCCATACGGAGAACAGCACGCCGGCGACGCCATCCGTCTCGTGGACCCGTGTTCCCAGGAGTCGGTACGCGTGCCAGTGCTTCCCCTCGCCGAACAGATGCAGATCGAAGTCGGACAGCTGCGGAGGGTAACAGTAGGGGTCGTGGGCAATATGCTCGCGGTGTTCGTCATCGCGCCAGATGAGTCGATAGCGCTCGGGCACGTCGGCGGCAGCCCCCCACCATTCGAAAATGTCCGTCCCCTCGATCCGCTGCAAAGTATGGCCACCCTCGGCAACGCTCACGGTCTCGGCATGGGGGAGTAAGACCCGTACCAGCAAGCCGTCGTTTTCCCTGTGCCGACCAAGGACTGCAAACGGGTCCCTGTGTGTGGCGTTGACGAGCTTCTGCAGATCGGGGGGGAGGGTCGGATGGTTCATCCTTCAAGTCCTATTGCTGGGTCGTTGAATTCCGGGCGGGAGCTGCCCGAACTGTAAGCGTCAAGCCTATGGTCGGTTCACACCGTCCGAATCGTGGGCATTATACAGCCCGCTCGGCTTTTACCTCAGCCAGAAATTTGAATTTGCCAACGGAATTCGGGCGGAGCGTGCGTTGCATCAAGTGCAACTGCCACCACCAAGCAATGACTTCCTAAGTTTGAAGCGCCGTAGCCAGCTTTGTCGTTGCCACCGATCGTTGCGCGAATTGAACGTAGCGCCGGACCAGCGCCACGCCATAGCCGATAGCGATCAGATACCCGGAAAACAAAAGCTTGACCGATAGTCCAAGATTACTGAGGTTAAATGGCATGTCGCGAAGGTCCAAAAGATAGGGCCCAGAAAGCCGCCCCGATTATCGCTGGATTGCCCGGGCCCTGAGAATCTCCTGCCTTCTCCTGGAAGGGAGCGAATCAGATGCGCTGCTAGGAATCAAAACGCCAGCCACCCGCTCAGGAACAGAGTATTGTTGTCCCCGGTGTTTTTGGTGGAGCCGTCGAACTTGGTATAGGCCACGTACTGGAGCGCGAAGCGAAGATTTAGCCAGGAGCCTCCCGGAGAATCGCTCTTGCCGAAGGGCACGTAATCGAACTCGGTGACAAACCACTGGCTGTTAGGCCGGGCCGACGTGTAATCAGTGTATAGCAAGGGGTCGTTCGTGCCGGTGACATTGACGAAACCGAGGTTGGCCGAATAAGTCTGCTGGAAGGTATAGCTGCCGTTCACGTTGAGGGTATTCAGCATCACGCCGGACTGGCTAGAGAGTCCCAGCGCGCGGCTGGCATCCAGTTGCTGATGCTCTCGGATATAGGAACCCCGGAATTCGAAGATGTGCTCCATGGATCCCAGGTATTGATACGTCAGATCGGCCCCGAGATCGGTGTACTGGTTGGTGCCGGCGGATTTCATGTCGCGACTCGGATAGAGGTTGGCCTGCAGGCCGAAGGTGCCGAGGGCGAGGTATTGCCCGTTCCAATCGTGCTGTAGCGCGACCCGCCAGTAGGGCGC
>DATIXD010000254.1:0-10147 GCA_035518875.1 Methylococcaceae bacterium | reverse complement strand
GATCACATAAAAGGAAATGTCCTTGTCGAAGATCTGCTGCTGCACACGACGCGGCAAATGATCCCACACTTCATCGGGACCATAGGGACTGCTGAGCAGAAACGTGGCGCCGGGACGTGCATTTTCCAGCACGTCGACCTTTTCGACGAAGTTGAACTGGTGGCAGGCGATGAAGCTGGCCGACTGAATCAAGTAGGGCGAATCGATCGGCTGGGGACCGAAGCGCACGTGGGAGACGGTGCGGGAACCGGACTTTTTCGAATCGTAGACGAAATAGCCCTGCGCATATAAAGGGGTCGATTCGCCGATGATCTTGATGCTGTTCTTGTTGGCACCGACGGTGCCGTCGGCTCCCAGACCGTAGAACAGGGCGCGCACCACCTCATCCGGTTCGATCTCGAAGGAACGGTCGTAATCCAGACTGGTGTGGGTGACGTCATCATCGATGCCGACGGTGAAGTGGTTTTTCGGCCGGTCTTTCTTCAATTCATCGAACACTGCTTTCGCCATGGCCGGCGTGAACTCCTTGGACGACAAGCCGTAGCGGCCCCCAATGACCCGGGGCATGGAACCGGTCGCGAGGGCGCCTGCGCTGTAAGCTTCCGTAACCGTCGTCACCACGTCGGTGTACAAGGGTTCGCCCGTGGCGCCGGGCAGTTTGGTGCGATCCAGCACCGCGATGGACTTGACTGAGGCCGGCAACACCGCCAGGAAATGCTCGGCGGAGAATGGCAAGCATAAGCGCACCTGAATCACGCCGACCTTTTCACCCCGCTGCTTCAGATAGTCGACGGTTTCCCGCACCGTCAGCGCCCCCGAGCCGAGAATGACAACCACCCGCTCCGCCTCGGGACGACCGTAATAATCGAACAGGTGATATTGTCGGCCCGTTAGCTCGGCAAACGCATCGAACTTCGCCTGCAAGATGGCTGGAAGGCGGGCATAAAAGGGATTGACGGTTTCCCGTGCCTGGAAATAGATATCCGGGTTCTGCGCCGTGCCGCGAATGAACGGGTTGTCGGGGTTCAACCCGCGAAGCCGATGAGCGCGCACCTGTTCGGGATCAATCATCGCTCGGATTTGTTCGTCGGAAAGCAGATTCAGCTTGTTCACTTCATGGGAGGTGCGAAAACCGTCGAAGAAGTGGACGAAGGGAATTCTCGATTCCAGGCTGGCGGCTTGCGCGAGCAGCGCCATGTCGTGCGCCTCCTGCACCGAACTCGAGGCTAGCTGGGCAAAACCCGTGTTGCGGACCGCGGCGACATCGGAATGGTCGCCGAAGATGGACAAGCCCTGCGCCGCCAGGGATCGTGCGGCCACGTGAAACACCGTGGGCGTTAGCTCTCCGGCGACTTTGTACATATTGGGAATCATCAGGAGCAGTCCCTGCGAGGCCGTGAAAGTGGTCGTCAGGGCCCCTGTCTGCAGCGCGCCATGCACCGCACCGGCGGCGCCGCCTTCGCTCTGCATCTCGACCACTAAGGGGACATTACCCCAGATATTAAGCTTGCCTTCGGCCGCCCATTGATCCGCTAGCTCGGCCATGGTGGAAGAAGGCGTGATGGGGTAGATCGCGCACACTTCGTTGATGCGGTAGGCGACATAGGCCACCGCCTCATTGCCTTCAAGTGTTTTGACCTGTTGCGCGTTCATGGAATTAAACTCCTGATTCGGGGATCATTTCGATGGCGTGACAAGGGCACTGCTCGTAGCAGACGGCGCAACCGGTACAGCGTTCGTAGTCATAGCGGTAGCGGTTTCCCGGCCCCAACTTGACGATGGCCTGTTCCGGGCAAGCACCGTAGCAGCCGTCGCACTCAAAGCAGTTGCCGCACGAAAAGCAGCGCTTGGCCTCATACAGCACTTCCCGTTCGCCTAGGCCTTTGACGACCTCGTCGAACCCGTAGCGGCGGTCCTCCGGGTCGAGATGATGCTGAGATTTCTGCTCCGCTTCGGTGAGATACCAGATGTGCAGTTTTTCGAAGCCGAGGATGTCGTGCTTGGGCGGCTTGGCGTACTGACCGCCACGCAGGAAGGCATCGATATGGCGGGCGGCCTTCTTGCCGTGACCGACCGCCACCGTCACCGTGCGTTCACTGGGCACCATGTCGCCGCCGGCGAAGATTCCGGGGTGGCCGGTCATCATATTGGCGTCCACCAGCACGGTGCCGTCACGCTTAAACTCGACGCCCGGAACATTGTGCAGAAATCCGGTGTCGGTCTCCTGGCCCAGGGCAAGAATCAGGGCGTCGGCTTCCAGCGTCTCGAAACGGCCGGTCGGCTCCGGATAGCCCTCAGCATTGATCTGCATGACTTCGACCTGGATGTGGGTCTGATCGATTGCCTTGATGCTGCGCAGCCAGTTGATCTTCACGCCCTCCTCCATCGCCTCGTCCGCTTCGAACGGATGAGCGGGCATGTGTTCGCGGTCGCGGCGATAGATAATGAGGGCTTCCTCCGCGCCCAGGCGCCGGGCTGTGCGCGCGGCGTCCATGGCGGTATTGCCGCCGCCGTAAATGGCGACGCGGCGCCCCAGCTTGGGCGCTTCCCCGCTGGCGGCCTTGCGCAGGAAGCTGACCGCATCGAGTATGGTGCCGGCATCGCGCGCGGGGATATCGACCCGTTTGCTGAGATGGGCGCCGATGGCGATGAAGACCGCGTCGAACTTACCGCTTTCTTTTTCCGCCAGCACATCCTCCACCTTATGGTTGAGCCGGATGCTAACGCCCATGGCTTCGATGCGCTTGATCTCCTGCTCCAACTCGTGGCGAGGCAGACGATAGGCGGGAATGCCGAAGTGCATCATGCCGCCCGCCATGGGACCCGCTTCGTGAATCTCTACGGTATGCCCCATGCGCGCCAGATGATAGGCGGCGGACAGGCCGCTGGGACCACCGCCTACCACCAAGACGCTTCGGCCGCTGGGAGGCGCAGCCATTTCGACCTTCCAGCCTTCGCGCAGCGCAAGATCCCCCAGAAAACGCTCGACCGCATGAATGCTGACCGAGCTATCCACTTCCTTGCGGTTGCACTGGCTTTCACAGGGGTGGTAGCAAACCCGGCCATGCACCGCCGGCATGGGATTGTCCTGCATCAGTACCTGCCAGGCGCGTTCATAACGACCCGCCTGCACATGGGACAACCAGGCCTGAATGTTCTCCCCTGCGGGACAGGCGTTGTTGCAGGGCGGAAGCGAATCCACATAGATCGGGCGCCGGGTCCGAAAAGGTCCGGTACCCTTTCCGTGCTGCAGCAGATCCGCAGGGGGCGTCATATCGGTGGGTTTTGAGCTGATCATTGCAATTTCTCCGTCCTATGGGCGTGAGCGGTCATTGGAAAGGCTTGAGTCCGCCTTCCGTAGCTGCTTTAGATTAGAGTCTAGTAGCGCGTTTTGCCAAAGCACTTGCGGCATTCTGTCGATTCGTGTGAGGTGAGAAATCTTGCATCCGTCGAGTTTGACATCGATTTCTCCCCAAGCATCCTCACTTTCCTGGGGCAGGGGTCGAAAGACAGCCCTTTGATGATACGGACTACAGGTTGAGCGTGGGCCGGGGCCCGTCGCATTTCTGAGGAGAAGAACGTTCACATATGGTAATCGGCAACGACTCCCCGGAACAAGGGCACAGGGCCGACGCTAGAGCATTCATTGACTATCCGAACATCGGGTGGGGACTTTCGCGGAATCCGAGACGGGAGGAAGCAGAATCATGGCCACAAACCCGCCAGGCCGAAACGCACCGCCTCAAAAGGCGGCGCGCAGACTTCTTCCGCGGCCTTGAAGGCGCATTCCAGCCGCCAATGACCTTCGTGCAAAGCTAAGACCTCCAGGGTCTGCGCGTCAGGGTCAACCAGCCAGACATGTCCTACTCCTTGCAAGGCGTAAATGGGCAGTTTGTCCACCCGATCCATCTGGGCGGTGGCGGGCGAAAGGATTTCGCACACCCAGTCCGGAGCCAAGTCGAAATAGGGCGTTTCCGGCAGAGCCGGCATCCGCTCCCGCCGCCAGCCGGCGAGGTCCGGCACCAGGATATCCGCTTCCAGGTGCAATTCCGGTTCAAACAGAATCCACCATCCGCCGGGGCCGCCGGAGCCGGCGTCCATGGGCGGGAACAGCGACCCGCCTAGGGATGACGAAGCACGTGCGTGCCGGGGCGCCGGCCTGGGCAGAGTGATCAGCTTCCCGCGGATGATCTGGGCAACCAAATGCGCCGGTACGCGGCACAGGTCTTCGTAAGTGGCGAAACGTTCGGCGGGGGTCGGCATCGTTGGCCTCCGATGGGTGGGCGATGCCATTCTAATGCACGCCTCGTCGGCCTTCCAGCCTGATCCCGCGCTCCATCGACGGTCGACGGCCGGTTGAAACTTAGGCCCGGCTAGCCCTGCTCCGAGGCTGTTACAATGGCCGTTCCATCGCCAACGGCGGAGGAATCTATTTCCTGACCCACGCGCCCGAGGGCGTCTTGACGTATTGGCCCGGGGGCGTCTTGCCGATCGCCGTCTTGCCGGCCAAGGCTTCCACGACCTGGACACTGGTGTTGTTGCGCCGGGCAATTTCCTCGTATTTCTGCCTGCGCTTGGCGTTGATGTCCGCAATCAGCGCATTGACCTCGGCGGAAGGCTTCACCATGCCCAAATAACCATTGGCTTGTTCGCCCACCAGCCCCCGACTCTTGGCATCTTCGAGACCGATCGCCCAAGCCGGTTGCGGGCAGATCAAGGCCGCGGCGAGCACAAGCGCGGTCAACCAACCGAACAGGAAACGTGTTGTCATGACGGAACTCCTTTGAAATCAGAACAGCCCGCTGTCTTTCGAAAGGACGCCTTCCAGGTCCTTTTCCACCTTGACGCGGATTTCGTGCTCGATTTTCACGTTGAGATTGATGGTGATGGGCTCGGACGAGGGAGCCAGCTCGACGCGGGGCGTACAAGCCGCGATCGAGAGCATCGCGCTCAACCAACAAGAGCCGGTGACAAAGCTTCCTCGCATGATCGTTTTCCTGTAGCGGGGTCTGTAATGCCTCAGCAGCATAGCATTCAGAGCGACGTGACATCCACTTCGCCGATCAATGTGCGCTAATGGTCATTTTGAAGCCGCTCCTGTGCCCGTTTGCCCACCGATTCGCTGAGCTCGTCGGCAAACCGCAGGCTGCGCAGCAGCATCGGGATATTCTCCTGCAGGTTCACATTCAGATGCACCGGTCGCCCGGACTGCCAATCCGGATTGCTGCCCCTCAGCTCCACGCGCAGGCTGAGGTCGCCCGCAGGCGTACTGTCCGCCTTGACGGTCAAGCTCCGGTAGCGGAGGTTGCTCAGCGCCTGCAGCACGAAGCCTCTCGGGTTATCCCGTGCCAGGCTTTGAATATTTCCGGCGGGCCGATAGCGGATGCTGCCGCCCGGCGGGCGCGCGTGCAGTTCACCCCCTCGCAGCACGGAACCCCCACTTGTGATCTCGATGGGCAGACGTCCGTCCAGATGTCCATCGCCCTCCAAACCCGCCGGCTTTACAATCGCGATGATCTCGCTCAACGCCAGTCTTTCCAGTTCGATGGCGATATGGTTCCTGGCGGCGGAGAAATCCCACTCGAAGGGCTTGGTGTGCGCCTTGCCCCCGAGCAGGTCGGCGGATAGACCGTCCGTTCGAATGACCGGCAGGTGCGTCTTCGGATGAGGGGCGATCTCTGCTGTCGCGGACAGTTGCGTGACGGGCATGCCGATATCGAGCGAGCCAATTTGCAACCGCGCGGTTTCCGTGGTGCGCAATGCGCCGTGGTCGGCCAGAGCAAGCTTGGCGGAAAGCCCGCTAAAGCCGATCTTCCTATATTGGCCCGCGATATCTTCGAGCTTCAGGGTGATTTCGTCTTCCATCGGCGGAGCGCTTGTGGCCTTGGATCGCCAAACGGCGCGTCCTGTGGCCGACAGACGCCCGGAAGTGAGGTCGATCGGGTAAGGCCAGGGCTCGAGCAGCTCACTGAGTCTTTGGCCGGGCGTCCCGAATTCCACAGGATTCAGATCGAACTGCAGGCTTCCGCTGCCGCTCATCGGCACATGCAGGCCTTGCACCCGCAACACCAGCTTCCCGTTCGAAGTCGCCAGAGTGCCTTCGCCGCCGAGCTGCTTGGGGCCGAGACGGAACCTGGCCGACAACTCGCCTTGCGGCAGCAATCGTTTGCCGATTGCCGGCTTGATGGCTTTGATTTGCATCCCGCCTTCGCCATGCCAGTTCTCGCCTGTGCCACCGAAGTCATCGATCTTGAGCATGGCGCCTTGGTTCGCAAGCTCGTTATCGCGCCAGCGCCAGGGCGAGGACTCCAGCGCAATCGACACGGGCCCCCAACTCCATTGTCCGGATGCGGACCGATAGCTCAGCGTTGCGGCATCGGCAAGATCGATGCGGCTTTCCGGAACCAACAGCTCTCCCCATCGCCAAGGATTGACGCGAATGCAGCCGCCACGCTCCAGCCGAAGTGTCAGCGTCTCAGTACTTGGCTCGATTCGACCGGAAATTCCGCGCGGCAGATCGATCGTCATAGGCAGCTCGCCGCGTTCTGCCGAATTCGGTGGCGCGAGGTTCACGCGGCCGATGAGCTGCGACTTATCCTCCAGCCGCCAGTCGATGACGCCTTGTTGAAGCCGTGCGCTCGCCTGCAGGCGAACATCTACGGTATCGATCGCTTCCCCCAAGCGGGCTGCCTTGAGCTCTAGCCGATGTTCGCTGTTCAGCTCCATCTTCGCCAGGCCGGCATCCGCAGGGGCGATGCCCTGCCAGCTGCTTTGCAGCTTCCCTTGCATGCCGGATACGAAATCTCCCGGCCCGAACCACTTCCCGAGCAAAGGCGCTATTCCTTCCAGCTGGACCAGCATAGCGCCGGCGACCGTCAGATCACCTTCCGCCGTGACGTGCAGGCGGTTGGTTACATGAGCGATCGGCTGTGCGGGTGTATGGACGGCGAGTTCCAGTTCTCCGGCATCGGAAGCTTCGGCGGAGAATTCCAGAGAAAGAGCGTCGTTTCCCCTCGGACGCAACCTACCGTTCAGAAACAGTCGATGCGCCTTGATGCGCCCCCCGGCGCGGAGCTCGTAGACTTCCCCGGTAGGTTCCTGCCAGCGTAGGTTCAACTCGTCGAGGACCAAATCCTCGGTCGGCAGCTGCGCGAGCCACTCACCGGACAGGAGGGCGGCCAAAGGCATCGTGACGGGCTCGCTCGCCGCCAGGTCTTGCGCCGGCTTGCGGTCGATGACCACCTGCGGTATGCGAATGCCGGCGAATCGGCCCGCGATGAGTTCGCTTAACCGATAGCGCACGATCACGCCGGTTGCCTGAAGAGCATATGACCCATCCCCGACTCGACGGCCGAGTTTCAGGGCGTCAACGCGCAATTTATCCCGTCGCGGATAACCACAACTCACGTTGACCTCGCGGAACCCGTACGCCGCGAGTCGATACCCGAGGAAGCCGGCGATCACCACAGGTGATGCGGCGTAAATCGCTACGAGGAGCACGAAAATACTGCCGAACCCGATGATAAGGCTGCTGCGTCGAACCACCGGCGAAGTTTCCTCAGCGACCCTGGGGCGCGGGAGCGGTTCTCTCCTTTTCGGAGTTTCCCCCCGGCCTCGCCGTTATCAGTTTGACCAAGCCGTTCGCAATGATGTCGTCAGCCGACTTCAGTTCAAGCCCGGCCTGTAGAACATTTTCCACCGTCCGACGGTTGATATTGGCCCCCATCATCCGGACGACCAACGGGTTGAGAAGGTCCATAAGCCAGCCGACAAACGGCCGATCCAAGCGTACGTGTTCGAGGAGCAGGATTTTTCCGCCGGGCTTTACCACACGAGCCAACTCCCGCATCCCCCGAATCGGGTCTGGCACCGAACAGAACACGAAGGTCGCTACGGCAGTGTCGAAGCTGTGGTCGGGGAAGCCCAGGGCCTGGACATCCATCTCGCGTAGATCGATGGCAATATGGTTGCGAACGGCTCGTTTACGGGCGCGAGCCAACATGCCATCGCTTAAGTCAATCCCGCATATTTCGATGCCTTGCGGATAATAGGGCATGTTCTTGCCAGTGCCGATGCCGACTTCGAGCACCCGCCCCGGCCCGACTCGGCTCCATAACCGTTCGCGCCATACCCTCGCCCGGCGCTCGAGCAGGTACTCCATGCAGTCAAAGACGCCCGCAATTCGGTTGTAACGTGCTTTGGTCAGACCGGTTGCGCGCGGATCGATCATGGCGCCTGCCCTTTCCTCACGGGTACAAAGTCGCGCTGGCACGGCATATCAGTCACTTGCTCGCCATCGTTCTCAAAGCATCGAGGTCAACGCCGTATAGGCCGGGCGCAGACTGGCGTATGACGCCTGAATGGCGGAAATGCGAGATCGTGCGGCAAACGCTCTCACAGGTGATGCCCAGGATTCCCGCCATGTCTTGCCGGCTCAGCAAATGGACTGCGGCACTATGGTCCAGCTCGCCGAACTCGGTCAGAAACAGCAGCAGCCTTGCTACCCGCGCCTCTGTCGAGCCGGTGGAGAACTGGCAGATCCATAAGTCCGCCATTTCAAGGCTCTGCTGCCAACACCGCAAGAGCATTTCGTAAAGGCGAGGCCTCGCCGAGTTAAGACAGCTGAGTATTCCGGTGGGAATCTTGCAGACATTAACGCTGCGCACGACTATCGCCGTGTGGTGATAGCGCTCGGACACGAAGACCTCCAAGCCAGCCACCCTCCCCTTTTGCAGCAAACGGACGATGCGCTCCGCACCGTTGCGCTGATACTGAACCAGTTTGATCAACCCGCTCCGAATACTGTATACGCTCTCACCGGGTTCTTCTTCGCGATACAAGGTCTCGCCGGACGCCAAGGAGATGTTATTGATTCGTCGGAAATCGGGAGCATACCGGTGCGCCTCGAAGTCCGGACTCCATGCAATTTCCCGTAAACAACAGGATTCGCAGTCCTTGCGGAAGTCTTCATCGGCTTCCCGGCAAAGCATTGTCGGGTGAGTCTCATTGCAGGCTTGGGATTCCGAAGACGCCAGTTTCCTTGGGTGAAATTGAGATGTCATTGAAACTCCCTCCTTCGACACTCGGGTCGTCCACTTCCAGATTGTCTCGCTGCCCGTTCGCTCTCGCGACCCCACAGGCGAGTCTTGACGTGTTGAATGTTGTCTTTGTCCACCGAGGCTCGGCGGAAAATTTTGAGAAAACTGACAATTGTCAGTGAAAGATCAGGCTGCGATTGGTTATTTTTTACGCTGACGATTGGCGGCAGTCCGTTGATCTTCGAGCCGAAGCATAACAGCGTGATGTCGGGATATCTACACCGACATCGGCGGCTACTGGATTGCCAACGGGACAGGTGGGAACCATGAACAAGTTCAACTGGACATTGCACGGCGCGCGGCGGCTCCTATTGCTCGCCGCTATTTCCTTTCTTACCCCTACTCTGGCTCGGGCGGAGGCGGCGCCCAGCCCGCCCTTTACCCATAACGTCTGGACGACGGCTCGCAAGGCGGGCGTCGGGACGGCCTTCGAGAAGCCCTCGAAAGTCTGGTTCACCCTGGCCGACGGCATCGTAACGGAGGTCTACTGGCCGCAGATCGACATGGCGCAGGTGACCGACCTCCAGTTTCTCGTCACCGATGGTAGCACCTGGTTTGACGAGGAAAAGAAGGATACTACCCATAAGGTGGAGTATCTGGATGACCGATCCCTCGCCTACCGGCTGACCAACACCGATCCCGACGGCCGCTACGTCATCATCAAGGAGATCGTCACCGACCCCGAACGGGATAGCCTGGTGATGCATGTCACTTTCGAGCCCAAGGTCAACGGGGTCAAGCTCTATCTGCTGCTCAATCCGGCGGCGAGCAACACCGGGCTCTATGACTACGCCGAGGCCAACGCAGACGCCCTCTATGCCTGGGACGACCGCATCAAGTTCGCCGGCGGCAACCCGGAGGTGGGGCAGGTTCAGGCGCTGATCGGCTCGGTACCGTTCAAGAAAGTCTCCGCGGGCTTCGTCGGCTTCAGCGATGGCTGGCAGGATCTGCACAGCGACTTCACCATGAACTGGACCTACGATTCCGCCTCCAACGGCAACGTCGCGCTGACCGCCCAACTCGATCTGCCCGAGACAACCGGAGCGAAG
>DATIXD010000253.1:0-26227 GCA_035518875.1 Methylococcaceae bacterium | reverse complement strand
AATCGCCCAGAAGAGCGAGGGCGTGAAAGGCATCAGCGCCCATATCCGCGACATCCGCCGCTTCGGCGGGGTGGTGCGGGTGGAGCTGGAGCGCGCCGACGGCCATGGCACGGTGGAAGCCGAGATGAGCCGGGATGAATTTCGGGAAAATGGCTTGAGCAAGGGCGATGAGGTACTCATCCAGCCGAAACGGCTACGGGTGTTCACGAATCCGTCGGCGGCATGAATGGTTCAAGTCGAGTCACAATAAATCTAGTGGGGTATCCGGATAAATGCGGTGACTCAACTGGGAGCCGCTCACAGCCCAATGTTCATAGAACCGAAAACCGGACCTTCTCCCGTGCCGGCCTTAAGGGCGGGAACACGAGCCGTCAGGACTCACCAAGTGCTGCGCACGGTTACTGCAACTGGGGGGCTGCCATCTTGGCATCCTGGTACCACCGCATTTATCCGGATACCCCGTTAAATCTATTCCCATAACACGGGCATCTTTTTGTCTGCGGATCGAACCAGCCCTTGATTCATCACCTGCTCTCCAAATTCTCATCAGCTTGCTTCCCCCGGCAAGACGCCTGCGACGCTTTGATCGCGACCTCGCCGGTCGGATGCGCGGACGGACTATCGCCGATATTTCCGCGCTCGGAATGGCTATTATCGTGTGGATATGTCCAGTTTTTTTAGGTACTTGGTCACTCCGGTTTCCACTCTCGCCGGTTTTGCCAATATATCCAGGCTTTTAATATACCGAGCGACCCCCGTGTCCATTGCGGCTCCGGCGGAAATTCCCAGGGATTCGAGCCGGTCTTCATGAACCTTGGAGCCAGAACGTCTGGAACTCCAGAAGACCGGTGCAGCTACGGCGAGAATAATCACGCCGATGTAGTAGTTCTCCATTAATAACCCTTGCAGAACACCCGAGGGCGCTTCGGGTATGGCTTGTGCAGTCACCGGTTCGGTCTGCATGGCAGATGCTGGCAGCGGCGCGAGCGGGCCGGTCTCGGCGATCCGGATGGGATCCGGCTTGCTCTGTACCTCGGCGGCTGTCGGCAGGTCCGTTGACCGGACTGGCCCGTCGGTTTGAACAGCGGCCTCCTGTTTCGCCGGTGCGCGTGCTGCCGGCGGCGGTCCGGACCCGCCCCGCTTGCCGACCAATCCTTCGTCCTCGAAAACCGGCACCGGCTCGAATACCGACGCCTCCCGAAGCTCTGCCCCGGCCAGCGGACTCGCCAGTAGCAGCGCGGCCAAGATGCTTTTCGTCAAATGACTCTTTTTCACAGCCTTTCCTCAATCGTGGGAAGTGGATAAAGACGCGAGCCGAATGGGCCGGACCGCCTACATTGACATCGCAACAAGAAGACAATGTCACCCGGCGAACGGAAGTGACGGGGCCACGTTTCACGCACACCCCGCCCCCTCAGCCAAACCCGAATCAACGGTTATAGATATACATCGTTACTTCGAAACCAAACCTCAGATCAGTGTAGGAAGGCTTTGCCCAAACCATTTTAATACCTCTAAAGTCAACGTTGTGGAAACCGCTTTCAACGTCAAGAAATACAAAAGCGGCATCGAGTATTATCATCAATATTCGAATCCAAAATAAATCGCCTTATTCCCGAACCGGGCCGGGAAATTCCCATCAAGTTCGGCCGGCAAAACACCACTCTGAAATGCCCGTGGTGATTTACAGCCCGAGTAAGTAACCAACAAGAAGTACGTTTATCGAATCCTATGTAGGCCGTCGTTCCGGCATGGATTCATGCCGGGCCATCCTGCCCGGCACCCTTCGGGTGAATGCAAATCCGCTCCCGGCGGATTTGTGCCGGAATCCAGATGCCAAGGATGGCATCCAAATTACATCCCTGTATTCTGGATTCCGCCACTCCCTGGCGGAATGACAACGATGACTAACTAACTTAATGCAATCTACTTATTCAAGGTGTCTTTTCGAGGATTGCCTTCAGGTGTTGGAGACCGGTGTGAAAAAATGTCGTCATCGCCTTGACTGCGGCCTCGTCGGTCAGATGCTCGGGCGGTTCGTTACCGGTATCGCCGCGATACAAACGGCTTTTCCATTCCACTTTGGTCCCTTCCCCTGCCGGAATCAACTTGAACACCACCGAGTAGGAACTCACCGGCAGCGCATTGAGGTTGGGCTGGCTCATCCGGTAGTTGTATTCGTGCCCGGCGGGATCGTAGGTATCCAACTCCTCCACCAGTTTTTCGCCATTGGCGAAGATGAGGGTGCGCTTCTCGCCGGGCTGGTTGCCGCCAGTGCTTTCAGACCCTTTCAGGGCCGGATTCCATTGACCCAGCGAACCGAAATCCCTGACCGTCTCCCATACCTTGACGATGGGCGCAGCGATTTCGACGGCCTCCACGACCTTTTGCGGCGTCGGGCCGTGGGCCGCGAGGGGCAGCGCCGCCAGAGCGACGGCACCGATGAGGGCAAAGCGAAGCATATGCATGGTTTTCGATCTCCGAATGACAAGAAATTAGGGTGGTGGGAGCGGGTTTCAGCCCGCCACTGTAAGGCCTAGTGCGTTCTGAAGACCGCTCCCACCAGGTAGGCCACCGCCAGCGACGCCACGGCCAGGACCGCCGGCAGTGCGCGCAGATCGCCCGCGACTTCCTTGGGTCTGGCGAATTCCGGGCGGGCGAGTGCGTGGAGCAAATTCTCGGCGGTCTCCAGACGGTGGTAAGCCAAGCCGGTTTCCGCGGCGAGTTGTTTCAAATAATCCTCCCGCAGCGCCGATAGATGCTCGGTGCCGGCCGCCTCTCGGCTGCCGAATGGGGCGTTGCGGGCGTGATAGCCTTCGATTGCTTCCGGCGGCAGTTCCGACAGCCCGAAGGTGGACCGGTGAGGCACCTCGTCGGGAGCCACGAAGCCGAGGCGCAGGCCCCGTTCGTCGAACTTCGGGATCGGCATGGGCGAGAGGCCCCCGGCTCCGACCAGCACGCCTTTCATACGGCCGCGCACGGCCTCGAACGAGGCACGGTAGCGCGGATTGACCGGCGGCGCTTCCTGGCCGTCGGTGACGAAAACCAGGCTGGCGTCGTAACCGCCCAGGTTTTCCAGGGTGTCGAGGAGACCCGCGGCGATCCGGCTGTCGGCGGCCCAGGCCATGCGCCAGTCGAGGCGTTCCAGGGCGGCAGCGATGACCGGAAAGCCTTCGCAGGTTTCGATCGGCTCGAACAACAGTGCGCTATGGCGTTCGGTGAACACCCCGAGTCCAAAGCGCGAACCGCAGGGGAGCTCCGCCACCAGCCGGCGCAACGCCTGCCTCACGAATTCCAGCCGGCTGACCGCCCGCCCGTTCATCCGGTAGTCCTCCACGTTCATGCTGCGGGTGATGTCCACGACGGCGAGATACGTAAACACCGGCTCGGTACGCATTTGCCTGAGCGGCAAACAAGCGAGGAGCGCCAGCAGCAGCGCCGCCGCGAGGCACAGCGCCGCCGGATCGCGCCGATGCATCCACCGCATCAGGGCAAGCCCCGCGGAAATCCGGGCACCCGCGTCCAGAGCTTTCGCGCCGCATCCTCGTCCGGCTCCTCGGTCCCGCTGTCCACGGGATCGAAGTCGGGGTTAAGCCGCGTCGCGGCCTCCAGGTTGTACTTGGCGTCCCAGAACGCCGGATCGGCGCGCAGGGCGCGGCGGTAGGCCTCCTTGGCCAGTTCCGCGAGGGGCGCCGCGCGTCCGGCTTCGCCGCGTTCGGTTTCGGCCAGCGCCTGCCGGAGATACAGGTTTCCCAGGTCGTACGAAGCACGGGCACGGAATACAGGGGCGCCCTTTTCGCCCAGGCCGACCATCACCTCCTGTGCATCGGCAAACTGCTCCCGCCTCCCCAGATACAGCGCATAGGCCAGCCGCACCGACGGCGGCGCGGAGAACCTGCGCTCGGGACCTATATCCCGCCCGGCCGCAAATTCGGCGATGGCGGCCTTGGTGGAGTTCGCCTCCCACCATTCCCACGCTTGCCAGGATGCCCCGACCAGGAACAGCAGTGCCAGCCCCAAGGCCAAACCTTGCTTCAACCTGACTCGCATCGGGAAAACTCCGTCCACTTGGCCGCGGACAGCAGGGCTAACGAGAACACCGCCAGTGCGAAGCAAAGGCCGCGGAAATCCTGCCGCGGATGGGTCTCGGCATAATGCATCGGGAAGTTTTCCTGGCGGTCGATTTCGGCCATGGCGTGTTTCATGCCGTTTGGGTTTTCCGCCTCATAGGCCCGGTAGGGAATCCCGAGACTTTCGAAGAACAGGTGCAGATAACGTTCCGGCCGCGCCTCCGGGCTATCGTCGGCGGGTTCCGGCGTCTCGAACAGGCCGGAGCTGCCGGCGGTGCGCAGGAAAATCCAGTACAGCCGCACGCGCCTTTCCACGAACCAGCGGCGCAGCAGGGCTTCGCTCTGAGGGTCGATCACCGCCGCTCCGTCGGACACCAGCAGCACACTGCGGGAGCCAGCCGCTTCGGTTCCGGAGAAATAGGACAAAGCCAGCGCCAGACCCTTGGCGACATGGGTCTGAGCTAGGCCCTTGAGCCTCGCGGCGCGCGCCGCGGCGGCCACCGCTTCGCGGTTATCGGTCAGGGGCAGCACGAATAAGGGGCCGGTGCTGAAGGCCGCAACCCCGATCCGGTCATGCGGACGGCCGGCGATGAATTGTTCCAGAAGCCGCACCGCCGCCGCCGATTTCGATTCTTCGCCGCCGGTGGGCGCGCGGCCCGCGAATCCGTCGTCCATGCTGCGGCTGCGGTCCAGGAGCAGCACGATGTGCGTGCCTTGCCCGACCCGCTCGACCGTGAATTCCCGGCGATACAGCCCGGCCAAGCCGAATATCAGGCCGGCAAAGGCCAAAACGCCGGCCAGGCGCAATGCATAATCGAGCAGCCGGGACAGTCCGTCGCCCGGCAACAGCAGATTCCACGAATACCCGCAAGGCGTTAAGGGCGAACACCACAGGGGCAGCAGGGCCAGTGGCACCAGCCAGAGCCAACCGGGCTGGGAGAAGCCGAGACTCATGGGCGGTTCCGTTCCACCCGCAGGCAAGCGAGGCAGAGCGCGTCGAGGCGGTCTATTCCGAAATTCGCGGCTGCGTCGCCGTCGCCGAAGAACAATCCGTACGAGGCATTGAAAAAACCTTCCATTTCGCTACGCAGCCCGGAATAGCCGGCATGTCCGTCGAAAAATACCGGCAACCGTTCGGCAAACAATGGTTCGCCTAGGGTTAGGTTGAAGGCGCGGTGCACGCAGGTGAACCCCGCCCGCAGCACTGCCGAGCTTTCGCTCTCCGCTCTCAGGCGACGCAGTTCCCGGCGGGCTTCCCGGAAATGCCATCCGCGCCGGCCTAAAGCCACAACACCGCGCACATAGCCGAGATAGGTCAGGGAAATCAGGGCCGCCAGCACGAACCCTCCGAAACGCATCCTTGGAACGGCGGGATTGGGCGATTCCGGCACCGCGTCCGGCCGCAGCGGCTCCAGGCCGTCGTCCTCCAGCACCGCCAGCCCATGGATCGGCGCCATGCGGAAAGGCCAGGGCGGCACTGTGAGGACGGACGCGCCGGCCGGCCCGGCGAAATGCAGGGCAAAACCGGGAATTGTCAGGGACTTGACCGCCAGCGGCGCGTAAAAGGTCTGATATTCCAGGTCCAGGCGATAGCGGCCTGTCGGACCGGGCGTGGCTTGCACCCGGCGCAGTTCCAGCCAGCGGCTCAGCGGTCCCGGCTTGGGGAGGGAGGTCTCGTCCAGCCGACTGCCGGCCTTGGGCTCGATTGTCAGTCGGTGCCGTATGACATCGCCGATGGAATAGCCGAAGTTGCGCGGCGCTTCCCGTTCGATCACAGAATCCCGGGCCGGCCAGCCCGGGCCGGCCGCGGCGCAGCCGGCCAGAAGCAGAGCAAAACGGGCCGGACGCCTCACGGTGACCTCAGAAAATAGCGGGTGATCCGATCCGCGTCGAACCCCTCCGGCAGGATTAGCGGTTCCCGGCCGCACTGGCGGAACAGCGCGATCAGCCGTTCCCGGCGTTGGCGGAGATTCGCAGCGAGACGCTCGCGCAGAGCCGGACGCAACAGCAACAGCCGATCGCCTCCGCCTTCGAGATCGGCCAGCCGTGCAAGACCTCTAGCCTGCGGTAAAGCTTCGTTCTCGTCCCAGAGCACCACGGGCACCACGTCGTGGCGGACCAACCCGGCCATGATTTCCCGCACGAGGGTGAGCGGAAAATGGAAATCGGACAACAAGAACAGCAGGCCACGACTTCCGGGCAAAAACCGCCCCGCCCTGCCCAGCCCATGGCAGCCGATGCCTTGCGGACGGAAACGGCGCAACCGCTCGGCCCAACGGAAAGCCGCGCCCGGCTGGCGCGAGGGCGGCAGATAAAACTCCTGACGGACCCGGTCGGCCGCGGCGACGATGCCCAGCGTATCGCCGGAACGGTACACGGAAGCCGCCAAGCCCTCGATGAAATCCGCCAGCACGGCCATCTTAGGATTCGCTCCGGGAAAAGCCATCGAACCCGACAGATCGACCACGGCATAGACCGGGATCGCAGAACGCTGCTCGTAAAGGCGCACGCGCCAGGTTTCGAACGGGTCCGTGAAGCTGGCCCGGAGGTCCAGCCGGCGCGGATCGGGATGGGCCGCCAACGGCGCCAGATGCCGGAACAACTGCCCGCTCCCCGAATACCGACCGCGATGGCTGCCGGGACGGGAACCGGCTGCGCGCCAGGGAATCCGGTAATGGAATTCGGCGGGTTTCACGGCGCGGCCACCGAACGCAGGATGCGGCTCACCAGCTCCGGGACCAGTTCAGCACGGCGGTACTCATACACGTGCTTCAAGAAAATCCGGTGACTCATGGCGGGCGCGAATACCGCTTGCACATCCTCCGGGCGGACGTGGTCGCGCCGGCTCAGCCAAGCCTGCACCCGTGCCGCCCGGATCAGGTGACTCATGCCGCGCGGACTCGGGCCGGCTTCGATCAGTTCGCCCATGTCGGCGTCCGGCAGGCGGATACCGAACGTTTCCGGTTCGGCGCTCGCCCGCCACAGTTCGCGCACATAGGTCCGCATGGCGTCGCTGGCGATGATGCTCTCCTGTATGGCCGCGGCGATGTCATTCATCTCCTCGAACGCCAGCGCGCCGTGACGCACCGATGCGAGCAGCCGGTCCGGATCATGGAAACGGGGATCGAACGCGAGAAGATCCTGTACCGCCGGGTCGGTCGGTGTCGGCATACCGATTTCCAGCATGAATCGGTCGCGGGCGGCGGCGGGCAACTCGAAAGTCTCCTCTTTCTCGACCCGGTTGCGGTCGGCAAAGACCAGCAGATGCGGAAAGCCGTGCTCCCGGTTGAACGCCATCACGCTGCGTTCAGCCATCACCCGCAGCAACAGGGAATGCACCTGCGGTCTCGCCCGGTTGATTTCATTGAAGAAAAAGGTGGACAGCTTTTCGCCCTTGCGGAGCAGGGGACCCGGCGCCACGCCGGGTTTGCCCCGCTCGTCCAGGTAGGTGTAATAGATGAGGTCCGAGGGCATCAGGTCGATGGTGCCCTCGATGCGTTCATACTCGCCGCCGATGGCCCGCGCCACCGCCCGCAGCAAGGTGGTCTTGCCGACGCCGACCCCGCCCTCCAGAAGCACGTGGCCGCGGGCGAACACCGCGATGGTCACGAGCCCAATTGCCGGGTCTTGGCCGATTATGGCTTTCTTGAGTTCCTCCTCGAAGCCCATGGCCTCCGACCAGCGGTCGGCGAGGAGGTGTCCGTGTTGGTTCATGTTCTATGATTCGAAACGAGCAAAACCCCGTAAGAGCGGGCTTCAGCCCGCGATGGGGCGAAAACGGGGCCGGTCGCGGGCTAAAGCCTGCTCCCGCGGGTGAGCTATTTGATGTCTTCCACCTTGTAAACGAACTTGCCGGTCCTGGCGTAGTTCTCCACGCGCTTGCGGTTACGCTCTTCCATGGCCCTGATGGACTCGGACTGCTTGTTCAGTTCGGCCGGATCGTGCTTGGGGTCGTACTTGCTGCCGGCGACCTTTTCCGGATAGCCGGGCTTCGGTTCCCAGCAGTTGCCGGGGGCCTTGCAATGGGTGCCGTCGTAGGCATGAGCGTTGAATGCGGCCATGGACAGTACGGCGGCAGTTGCAAACAGATTCTTGAGCTTCATCGGTGGTCTCTCCTGTCGGGTTGGTTTCGAGGAATCATTTCAGCCAATCGGCCTTGGCGGGATCGCCCTTGTAGATGCTGCGCATCCAGGCCATGACCTGCAGCATTTCATCGGCGTTCAGATTTGTGCTCTGGGGCCCCATCATCCCCTGGGCACCGCCCCAGAGAACCTCGAACAGGCCCACGTCGGTGGCCGCTCTCGGGTAGGTCCAGTAATCGTCGGCCAACCCCGGGCCGAGCTTGCCTTCGGCATCGTGACCGTGGCACCCGGAGCAGGCGGTCAGATACAGGCTGTGGCCTTTATCGATGGCGGCCTTGTCGCTGTTGTAAGGGTTCTTGCCTGTTTCCTTGAATTTCTTGAATGCATCGGTATCGCCGCCGGCCTTCCCGTAGCTGAAATCCAGGGTTTCGCCGGTGACGGCATGGCGGAAGGTGATTTCCGCGTGGGCCGCCGCGGCGGCGAGCACCGCGCCCAGGGCGAGCGCGGCGGTGCGGGTTCTTGGTTTCATGAAGTGGGTCCTCTTCGTCATATTTTCTTCATCGTCGTTTTCCAGCCGCTCATCGAGAGCATGGAAATGGAAAAACTATCCCTTGTATTTCTTGGTTCCGGTGTGGGCGGCGGTGGGTCCCGACTCGTCCAAGGGCAACAGCGGAATCCCCTCCACCTTCAGCAGCGCCTGGATTTCCTTGGCCCGCTTCTTCAACACCCGGTCGACGTCCGCCTTCAGGGCTTGCTCATCCTTTCTCACCCCGACGGAGGTGGAATAGTGAAATGGCACCTTTCCCCCGTCAGCACGGATTTGCCGGTCCGGGATCACCCGCATTTCCAATTTCCCACCGGCTTCCTTCACGTAGCGGGCGGCCTGTGGCGCCCACAGCACGGCCAGGTCGGCGCTGCCTGAAACCACTTCGTTCACCAGCTTTTCCGGGTCGTAGCGGACATACTGGTTGCGCCGCGCCTTGAATCCCACCAGGGATTGCAGGTAGTTGAACTGGTCGTTGTAGCGGCCGATCGCCTTGAGCATGGTCTCCGCCGGGGTGTCCGGCATAAAGGCGATCTGCTTGGCCCTATGCAGGAATTCGCTGTCGAAGTCCTCGACCTTGAGGCCTTTTTCCCTGCGGTACACGAACACGTAGCCGGAACGGTAATAGGGCTCTGAGGTCAGCATCCTGGCGTCGCCCGTGTCGATGCCCATGACCACGTCGCACAGGCCCTTGTCCAACTGGTCGCGAACGAAATAGCGGGGGTCCTGCCACCAGACGTTTTCCAGCGGCCGGCCGAGTTCCCCTGCGATCAGTTCCGCCAGTTTGTTTTCGAAGCCCTTGCCGTCCTTGTCCGAATAGGGCAGTTCATTTTCCGCCGCGCAAACCCTGAGGGGTTCGGCGGCGACGGCCCCGCCGCTCCCGAGAAACGGAAGCGACAAAACCAGGAGAGTGACGCGGGCGAAACGCATGTGTTGATTTCCTCGAAGTGAGGTGGGAGCGGACTTCAGCCCGCGATGGAGCCGACACCGGGATTGATAGCGGTGCAACGCTCCCACAAGGATGCTTACAGCGAGAACACGAACAAGGCACCGCCCATCTGGGTGTAATGGGCCAGTTCCTTGAACGCACCCACCGCGCCTAGGCCGGCGGTCGGGTCCTTCAGGTCGAACACCAGGCCAACGCCCGGCCAGCCGCCCACGCCGGAATAAATGGCGACGTACTGCTTGCCGTTGTGCTGGTAGGTGATCGGGTGGCCGATGACGCCGGAGGGCAGCTTGAACTTCCACAACAGGTCGCCGGTACGGGAGTCGCGGGCCTTGATGTAGCCGTCGAGCGTTCCGTAGAACATCAAGTTGCCGGCGGTCGCCATGGTCCCGCCCCAGACCGCGAACTTTTCGGGAACTTCCCATTCCATCCTGCCGGTGACGCCGTTCATCGCCTTGACCTGGCCGAGAGTGCCTTTAGGTCCCGGATACATGTTCAGGGTCGCGCCGACGAAGAACTGTCCGGCCCTATAGGGCAACATGAACGGCTCCCAATCCATGCAGATGTGGTTCACGCCCATGAAGAACAGCTTCTTGTCGGGGTCATAGGATTCCAGTCCCTGATTGTGATAGCCCATCGCCGAGGGGCAGATGCCCTTGCCCTCATGGTCCATGTAGGTCGCGTATTCCGGGTCTCGGATCGGCAGACCGGTCTTGAGATCGACCTTCTTCACCCAGTTCACGGTGTCGTCGATCTTGAAGGCGTTGACCAGCGAGCCGGTTTCCCGGTTGAGGGTGTAGACGATGCCGTTGCGGTCCGGGTGGGTCAACAGCGGCTGCACCTTGCCGTCCACCTCCTGCTCGGACAGGCCCATGTAGTTGACGCCGGCATAATCCCATTCATCGTGGGGCGTCTTCTGATAGCCGAACTTGGCCTTGCCGGTGTTGAGGTCACGCCCCCAGATGGTCATGGTCCACTTGTTATCGCCGGGACGCATGGTCTCGTTCCAGGGCGCCGGATTGCCGGAGCCGTAATACACCATGTCCAGCTTGGGATCATAGGCGTACCAGCCCCAGTTGGTGCCGCCGCCGATCTTCCAGGCATCGCCTTCCCAGGTCTGTAGCCCCAACCCGAACTGGCCGTAGTGCGGGTTGGGGCCGTTGAAGTTGGCATCCAGCAGGAGATCCTGATCGGGGCCGGTGGCGTAGGCGCGCCATTGCTGCTTGCCGTCCTTGATGTTGTAAGCGGTGACATAACCGCGCACGCCCAACTCGGCGCCGGCGGAGCCCACCAGCACCTTGTCCTTGGCCACGAAGGGCGCGCCGGTCAGGGTCGATCCCATGGCGATGTCGGAGTTCTCCATCTTCCAGATTTCCTCGCCGGTCTTGGCGTTGAGGGCGACCACATGGCCGTCGAGCTGGTTGAGGAAAATCTTGGCCGGGCCGTGGTCTCCGGCGGGCACGTAGGCGAGACCGCGGTTCACCACGTCGCAGCAGGCCACGGCGCGGGCGGCGGGGTTCTGTTTGGGCTTGTACTGCCAGAGAATCCGACCGGGATCATTGAGGTCCAGGGCGTACACGTTGTTCGGAAACGGCGTGTGCACGTACATGATGCCGTCCGCCACCAAGGGCGCGCCTTCATGGCCGTGCAAAGTGCCGGTGGAGAAGGTCCACGCCACCTTTAGGTACTTCACATTGTCGGTGTTGATCTGGTGCATCCTGGAAAAATGCGTCGCTGAATAGTCCTTGGTCTGCATAACCCAGTTCTTGTCATCCTCCGCCATTCTGGCCAGGTCGGTGTTGCCGAAGGCCGCGCCGGACAGGCCCGAGAGCCCCGCAGTGAACAGTACGGAGCCGATGGCCACCGCCAGTTTGCGTAATTGCATGTTTTTCTCCTCGCTGAATTCTTGTATCGGACTGCTCGCTTGAAGGCGGAGCGATCTTTGGATCGATGATCACGGCGGGGAATTTTGGAAGAATCCGAAAGGAGGCTCTACTGAAAAAAGCCCGAATAGCATTGGGAAAAAATCGGCAAGAAGGGCAAAGAAAAATCCCGACGATTCCCGGTGCACGGAAATATCCCGCACTCGAGCAAGCCATTTTCCGGAAAAATCCCGGAAACCTCACATTTTTGCTGGTTCCCAAGCACCAGTTTGGGAACCCGGTGCGGGAAACCGGGGGTTCCAAGGCCGCGTTTCCAACTGAAGCTTGGGGTGTGCCGCGCGAAACGGAGATCCGCGGCATTGGCGTCACCGCCGTGCCCGACAAGGCCGCGATCTCAGGTCGCTGCGCACACTCGCCGAGAAGGAAGGTCTAACACGGCTACGTCAGCCAGATCGTGGAACCGACGCTGATTGCGCCGGATAGCGTGGCCGAATTTAGGATGATGCGTTGCCGAAACGGTATCGTTGTTTGATCTGGCGTTGGATGCGCCGGCGGGCGGGATGGGGAAATCTAAGAAGCAGGCTACGGGAGCCGACGAAAATCAGCGAGAGCCCGTCAAAGACCACAAAATACTGGAATGTAAAGCATGCCCTCTCGCTGGCGGGGCAGTATCTCAACAGCGTGAAGCTTCTCCTTCAAACTGATCGATGGGGCCGACTTTGATGAATGGAGCGCACTTCTTCATGATGTCTTTCAGCAGTCTGGGAAAATGATCCCTCTCGTAACGAAAAATCTTGCCTTGCAGGATTGCGAAAAAGTAATAAGCCGGCACGGCGATGATGAGACCCCACATGGTCGTGATCAATGACTTGTCGATGGCCGACACCAAAGCGGACATGTCCCTTTTTCCAAGGATCGCAAATTGCTCAAAGGTACCCATGATTCCGATCGTCGTTCCCAGCACCCCGATCAGGGGGGCAATAACGTAGGCGGTGGATAGGGGAGTCAGCGATTGGTAGAGCCTGTCAGTGACATCCTCTATCGGCGATGGGTTAACATCGGGATGAATGGGTTCGCCACGTTCTCCAGCCTCGATGTAAGCCAATATTACCTGCGCCAGGGGAACGGAAAGAGAAGTCAAGCTGTCGCGGAATGAATCGAATGTTTCCTGGTTCGCGATGCCACTGGCTGCTTCGATCAGTCCTTTGGGCATCACGCGTGAAGTACGCAGATCCAGGAACCTTTGGATGATGACCCCCAAAGTGAAAATCGATAGGGGAAGCAGCACTGCCATGGTGATGCCACCCTGGAGGACATACTCGTCAAAATAGTTTTCGCTGACTGCCATGACTTTTAGCGTTAATGTCAACCGGGAGGAAGAGTTTCAGGCTTTTCCGTTTCGATTTTGACCTTCTCGATTCCGGCCGCCCTGCACACACCCAACACGTCTACGGTGGCCTGAAGGCTACTATTGAGATCCCCCCTCACTGTGACGCTATTGAATGTCTCATCTTCCTTCTTTTTCCGGAAAAGCAAAGCGGCGAGACTTTCAATCGGGATTTCCTCGCCATCGACAAAGTAATGGTTATCCTTGCTTATGAATATAATCAGGGCCTGCCTGTTCGTTGAGAGCGTATCGGAGTATTCCGTTATCGGCACCGCTATATCGATTGCGTCAAAAATGGCCAATTCGGTCGCGAACACAAAAAAAAGCAAGATATTCAGGATCAAGTCCAAGAATGCGTTCAGGCTGATGTCCGGCTGCTGCATCCAACGGGAAGATCGTCTGGCTCGATTCCTCATCGTCAATCTTCGAGTCGCACCTCGAATGCGCGTTGCCGTCCGCCCGCCGGGACCATCTTCCCACAACCCCGCTTGGGAAATTCTTCCGTTGCTTTTGCATCTTCGGTCTTCATACTAATGCCCCGAATAGTCGAGAGCCTCCCTGGCCAAGCAGTGTTGCATTACGATCGGCCAAACAGTCGCTTTTTGGGGTTGACCCTTTCAGTCGTACTCCACGCGACTTTTCTTGCCGAGTTGGTCGCAATAAAGGAAGCTCCTCAATCAAAGGTCAAACCTCCCCAGATCATTGAAGTTGCCACCATTGCATTGACGCCAGAACCGGCGCCTAAAACGTCGAAGTTTCCTATCCAGAGCCAGGCGCCAACGCAACCCTTGGCTGAATCCAAACCCGTATCCGCGTTGACAGTATCCGAACAGAAAAAAGCCGAGAAACCGAAGCGGCGAGCCAAGCCGGCGTCGCCTTCTGGCCCGAAAACGTCGAAGGAGCCCCCCTCCGCCGGCTCCCGGGCCGCCGCCTCTGAGCCGGCCGACAGCCAAGCTGCCGTAGCTAGCGTGCCATCGCCCCCCCCATCCGGGACCGGCCAGCAGACAACCTCGGCTTCCCACGCGGGCGCTATTGCGGAGGCCGATTACCGGTCACCGGCGCTCAAAAATCCCCCGACGATCTATCCGCAAGCGGCTCTGCAGCGTGGTTTGGAAGGAATCGTGAAACTCCGAGTTCAGGTCTTGGCCAACGGATTACCGGGTGAGATCCGGATCGAGAAAAGCAGCGGCTACGCCCTACTGGATGAGGCTGCAGTGAAGCAACTGAGGGTGTGGCACTTCATTCCCGCCCGCAGAGGGAATCAGTCGGTAGACAGTTGGGTAATCGTCCCGATCCGTTTCACGATAAAACATTGATATTTCCGTGACATCCAAACCTCTCTGGCTAAAAAATCGTCTTGCGCCGATAGAACAGAATGATGAAAGCGTAGGTCAGGGCGAATACGGTAAGAACCAGGATCTTGGGGGCCAAGCATGCGGTGGGTGCGGTGTGCATCGGTGAGTCATTCGCACCTTGTGGAGCCATCCTAAACGGGGGCATGTCAGATCCCTTTGGGGAACCGATTGGCAGTATGCACGATGTCCTTCTGAAACCAATCGGGAAAATTTCCTTTTCTTATCCGGGAAAATTTCCCTTTCGCTCCGGGACCTTGTTTTCCTCTTGACGGGGGAAGGTGACTTCTCTAGCCTCGATTTTGAATCCGCCTTGAAGACCCGATTGGATGACCGGATCAAACATTCAGAGCGATCTCCCTATTTCCGTGAAAGCCCAAGGAGGCAGAACGATGAAAGCGCAATTCACAATATCGGTAGTCACTGCATTGCTTTTATCTTTAGGCGCTACCGCGGCATCCGCTGAACAATTCAAAATGATGCCCACCAAAGTCCGCATGGAGAAATGCCTGGAGGCGGCTCTGGCCAAGAAAGATGGGAATGTAGTCAAATTGGAATTCAAGAATGAGCGGGGCACCCCCATCTATGAGTTCGAAATCGCCGCCCAGGACGGCAAGACCTTTGAATACGAGTGCGATGCCAACCGGGGAAAGATCACCGAGGAAGAGCAGGAGGTTAACAGCGCCGACGATCCGCTGTTCAAGTCGAAGATGAAGATCGCCGAAGCTGAGGCCAAAAAAATCGCCCTCAAGGCCCACCCCGGCGAGATCGTCGAGACCGAATACGAAATCGAATCCAATGGGGAAGCCTCCTATGAATTCGACGTCCGAACCGCCCAAGGCGAGGAAGTGAAACTGGAAGTGGACGCCGCCACCGGCCAGATCATCGAGGACGACGAGCACGAGATTTACCAGATCGGCCAGGAATAGACTCGTTTTGACTTCTTGCGCAAGGGCTCCGCGGAGCCCTTCTTTTTTCGGACCTGTTCAAGAACGCAATGCGTCAAGGACTTAGCCTGCGACTCCGCCTGAACCTCATGATCGTGGCCGTGATGCTGATGATCGTCGGCCTGGGCTTTGTTTTCGCCGTGCACAATGCTCGCCGCTCGGTGGAAGAGGAAACCCTCTCGACGGTCAATCTGGCCTTCCAACTGATCGAAGCCGGCTTCGCGGAGACGCGCACCACCGGGCGGCCGCTTTCCGAATGGCTGATCAAATTGGGGCGCTTGGAACATACCCGGCATCTGCGCATCCGGGTCACCGGGTCAGTACCCTCGCCGATCGATCTCACCGGCGAGAAAAGCACGTCCTATACAGCGGCTCCCGCCTGGTTCCACTGGGCGATCGCGCCGGAACCGGTCGTCACAGAACAACGCCTGCCCGATGGCAGGGGCGGTGAGATCACCATCCGCATCGAAGCCAATACCGATGATGAAATCGCCGAGTCGTGGCAGGAAACGCGCGGGTTTCTGTTTCTGCTTCTGGCCCTGGCGTGTGCAGTGTACTTCCTGGTCCACTTCACCGTGGGCCGGGCGTTCCGTTCGGTGGGGACGATATTGGGGGGGCTGGAAGACATCGAAAAAGGCGAGTACGGCAAGCGCCTGCCCGGCTTTCCCCTGCCGGAATTCGCCCGCATCTCCGCAGCGTTCAACCACATGGCTTGCGCCCTGGAAAAATCCCGCGCCGAAAACCATGCGCTGATCCAGCAATCCCTAGGTCTACAGGAAGAGGAGCGCCGCTATCTGGCCCGCGAACTCCACGACGAGCTGGGCCAATCCCTGACCGCGATCAAGGTCATGGCGGCCACCTTGCGCCACGGCGGCGCTCAGGACCGCGAAGTCGCCGATTACATCATGAGCCTATGCGATCGGCTGTTCGGCGTGTTCAGGGCCATGATGCGGCGACTTAGGCCCAGCCTCCTGGACGAATTGGGCCTGACTGCCTCGCTCGAGGATTTGGTGGAAAACTGGCGTAACAGCCATCCCGGCCTGGCCGTCGATTTCGCCTGCGAACCCGGCATCGATGAACACGCCGGGAATACCCACATCCATGTGTTCCGCATCGTCCAGGAAGGGCTAACCAATGTGGTCAAGCACGCCGAGGCGCAGCATGTCCGCATCCGCCTGAGGCTGGCGGAAACGAATACCCACGGTCCCTCGATCATCCTGTCGATCCGGGACGACGGCCGGGGGTTCGATCCCCGACAGCCACCGCGCGGCTTCGGCCTGGTCGGTATGCGCGAGCGAGTCGCCAGCCTGGGTGGACATTTCGAACTCAATGCCGAACCGGGGCGGGGCGTCGCCATCGAGATTCGCATACCCTCGGGAGAACCTTCGCCATGAATCCGAAAATTACCGTCATGCTGGTGGACGACCACGCCGTGGTACGCGCCGGCTATCGCCTGTTCCTGTCCCAGACCGGGAACATCGAAGTCGTCTGCGAGGCCGCTCGGGGCGAGGAAGCCTGCCAGTACTATCTGGATTACCGACCGGAGGTCACGGTCATGGATTTGAACCTGCCCGGCATCGGCGGGTTGGCCGCCTTGCGACGCATCGTCGCCCGCGACCCCGCCGCCAAAGCCCTGATGTTCAGCATCCATGACGAACTGATGTACGTGACGCGGGCTTTGGAAGCCGGGGCCAAGGGCTACATCACCAAGAGTTGCGCGCCGGAACTACTGGTCGAAGCCGTGGTCAAGATCGCCGCCGACGAGACCTTCCTGGAGCCCGACATCGCCCAAAAGCTGGCTTATCAAAGCGTCGCCCGCAACGAATCCCAGGTGGCCCTCAATACGCTGTCGGCCCGGGAGTTCGACGTGTTCTGCCTGCTCGCCAAAGGATTGAACACCCGCGAAGTGGCCGAGGAACTCCAACTCGGCTACAAGACCGTTTCCAATTACGCCAGCCTCATCAAGGATAAGCTCAACGTCAACACCACCACGGACCTGGTTCGTCTCGCCTACCAGTACGGGGTTATCAAGGGCTGACGCAGGCGCGCAAGCCCTGGAAAGCCCGGTCGATGCCTATCGCTATTCTTGCCTGACGAGCGGCCTGAATTGCAGGCAAAAGGAAAATTTCCCGACCATAACCGGGAAGTTTTCCTATAGGTCGCGCTAACAGTTTCTCTTACGATAAATGGCTTGGGGTGGGTAACCCATAGTCATCGAAAACCTCCAAGGCAAAGCTGCGACTGATGAATAAGAATTCCGGAAAAAAAACACCTGCCAGGATAATGGCGGCGGCCGCGAGCGCCGGCCTGCCGTTATTAACCTTGAGTGTCCTTGCGATTTCCCCCGCCCTGGCGGAGGAAGCGCGTTCGGCTAGCCCGGCCAAGGCCTTTGAACTCGAAGAAGTCGAGGTGGTGGGCATCACCCCGCTGCCCAGCGTAGGCCTGCCGCTCAGTCAGGTGCCGGGCAACGTGCAATCGGTGGAGGACGAGGCGATGCAACGCCAGGAGTCCCTGAATCTGCCCAGGTTCATGAACCGCAGTCTGAACAGCGTGAACATCAATGATGTGCAGAACAATCCGTATCAGCCTGACGTCACTTACCGCGGGTTCAACGCATCGCCTCTGATCGGTACCCCGATAGGCCTCTCGGTTTACCAGGATGGCGTTCGCATCAACGAGCCCTTTGGCGACACCGTGAACTGGGATCTGATTCCCCAGTCCGCGATTGCCAACCTGGACTTGATTCCCGGTTCCAACCCGCTGTTCGGGCTCAACACCCTGGGCGGCGCCCTGTCGATTCGCACCAAGAGCGGCTTCAGCCATCCCGGCACGCGGGCCGAAATCCTGGGCGGTTCCTTCGGACGCAAGTCCTTCGAGTTCGAGCATGGCGGATCGAAAGACCAGTTCGACTGGTTCATCACCGGCAATATTTTCGAGCAGGACGGCTGGCGTGATCACTCCCATAGCAATGTGCGCCAGCTTTTCCTCAAGCTCGGCTGGGAGAACGAAAGCACCGACGTCGATCTCACCTACACTTTCGCGAACAACAAGCTGACTGGCAATGGAGTCTTGCCGGAAAGCATGCTGCAAGCCGACCGCTCGGCTGTCTATACCTATCCGGACATCACCGAGCCCGATCTGAATTTCTTGAATCTGCGCGTCAGCCATCAATTTTCGCCGGATTGGCTGCTGGCGGGCAATGCCTATTACCGCGGCAACACGATCGATACCTTCAACGGCGATGTCGCGGAAGACTGCGAGCAGTTCGCCACCTTCGCCGAATGTCTGGACGAGGAAGGGGTGTTGGTGCCCTCCGCGGTCAATCGCCAGTCGCGCAGCGACGAAGATGGAACCGGCGCGCAGTTTCAGCTGAGCTATCTGGGCGATGTGTTCGATCTGGAGAATAAATTCACTTTTGGAACCAGCTACGATTACGGACACACCGATTTCAAGCAGTCCGAACAGGAGGCGGCGTTCACTCCAAGCCGCGGCACCACGGCCGTCGCGGAGCGCGAACCTCTGACCCAGGCCCGCGCAATCAATCAGTACCTCGGTATCTTCGCCACCGACACCCTGTCCCCCACACCCTGGCTGCACCTCAACGCATCGGCTCGCTGGAACCAAGCGGAGATCGATTTATCGGGTTTCGGCACCGACGAGGAAGGCGAACGTACGTCGCTTAACGGTTACCACACCTTCAACCGGCTGAATCCTTCAGCCGGCTTCACGCTGCAACCGCTGGACGCCTTGTCGGCGAATGGCGGCCCGGTCAAAGACCTGACCTTCTACGCCAATTACAACGAGGGTTTCCGCGTTCCAACCCCGGTGGAACTGACCTGCGCCGACCCCGAGGCACCCTGTTCCCTGCCCAACAGCTTCATCGCCGATCCGCCGCTGAAGCCGGTGGTGTCGAACACCTTCGAAGTGGGCTTGCGCGGCAAACTCGGCGAGGCAGTGCGCTGGACCACCGCCTTGTACCACACGGAACTCGACAACGACATCCTGTTCACCAATGTCGGCGGCGGCCTGACGCGCGGATTTTTCCAGAATGTGGGCAAGACCCTGCGGCAGGGCGCGGAAGTGGGCCTTCAGGGCAACCACGGCAGCTTCAACTGGTATGTCAACTACAGCTTCATCGACGCCACCTACGAAACCCACGCCACCTTGCAGAACGCACTGGGGCCGGAAACCGTCAGTCCCGGCGACCGCATTCCCGGTATTCCCCAGCAACTCGTCAAGCTGGGCGCGGAGTACGAATTGCTGACCGGCTGGTTTTTCGGCGGCGATCTGCAATACGCCTCCAGCCAGTACCTGCGCGGCGATGATGAAAACCAACTGCCGCAGGTACCCGAGTACGTGGTGGTCAATCTCCACACCCGCTACCGGGTCCACAAACATGTGGAGATCTTCGCCATGGCGAACAACGTCTTCGACACCGACTACGAGAATTTCGGGGTCGTCAATCGGAATTTCTTCACCGGTGCTCCGGACGGCGGCACCCCTGAACGCTTCCTCGGGCCCGGCGCTCCTATCGGGGGTTGGGCCGGGGTGAGAGTGCGCTGGGATTAGTCCTCGCCGTGAGCATGAGAGCTGAACCGAAAATAAGCCTTGATCTTTTGATCGTTGAACTCCCCTGACCGTAACGCCGAGACATTTGTTCAGTCCAGGCGCTCACGCCTCATCAGCTTTACATTTACGCGAAGACCGACATGCTATCTTTCGTGCAGGCTCTCGCTGGCGTGCTGAATCAACGGGCTCAGAAAATACTCGATCACCCGCCTTTGTCCGGTCTTGACTTCCACCGTCACGGCCATGCCAGGGCTCAGGTTCACGGTTTTTCCCTCAACCTGCATCGTGGTTCGCTCGGGTTGGACGCGAGCGGAATAGATCAGGCCACGCTTTTCGTCGTTGATGGCGTCGTTGGAAACCTGGGTGATTTGCCCGTGTAGGGTTCCATACTTGGTGAAGGGAAAGGTCTCGATTTTGATTTCCGCTTCCTGTCCGGGATTGACGAAGCCGATGTCCTTATTCTCCACAAACGCTTCGATTTCCAGCGGATTATCCTTGGGTACGATCATCATCAGGGGCTGTGCCGGGGTGACCACCCCGCCTACGGTGTGCACCGCCAACTGCTGAACCTCTCCTTCGACTGGGGCGGTCAGCTTCATGAGCTTCGCGCGGGTCTCTGCCTTGACGAGTTCCTGCCTCACCGCCACGGTTTTCTGTTCGGCGTCGTTCAGGCTATCCAGGGTGGCGCGGCGGGTTTCCGCGATCAGCGTGGTCTTCTGATGCTTGGCTTCCTGCAAAGCGGCCATGAGCTCGTTGAGCCGGCTGCGTTGGCTGGCCAGGTCGGCTTCCTGCTCGATGCGTACCTGCTCCCGTTCGAGATAGCCGTGCCTGGCGACGAAGTTTTTCTCGACCAGCCCCTTGAAATCCTCGGCGCGCTGCCGTGCGATCGGGGCGGTCTGCTCCAGTTTCCTGACGATTTCCTGGGTGGAGCGCAGTTCGGCTTCACGTTTCGTCTTGTCGGCGTCGAGCTGAGCCAGTCTGGCCCTTAATTCCGCATGCTCACCTTCCAGGACACGCTGTTCCTGGGCGACACGCGCACTGTCGATGCCCTCGATCCCCTCGATTTTCGGGGCCGCGCCCTGCGTGATGGCGGCCAGCAAGCCCTTCGCCCGCGCTGCTTGCAGACATGCGGCGGTCAGATCGTTGGCCAAGCGCAGGGTGTCGGCGGTGGCGGTGGTGTCGTCCAGTTCGACCAACACGTCGCCGGGCTTGACGGGCTGGCCATCGGTAACATAAATCGCCCGGATCACGGCCGTTTCCATCGGCTGGATCACCTTGGTCCGGTCGTTCGGCACCAGCTTGCCGCTGGCGGTGGCGACGATATCGACCCAACCGAAAATCGCCCAAAGCAGCGCGCAGAAGGAAAACAGCATCAATAGCCACATGGTCGCGCGCGGGGCGGGCGACACCGGCGTCTCCTGCAAGGCCAGCGCCGCCGGAAGGAATTGCGCCTCGTGGGACAGGCGGTGAGGCGTGTCGAATTGCCTGCGCTCGCGCCAGGCATGGCGGAAAACCACAGCGTACATTCTCCACAAAGCAGCCACGGCGCCGAGGTGCGACCACCGGGAAACATTCACCGCTCAGCCCCCACGTTGCAGCCGGTACAGATGCGCGAACTGCCCGGTCGGCATGGCGAGCAGTTCAGCATGGCTGCCCTCCTCGACGATCTGCCCTTTGTCCATGACGACGATCCGTTGTGCATCGCGAACCGCACTAAGCCTATGGGCGATGATCAACACCGTCCTGCCCTGGCAGATGGCCTTCATGTTTTGCTGAATGATGCGTTCGGACTCGTAATCCAACGCGCTGGTCGCTTCGTCGAAGATGAGAATGCGCGGGTTGGTGATCAGGGCGCGGGCGATGGCGATCCGCTGGCGTTGGCCGCCGGAAAGCGTCGCGCCGTGTTCACCCACCATGGTGTCATAGGCCTCTGGCAATTCCAGGATGAAATCGTGAGCCCCGGCTAACCGCGCGGCCTGGATCACTGCTTCGATGGGCGCGCCGGGGTCCGCCAGCGCGATGTTCTCGCGGATGGTACGGTTGAACAACACGTTTTCCTGGAGTACCACGCCGATCTGCCGGCGTAGCGAAGACGCATCGGCCTGAGCCAGGTCGATGCCGTCCACCAGCACCCGGCCGCGTTCCGGCAGATACAGTCGCTGCACCAGCTTGGTCAGGGTGCTCTTCCCGGACCCCGAGCGCCCTACGATACCGATCACCTCGCCGGGTGCGACCTTCAGGCTGACGCTGCGCAGCACTTCGCTGCCGTCCGGACGGTAGCGGAAAACCACCTGGTCGAGCTCGATTCGCCCTTTGAGCGGCGGCAGGGTACTCTTCTGGCCGGCGAGTTCGGTGCGGGCGTTGAGGATGTCGCCCAGCCGTTGCACCGAGATACCTGACTGCTGGAAGTCGGTCCACAGGGACGCGAGCCGCATGACCGGCGTAGCCACGTGATTGGCCAGCATGTTGAAGGCCACCAATTGCCCCACCGTCAGTTCGCCGTCGATCACCAGCCGGGCGCCGAGCCACATGGTGGCGACCGTCACCAGCTTGCCAATCAGCGAGACACCGCCATGGCCCAGCGTCGACAGGGTCGATGTGCGAAAACTCGCGGCGATGTAGGCCGATAATTGATTGTCCCAATGTCGAGTCAGTTGCGGCTCGACCGCGATGGCCTTGACGGTGTCCATACCGCCGATGATCTCCACCAAAAAGGCCTGATTCTCCGCACCGCGATTGAACTTCTCGTGCAGCCGCGCGCGCAGCAGCGGGGTGATCGAAAACGAGAGCAGCAGGTAACAGGGAAGCGATGCTCCCACGATCAGCGTCAGCCAGCCGCTGTAGTAGAGCATGACAGCGAGGAACACGACGGAAAAGAACAAATCCAGCACCAGGGTGATGGCATTGCCAGTGAGGAAACTGCGGATGTTTTCTAGCTCGCGCACCCGGGCCACCGAATCGCCCACTCGCCGGGCCTGGAAGTAGGCCAGCGGCAGCGATAGCAAATGCCGGAATAGCCTGGCACCCAGCTCGACGTCGATGCGGCTGGTTGTATGGGCGAACACGTAGCTGCGCAGCGCCGTGAGCGCCACCTCGAAAATCACCACCACCATCAGCCCGATGGCGACCACGTTCAAAGTGGTTAGGCCATGGTGCACCAGCACCTTGTCCATCACCACCTGGAAAAATAAGGGTGTCACCAGGGCGAAGAACTGCAGGACGAAGGAAACCAGCAATACCTCGCCCAGAAGTTTGCGATATTTGACGACCGCCGGAATGAACCAGCTGAAATCGAACCTGGACAGGTCGCCAACCAGCGAAGCCCGCGAGGCCAACAAGATCAGACGTTGCGTCCATCGCGAATCGAACGCCTCCACGGAGATGATTTCTGGTCTACTCGATCTGGGGTCGTGGATCAGGACACGTGCCCCGTCAGCGCGGGCGATCACACAGTAGTGCCCGTCCCGATCGACGGCGACTGCGGGCAGCGGCGTATGGCTCAATCGGGACACGTGGGTGCGCACCTGCTTGGCCTGCAGACCGAGCTTCTTTGCCGCCAACAGGATTTCGACGGAACCAAAGGGCTTACCGCTATTCTGAAACTCATGGGCCAGTTGCGCCGGATCGGCAACTAGCCCGTGAAACCGGGCGACCATGACTAGACAGGCCAAGCCGCTGTCGATCTTGCGGGATTCGGGCGCGTGTGAATCAACGCCACCGGGGGGTCCGGTGGACGCATCGGAATGGGTATCTCTCATGATGATTTAGTCCCTTAAAAGGCAGCGCCCGGCGGCCGTGAAGGGCGGACGGACACAAGGGAAAGGCATCAAACAAACTCGAACTAATGCCAGTTGGCTGCCAGCACGGGAGCCAGGGCGTCCTGATAATTCTGCGGCAAGGTGGTTTGTCCCGCGGCCGGCGGTGAGAAGGCGGCCATCGCGGACACCAGATTCTCGACCTGGGTGTCCAGCAGCGTCTTGCTGTCGGCGGTCTGGAACTGTTCGACGTGATAGGTCGAGCCGGAATTCCAGTTGCGGATGGTCATCTTGTCGGCAGTGCCGATGATGCTGACTTCTAGGTTGGAGCCGACGTGTTGGAACCATATCTGGTTGATGGATACGTCAGACAGGAAAGATAGCACGTCGGTATTGCCGACCGTGGCGTCGTTCTCGACCACCGTGTCGCTGCCATAGCCGCGGCCCAGAATGTAGGTGTCATTCCCCTTGCCGCCGGTGAGCGTATCCGCGCCGCCCAGACCGTCCAGTGTGTCATTGCCGGCCTGACCAGTCAGACTGTTTGCCGCACTATTGCCTTGGAGAAAGTTATCCAGGGCATTACCGGTGCCGTTGAGGGCTGTAGCGCCGGTCAGCAACAGATTTTCTAAATTGGCCCCGAGGGTGAGAGTAACCCCGGATTCGACCCTATCAACACCCTCGTTGGCGTTTTCGGTGATGACGTCGGTCGCAACGTTGACCACATAGGTGTCGTTGCCCGTCCCGCCAAGCATCTTGTCGGCGCCGCCTTTGCCGTCGAGGCGGTCGTTGCCCGCCCCGCCAGTCAGGGTGTTGATCGCACTATTTCCGGTGAGCTCGTTGTCCATCCCGTTGCCAGTTCCGTTAATCGCCGACACTCCAGTCAACCTCAGATTCTCCGTGTTGGCGGCGAGGGTATAGTCCATACTAGAATGAACCAGGTCGATCCCCTCATTGACAAGCTCGATCACTATGTCTCCGATGTTATCCACGACGTAGGTGTCGTTACCTGTCCCGCCTATAAGATTGTCTGCGCCTCTGCCGCCATTCAAAATGTTATCGGCACTGTTACCGGTTAGGGTGTTTACCAAGTTATTGCCTCTGCCATTGATAGCAGCATTGCCTGTCAATACAAGGTTCTCCACATTTGCGCCCAAGGCGTAGCCAATGAGGCTTTGCACTGTATCGGTACCCCCACCTGCAGATTCGGTGACCACATCGCCGGCGCTATCCACCACATAGATGTCATTACCCGCGCCTCCAATCAACTTGTCCACCCCGGCTCCGCCATCTAGAGTGTCATTGCCATTTCTTCCCTTCAGCATATTGTTGGCGCCGTTACCTATCATCACATTATTCAGCATATTGCCTATGCCATTAATCGCGTTGGAGCCTGTCAGGACAAGGTTTTCGACGTTTGCGCCCAGGGTAAAGGTAGCGGTGCTTTGAACGGTGTCCAAACCCTCGTTAATATTTTCAACAACGACATCGCCCACATCATCCACAACAAATACATCATCGCCCAGCCCACCGTCCATGTAATCTGCGCCACTCGCACCATCCAGGATGTCAACGCCATCCCAGCCGTAGAGAGAGTTACCAAGACTGTTGCCGAGAAGCATGTTGTTTAAAACGTTGCCCTCCGCAATGCTTGCCTGAGAACCTGTTAGAACAAGATTCTCAACATTTTCCGCAGCGAGTGTGTATATGAGGCTACTACGCACAGTATCCGTGCCCTCATCAATGCTCTCCATAACAACGTCGGCGTAATCGTCTACTTCAAAAACATCATCACCGATACCACCATACATGGCATCAATGCCTTGCCCGCCATTCAGATAGTCGTTGCCCGATTCGCCGCGCAACAAATCGGCGCCGGCTCCGCCGTTCAGAGAGTCGCTACCCTCCCCACCACGCAAGACATCATTACCCGCATTCCCGATTAGATAGTCATCACCTGCCATTCCATTCAGTGCGTCATCACCGCTCTTGCCGCTCAGCGTATCGTTCCCCGCCGTACCAATCAGCGCCATATTCGGAGCCGGGTTGACCATCAGATTGAATACATCTGAGTTGGAGTGGGCACTACTATCGGTGGCGGTTACTCGGATAGCCGTAAGCCCCAAATCGCTTTCCGCGGGCACACCGCTGAAAGTTTTCGTGGCTACATCAAATGTGAGCCAGGATGAAAGCGGTGCTCCATTTTCCATTATTGCTGTGTACGCAAGAACATCCCCCTGATCCGGGTCGACAAACGCATTGTCGGGCAATGTAAAAGTGAAGGTGTCACCGTCAACAGCAACCTTGTCCGCGAGCGGGACGGCAAGCGATGGAGCGAAATTCACATTAAGCCCTGCTTTCTGTTCGATTGTCTTGGCATCCCACACCACACCGTTACTGAATACCATCTCTTCGATTCGGTAACCGGGATGAGACAACCATCGAATCTTGAGCTGATCCTGAGTGCCATTGATACCTATCAGAATATGGGCGTCATCGTAGGAAGCTGTAATGTTTTCAGGAAGGACATTCGGCCCCACAAGAATCCGGTCTTGTCCGCCGGTTATCCTGTCAAAATCGATCAATAGGTCTTGGCCGGCCCCCCTCCCAAAAACGTATGTATCGTTACCTAGGCCGCCGTTAAGTATGTCATCGCCTGAACCACCATTTAGATAGTCACTCCCCTCACCACCCA
>DATIXD010000252.1:0-14085 GCA_035518875.1 Methylococcaceae bacterium | reverse complement strand
CCGGCCCGCCCTACGCCACCCTGGACGATCTCCAAAATTGCGATGGACTGGCCCTCGGCAGCCCCACGCATTTCGGCAACATGGCCGCTCCGCTCAAGTATTTTCTCGACAACACCAGCAGCCTGTGGTTTTCCGGCGCGCTCGCGGGCAAGCCGGCCGGCGCGTTCACGGCAACATCCTCCATGCACGGCGGCCAGGAAACGACGCTGATCACTATGCTGTTGCCGCTGCTGCACCATGGAATGGTGCTGGTGGGCATTCCCAGCAACGAAACCGCGCTTTTCGAAACCACCTCTGGCGGTACGCCTTACGGACCTAGCCGACATACCGGACGCGACGACGGGATGACCGAGGACGAAAGGAAACTTTGCCGCAGTTTCGGATCGCGATTGGCGCGGGTCGCCTTGGCGCTGAAAAAGGTCGAGCCGAAATGAACCCGGCCAGCTGCGCTTACCGAACTGCGCTGGTCGGTTATTTCGGCCTACTGGTTCTGTGGATCACCTGGAGCACGGCGTTGTCTGCGGCAAAACACCCCCCGAAAGCACTCATCCTGATAACCTCCACCCTGCCCTTGCTGCCTCCGCTGCGGGGCCTGCTGTACAACCGCCGGACCACCTTCATCTGGCTGGGATTGCTCAGCCTGGCTTATTTCATCCATGGAGTGGGCGCGGCAGTCGATGTGAGCGAACGCTGGCCGGCGCTACTAGAAATCGGGTTCAGCCTGAGCCTGTTCGGCGGCTCGCTCGCCCGCCTGAAACTCGACCCCAACGCCTGAACGATGCCGCAGCAACTGCCCTTGCGCTTCGCCTTCAATGCCGAGCATGGTTTTGGGGAATTTCACCCCGGCTGCAACGCGGAAACGGTCTGTCATCTGCGCCGCTGCGCACAGGGCGTCGGTGAAGCACTGATCTTTCTTTGGGGCGAGGAAGGACTGGGCAAGACCCACCTGCTCCACGCCTGCTGCCGAGAGGCGCACCAAGGCGGGCAAGCGGTGTCCTACCTGCCTTTGGGAACGTTGCGGGATTATGGCGGCGCGGTGCTCGACGACCTGGATCAGCAGCAGCTGGTCTGCCTAGACGACCTCGATTGTCTGGCCGGAAATGAAGACTGGGAACATACGCTGTTTCGGCTGTTCAACCGGCTGCGAGAACTGAATCATCGGTTGATTGTCAGTGCGCGGGTACCCCCGGCCGAATTGCCGCTGCATCTGCCCGATCTCAAGACCCGCCTGGGCTGGGGGCTTACCCTGATGCTGCGGCCCTTGAGCGATGAGGACAAACTGGCCGCGCTGCATTTGCATGCGCGAACCTTGGGTCTGGAATTGCCGCCGCAGGTCGGACGGTTCCTGTTGTCGCATTACCGCCGGGATTTGCCCAGCCTTTGCCGGCTCTTGGAGCAGCTCGATCACGCCACCCTGGCGGCCAAACGCAGACTGACCATCCCTTTTCTCAAGACCTATCTGGAAGGAAAATCATGAAAGTACTCGTCATCGGCACCGGCGCCGTCGGCAGTTTCTATGGTTCCCTGCTCGCCAAACAGGGTATCGAGGTTGCCGTCGTCGCCCGTTCGGATTACCAGCACGTCAAACAGAACGGCATCGAAATCCAAAGCCCGATAGGCGACTGTCATTTCCGGCCCATGCAAGTCGTGCGAAGCGCCGCCGAACTGACCGAGAAGCCCGATTATGTGCTGTTGTGCATCAAGGTAGTGGAGAGCGCCGACCGGATCGGCTTGTTGAAAGACGCCGTCGGACCCAAGACCGCCATCGTGCTCATATGCAACGGTATCGACGTCGAAACCGAAATCGCACAAGCCTTTCCCAACAATGAGCTGATCAGCGGCCTGGCCTTCATCTGCGTCACCCGCACGGCGCCCGGCAGAATCTGGCATCAGGCTTACGGCCGGCTGGCCCTAGGCAATTATCCCAAGGGTCTGTCGGAAAAAACCAGGGCGCTATGCGCCGCCTACCAACAGGCCGGCATCACCTGCGTGGCGAGCGAAGACATCACCACCGCGCGCTGGCAGAAATGCGTCTGGAATGCCCCATTCAGTCCGCTGTCGGTGCTCTCCTGCGGCCTCGCCACCTCCGACATCTTGACGACTCAGGAGCCGTTCGTCCGCGCCATCATGGAAGAAATTTGCGCCATCGCCAAAGCCGGCGGCCACCCGCTGCCGGAAGACATCATCGAAGTGAATATTGCCAGCACGCACAAGATGCCACCCTACAAAACCAGCATGCTGCTGGATTTCGAGGCGGGGCGACCGATGGAAACCGAAGCGATTCTGGGAAATGCGGTGCGGGCCGGACAGCGCCTAGGCCTTTCGATCCCGCATCTGGAATCGGTTTATGCACTGATGAAGCTCAGGGAACTGCGCTTGTCCGAAGGCTAATAGGTCTAAACTATGTTCACGCGCCCCGTAAGGATTGCCCAACAACAAGACGCCGAAAACTTCGGCGTCTTCCATGGCCAGGCTTGAACGGGTATTCTGGCTCTTTCCGACCTTTCACGGTTTCGTCATGAACTTAAGAACATCAGAAATCCACCAGCGCTTTAAGGATCAAGGCTTGATCACCCGTCGCATCGGCCCCGACAATGAAGTCGCCAAAATCGCTCCGATCGAGGACTGCGCGCCCGGCGCTCTGGTGTTTGTGGACAACCCGAAATATCTGGCCCGGGTTCAAGCCCAAAAACCCGGGGCAGTCGTCACCACCGAGGAGATCGCCGCGCAACTGCAAGGGGCGGAAAACCTCGCAATCCTGATTGCTCCCAATGTCAAATTGGCCATGGCCCTTTTGAAGCAAGCCTATGACGATCGCGACCTGTACCGCACCGAATGGCCGCGTATCCACCCATCGAGCGTGATCCACGAAAGCGTGCGGGTACCCGAGAGCGCCGTGATCGGGCCGGGCGTGGTGGTGGGCGCAGGCGTGGCGCTTGGCGAGCGGGTGGTGCTCATGGCTAATACCGTGGTGGAGCACGGCGTGCGGATCGGCCGGGAAACCGTCGTGCATCCGGGTTGTGTCATCAGCCATGGTTGTGAAGTCGGCGCCAACGTCATGCTCAAGGCCGGTTGCGTGATCGGCTCCGAAGGCTTCGGCTTCGCTCAGGACGAGCAACGCCGTAATTACCGCATTCCCCATTCCGGCAAGGTGATCGTCGAGGACCGGGTGGTCATCGGCGCTAACTCCAACGTCGATCGGGGCACCTACGGGGCGACCGTCATCAGAGCCGGCACCATCATCGACGCCCTATGCCACATCGGTCACAACGTGGAAATCGACGAGGACTGCATCATCTGCGCGCACACCGGCATCTCCGGCTCCAGCCGCTTCGGCAAGCGGGTCATCGCTTCCGGGCAGACCGGCGTGCTTGATCACGTCACGGTAGCGAGCGACACGGTGCTCCTCCACCGGGCGGGCCTGCACAACAGCATCAAACAGCCGGGCATGTATGCCGGGGGACCGGTCCAACCGCTCCAGCAATATCTTAAGAACATGGCGGTCATGCAGCGCCTGGGTGAGATGTGGACGCGCCTAAAAAACCTGGAGAAAAAGGTCGGCGAGCTGACAGCCAAAGATGCCTGAACATCTGTTGTGAGGCTGGTCGTGCCCGTCCGGGCGGCGGGCGGGCGCCCTTTGCTCAGTAACCCAAACTAAGGCCCGCCGTCGGCAAGCCCGAATATCTATTTCGGCGACACCAGTTCGATGACCACGATTACGGCCTCGCCCTGCCCCACGTTTTCGGCCGTCATCCATTGCCCGGTTTCCCAAAACACTTGACCAGGCTCATAAACATGAGATTCGCCGCCTTCCTCGATCTTCACCCTACCTTTGAGCACATAACGCGGGCCTGGGCCGTCATGGGTGTGTAGCGGCGTTTTAAATCCTTGGGGAAAAGTGACCCGCAGCACATTGGCCTTCAGATGGGTGGACGGCAAATCCATTTCCTTTTCCAATAGAAGCTCACGGGGCGGCGTTACGGCGACTTCCTCGGCCAATGCCGAAACGGCAGACAAGAATGCCAAAGCGATGATGGACAGGGAACGGCAGGGAAACACGGCTGACTCCTGATTGCATTGACCGGGTGGCGTCGCGCGATTGGCGTCGGCGACCCTTTCTTTTACTCGATTTGATCTGATCGGACAAGTAGACGCCGCCCCAGCGCGATCATCGCCGCGGGGCAGCCAGAGGACTTTGGAACTTGGATTTTAGCCGTAAACGCCGGAAGCCTAGCGGCGCCATTCGGCGACCAGCTTGATGCACTCCGAGCGCCATTCGCATTCGATGTCCTTGCATTTGATGCGTTGGTCCGACAGAAAGCAGGTCTCTTCCCCTCTTGCCTTCTGAATCGCCCACACCAACTGCTTCTCGGTGTGCAAAACCTCCGGATTGTGAATTCCACTGTGGCGTGCGAGCGCCCTTAGTTCTGTTACGTTCATCGAAAACTCCTGCATCAATGCAATTCGACCTTAGTAACTGATCAAGATGGCGGCGCGGCTTTCAGCCCGTCGCCGCACCAACCATTAAGGCAATAAACATGCCGCGTGATGGGCCGCCCCCAAAAGTCCGGCATTCTGGTTGAGCGCCACCTTTACCGACATGCCTTGCAGCAGGTCGGCGAAACGTCCCTTATTGCAGAAACTTGCCAGGAATCTGCCGTCGCGCAACGCCGGCAGAATCTTGGGGGCGATGCCGCCGCCGACGAAAACGCCGCCCAAGGCCAAGGTTTTCAATGCCCAATTACCCGCCTCGGCACCATAAATGCTCACGAAAAGACGCAGGCTTTCCCGGCACAGCCAATCGCCGTTTTCCAGCCCGAATTGGCCGATCAGCTGCCCGGGATCGCCTCCCACCTGCAGCTGCTCGACCAGTTGCGGCGACTCCTTCGCCTCGTTCCTATCGCGCAAATACTGATAGATATTGAACAGACCGGGGCCGGATAGAATTCTTTCGTAACTGACATGGCCCCGGAAGTTAGACCGAAGATAGCGCAAGAGTTCATCCTCCTCCGGCGTGTTGGGCGCGAAGTCTGCATGGCCACCCTCGGTGGCGATGGCATGATGGGTTCGGCCATCCCAGTACAGGATCGCCTCACCGAATCCGGTTCCCGCCGCAACCACCGCCTTGTTGCCGGAACCGTCCCGACCTTCCGGATTCAGCTCGACGAACTCACCCGGCGGCAAGCGCAACAGGCCGAGCGCCATCGCCTGGAGATCGTTCAACAGCCGCACCTTGGTAATGCCGGTGCTCCTGGCCAGTTCCTCCTCATCGAGCAACCAGGGCAGGTTCGTCGTCTGACAGCGGCCATCGCGCACCGGACCGGCCACGCCGAAACACGCGGCCGCCACGCCTGACGAAGCTCCGGACAAAAACTCCGCGACAATCCCCCCGAATGCGGAATATCCCCCACTGCCATAGGTGGTTTCACGCACGCACTGAAGCGCTTCCCCCACCTGCTGGTAGAGGGCCAGCTTGGTCTTGGTGCCGCCGATATCCCCGGCTAGAATGAGTGATTCCGTTTTCATAAGCAATCCGCTCAATCAGAAAAAGAGTATTCGCTGAATTTCGATGTTTTGCCTTGTTTGTCGAAGGCGATCACCGAGAACGGATCCCTCCTCCCGCTCATTTCCATGCCGGGCGAGCCGGCCGGCATGCCGGGCGCAGCTAGTCCCGCCACTGCCGGCTTGGCCTTGAGCAACTTTTTAACATCGCCGGCAGGCACATGACCTTCAATCACATAACCCTCCACCACCGCGGTATGACAGGATGCCAGCTCTTTTGGAACGCCCAGCCTGCGCTTGACGGCTTCCATATCTTCGGTCTGGACGTCCTTGATCAGGAATCCATGCTTCTTCATGTGGTCTATCCATTTGCCGCAGCAGCCGCAAGTCGGGCTGCGATAGACCGTCATCTCGGTCGGCTTGTCCAGGGGGGGCGTAGGTTTATTCCATAAGCTCTCCTCGCCGAAGGCGAGCTGTGCGAAGAGGAAAAACAGGCAGAGATTGAACAGATATTTCATTCGGGATCACCTTTGTTTCGAATTTAGATCGCTTCGCCGTTGAGGGTGGCGACAACGGAACGGGAGCCGCCATCCTCGCGGTGCTCGCCGAGATAAATGCCCTGCCAGATTCCCAACAGCAGCTCGCCTTTGCCGATGGGCACAACCAAGCCGGTTCCGAGCAGGCAGGATTTGATATGCCCCGGCATGTCGTCATCCCCCTCCAAGGTATGGGTGAAGTGAGCCGAACCATCCGGCGCGAGCCGGCGCAGATGCGCTTCCAAATCCCGGCGCACGCTCGGGTCGGCATTCTCGTTGATTACCAGGGACGCGGACGTGTGGCGGATGAAAAAATGCGCCAGCCCCACGCGAAAGCCTTTCAACTCCGGCAGCTGGTCGACGAGTTCGTCGGTGACCAGGTGGAATCCGCGCGCTCGCGGCTTCAGGACGATATGTTTTTGTACCCACATGGAAAAAGCTTGGTCGTTCAGGTCAGGGGGGCCATCATCCTAGCACATTCAATCCGACTCGGCCCCGCTCCAAAGCCGACGGCGGCGGCCTTCAGGCGTGCTGACGCGCCGCCATCCAGTGGAGTCACGCCAGGGCTGACAGGAAAAACACCAGGCCGATGACGGTAAGGATCAAGAACGCCTGCGACCCCTGGGGAGAACCCCACGCTCCCCGGTAGAGGATCGATTTTCACGGATAGGGTTCCACCTTATCTCAACGGCATTTCTGCCGGCCCCAGGAAACCGTCAATCCAAGGCGAGGCTGGTTTTACCCACATTTTCTGTGGAAAAAGCTGTGGTCAGTTCGTGGTCTCGGTAGCCAAGTCCCCTTGCTTGCTGCATTTGAGGCGGAAAGTCAGAAAATGCTCAGGCTACCCTCGCCGGGCAAGATCACAAACCAAAGCTTGCCGAGCCTCGAGCACCGTGCGCGCCATAAAAAAAGCCCCGTCCTTTCGGACGGGGCTTTTCGGGCCTGACAGATTAAGCGCGAAGCTTACATCATGCCTTCCATGCCGCCCATTCCACCCATGCCGCCGGGCATCGGGGATTCTTCCTTCGGTTCCTCGGCCACCATCGCTTCGGTGGTGATCATCAGGCCAGCTACCGATGAGGCGTTCTGCAGCGCGGTGCGGGTCACTTTGGCGGGGTCAAGAATACCCATCGCCACCATGTCGCCGTATTCGCCGGTCGCGGCGTTATAGCCGAAGTTGCCCGTGCCTTCGGTCACCTTGTTACAAACCACGGAGGCTTCGTCACCGGCATTCATGACGATCTGACGCAGCGGCTCTTCCATCGCGCGACGGGCGATGCTGATGCCGACATCCTGGTCGTGGTTGATGCCTTTCAGGTCCTTGATCTTCTGCAGGGCACGGATCAGGGCCACGCCGCCGCCCGGTACGATACCCTCTTCAACGGCCGCGCGGGTCGCGTGCAGCGCGTCTTCGACGCGGGCTTTCTTTTCCTTCATTTCGACTTCGGTCGCTGCGCCGACCTTGATGACGGCCACGCCACCGGCCAGCTTGGCCAGACGTTCCTGCAGCTTTTCCTTGTCGTAATCGGAGGTGGTATCTTCCATCTGCTTGCGAATCTGCGATACGCGGCCCGCGATCTTGTCGTGGCTGCCGGCGCCGTCAATGATTGTGGTGTCTTCCTTGGTGACCTGGACCTTCTTGGCGGTACCCAGTTCGTTCAGGGTGGCTTTTTCCAGGCTCAGGCCCACGTCTTCGGAGATCACGGTGCCGCCGGTCAGAACGGCGATGTCTTCCAGCATGGCCTTGCGGCGATCACCGAAGCCCGGCGCCTTGACGGCCGCAACCTTGACGATGCCGCGCATGGTGTTGACGACCAGGGTAGCCAGCGCTTCGCCTTCGACGTCTTCAGCGATGATCAGCAGCGAACGCCCGGCCTTGGCGACGCCTTCCAACACCGGCAGCATTTCGCGAATGTTGGATATCTTCTTCTCGTACAGCAGGATGAACGGATTTTCGAGTTCCGCGCTCATGCTCTGCTGGTTATTGATGAAGTACGGGGACAGGTAGCCGCGGTCGAACTGCATGCCTTCGACGATGTCCAGCTGGTTTTCCAGGCCGGAACCGTCTTCAACTGTGATGACGCCTTCTTTGCCGACCTTGTCCATCGCGTCAGCGATGATCTTGCCGATGCTTTCGTCGGAGTTGGCGGAGATGGAGCCGACCTGGGAGATGGCGTTGCTGTCGGTACAGGGCACGGACATCTGGTGGATGGCCTCAACCGCCGCGGTGACGGCTTTGTCGATGCCGCGCTTCAGGTCCATCGGGTTCATGCCGGCGGCGACGGCCTTCAGGCCCTCGTTCAGGATGGACTGAGCCAGCACGGTGGCGGTGGTGGTGCCGTCACCGGCCACGTCGGAAGTATGGGAAGCGACTTCCTTCACCATCTGTGCGCCCATGTTCTCGAACTTGTCTTTCAGCTCGATTTCCTTGGCGACGGAAACGCCGTCCTTGGTCACGGTCGGTGCGCCGAAGCTCTTTTCCAGAACCACGTTGCGGCCTTTCGGGCCCAGGGTCACCTTGACTGCGTGAGCCAGGATGTTCACCCCGCGAACCATGCGGATGCGAGCGTCGTCGGCGAATTTGACTTCTTTAGCTGCCATAGTTTTTACCTTACTTTGTATTAAGTCTTGAATTCAGGGGGGGGTGATTAGGGCAGGATCACGCCCATGATGTCTTCTTCGCGCATGACGACGATTTCATCGCCATCAATCTTGACCTCGGTGCCGGCGTATTTGCCGAACAGTACCTTGTCGCCCACCTTGACCTGGAGCGCACGCACATCGCCGTTATCCAGCAATTTGCCGGTGCCGACGGCGAGGACTTCACCACGCATCGGTTTCTCGGTGGCGGTGTCGGGGATCACGATGCCGGCGGCGGTGGTACGCTCTTCCGGCAGGCGTTTAACGATCACACGGTCATGTAACGGACGGATTTTCATCGAATTCTCCTGTTAGTGAATGTAACGCTTGGGAACATCGAGGGCTCACGCGACGCCAGGGCGTTTGTTAGCACTCGATCAATGCGAGTGCCAATCATAGCCATCTCGCTTCCCTTGTCAAGCATGCCGATCCTAATTGTGCCCTCGCCGTGCAACAAACCTGCCGCCTGCAAGGCAAAACGGTTAACATAAAGCTTTCGGAATTCATCCAGCTCGGGAGAGAAATCATGTCTGTCGGCCAATTTTGCAACCGCGATACCGTTATCGTCAGAAAACAGGACTCCATCGTGGAGGCCGCCAAACTCATGCGCCAGCACCACGTTGGTTGCTTGATCGTGGTGGAAGAAAACGGGAGCGGAACCTTCGCCCCCATCGGCATCGTCACCGACCGCGACCTGGTCATCGAAATCCTCGCTGAGGAAGTCAATCCGGAAGAAGTCGCCATCGGCGACATCATGAGTTACGAACTGGTCACCGCCCACGAAAACGACGGTCTCTGGGAGACCTTGCAACGCATGCGCATCAAGGGCGTGCGGCGGATACCCGTGGTCGATCAGAATGGCGCGCTCAAGGGCATCCTGACCAACGACGACTTGCTGGAAATCCTCGCCGGCGAACTGGGCGAGATCGCCAAGCTAGTCAATCGCGAATTGCAGCGCGAACAGAAAATCCGCCCCCCGGTCTGATCCGACCCGACAATGGAGGCAAAACAAACCATGAGCGTGACCATCTATCACAACCCACGCTGCAGCAAATCGCGAGCGACCCTGGAGTTGCTGCGCGCCAAAGGCATCGAACCGACGATTATCGAATACCTGAAGACGCCGCCCAGGATTGGCGAGTTGGACGAAATCCTGAACAAACTCGGCATGGAGCCCCGTGCTTTGATGCGTAAGGGCGAGGACGCTTACAAGGAAGCCGGCCTGGATGACCCGGCATTGGATCGCAACGCCCTGATCGCCGCGATGGTGGAGCATCCCATTCTGATCGAGCGGCCAATCGTGCTGGCCAAGGGCAAGGCGGCGATTGGCAGGCCGCCGGAGAAGGTGTTGGAGATTCTGTGACTGGCCATTCACGCCATGGAACCTAGCGCTCGCTGGCCTACCGTCCCTTGACTAACAAGCCACGTAGGCTGGGACGAACGATGGGAATCCCAGCCTATGAAGAGATATTGTTTTAGTCCCGTTTGCCGCGCCGAGCACCCGGGCTTTCGGCGGGTTCAACCCGAAGGGGCGCTTCATGGAAGAAGCGCGGCGGCAGAGGGGCAGGAAGCCCCTTCTGCCGCCTCCGGCCGAACGCTCCGGCGCGCAGGAGATAAGCGGCAACCGGGTACCCTTTCTTTTGGTTACTTTTCTTTGGACAAGCACAGAAAAGTAACCCGCCCTCGGGTGCAGAAACCCGATTCAAACAAACCATCGCGAAAGCGATACAAATACAAGAGGCAACCGCCGTGCAAAAACAATTCGACGTTGTAATCGAAAAGGATCGTGAGGGGTATTACATCGCATCCGTGCCTGCCCTGCGCGGCTGTCATACCCAGGCGAAATCTTTGGATGACCTCATGGAGCGGATCAAGGAAGCGATACGACTCTGTTTGGAAGCCCACACCGAGGAGGACGAACCCCTCGATTTTGTGGGCGTACAGAGGGTAACGGTTGTCCGTGACCAAGCTGGCTAGCCTGACCGGCAAGCAATTGATCGCGGCACTAGTGAAAGCGGGCTTCTCGGTAATACGAGTCAAAGGTAGCCATCACTTTCTGCGCCATGCCGATGGGCGGACGACGGTCGTACCCGTGCATTCGGGCGAATCCACTAGGACCCGGCTTGCTCACACAAATCTTGCGAGATTGTGAAATGAGTCGGGATGATTTGGCCCAGCTCCTCTAAACGTCAATCTACGAATGAAGCCCGCGGACTAGAAGTGCAAAACCGCACGTCCACATGTTAAAGTTTACTAAATTACTGGGTTAACCGCTTACATGCACATCGACACGCTGATGCAGGCGCGCTGGATCATTCCCGTCAAGCCGGAAGGGCTGGTGCTGGAAGACCATGCCCTGGCCATCGACGCCGGACGGATTGTGGACATCCTGCCGAACCGCGAGGCGCTCGCTCAATACCGACCCGCCCAGTTGGAATCCTTGCCTCATCACGCCCTCGTTCCGGGTCTGGTCAACGCCCATACCCACGCCGCCATGTCGCTCCTGCGCGGCGTCGCCGACGACAGGCCTATGATGGACTGGCTACAGAATCACATCTGGCCGCTGGAGCAGCGGTGGGTCGGTGAAGCCTTCGTCCGCGACGGCACCGAACTGGCGATGGCGGAAATGATCCGCGGGGGCGTCACCTGCTTTAACGACATGTACTTTTTCCCGGAAATCACCGCTCGCCTAGCCATCCGCTCCGGCATCCGCGCCTGCGTCGGCATGATTCTGGTCGACTTTCCCAGCGCCTGGGGCTCGGGGCCCGACGACTATCTGTCGAAAGGCCTCGCCCTGCACGATGAACTGCGCAACGAGCCGCTGGTCAATGCTGTATTCGCCCCTCACGCGCCTTACTCGGTTGCGGATGAACCCTTGCTCAAATTGCGCACCCTCGCCGAAGAACTGGAAAGTCCCATCCACATGCACCTGCACGAAACCCGTGACGAAATCGAACAAGGACGCAAAACGCACGGCATGCGCCCGTTGAAGCGCTTGCGGCAGCTGGACATCCTGGGACCCAACTTCATCGCCGTGCACATGACCCAGTTGACTGACGAGGAGATTCGCGAGTTCGCGGAAACCCGCGGAAGCGTGATTCACTGCCCCGAATCGAATCTGAAACTAGCCAGCGGCTTCTGCCCCGTAGCCAAACTGCTGGACGCCGGCGTCAACGTGGCGCTGGGCACCGACGGCGCGGCCAGCAACAACGACCTGGACGTGCTCGGCGAAATGCGCACGGCGGCCTTGCTGGCCAAGGGGGTGGCGGAAGACGCCCGCGCGGTTCCCGCCGCCACCGCGCTCAGGATGGCGACCCTCAACGGCGCGAAAGCGCTGGCGCTGGAAGCGGAAATCGGCTCGCTGACCATCGGCAAATCCGCCGACATCGCTGCCATTCGGCTGGACGGCATCGAAACCCAACCGCTGTTCGATCCGATTTCGGACATCGTCTACGCTGCCAGCCGCCATCAGATCACCGATGTCTGGGTCGCCGGCCGGCAATTACTGAAAAACCGTGAACTCACCACCCTCGACCAAGAAGCCATCCGCGACAGGGCAACGGCTTGGCGACAGCGGCTGACCGAAACGAAACAGGGCAAAGAATCACCATGACGCGCACGGAAAACGTTCATCAACATGAAATCAAGAAGTTCGGCGCATTGGCCGAGCGCTGGTGGGACCTGCAAGGGGAATTCAAGACCCTGCACGCGGTCAACCCGCTGCGCCTCCAGTTCATCAGGGCTTATGCACAACTGGAAGGACGGCGCATCGTCGATGTGGGCTGCGGCGGCGGCATATTGAGCGAAGGTTTGGCGCAGGCCGGCGCCGAGGTGCTAGGCATCGATCTGAGCGAAGACCTGCTGGAAGTCGCCGACCTCCACGGCCTGGAATCGGGCGTTACGGTCAGCTACCGCAAGATCAGCGCCGAGGCACTGGCCGACGAGCAACCCGCAGGATTCGACATCGTCACCTGCATGGAGATGCTGGAGCACGTGCCCGATCCGACCTCGGTGGTCAATGCCTGCGCCAGGCTGGTCAAGCCGGGCGGCCAGGTGTTTTTTTCCACCTTGAACCGCAATCTGAAAGCCTATCTCCTGGCGATTGTGGGCGCGGAATATCTGCTGCGCATGATCCCCAAGGGCACGCACGATTATTCGACCTTCATCCGCCCCTCGGAGCTGAGCCGCTGGGCGCGCGAGGCCGGGCTCGACCTGCTGGCCATAGAAGGCATCAGCTACAATCCGCTGACCGAGCAGTTCAGCCTGAGTAGGGATATTGACGTCAATTACCTTGCGGCTTACGTGCGCGCGGAGGAATGATGCCTCTCAAGCCGCCCTTGCGCAGCGTCTTGTTCGACCTCGACGGCACCCTGCTGGACACCGCGCCCGACCTCGCCTTCGCCTGCAACGCCGCGGCGCGCGAGGCGGGGCTGGAGCCGCAGCCGCTGGCCGCCCTTAAGCCCTTGATTTCCGGGGGCGCCTCGGCGATGTTGCGTCACATTTTGGGCGCAAGCCGGCAGGAAGCCGATTTCAATCCGTTGATCGAGCGTATGCTGGCGCTTTATGAGGAAAACATCGCTGTCCACACCCGCTTTTTCGATGGCATGGAGACGGTCCTGGACGAGTTGGAAAGCCGTCAGCTGACTTGGGGCATAGTCACCAACAAGGTGACCCGTTTCACCGAACCTTTGCTGCAAAGCCTGAATCTTCTGGAACGCCCCGCTTGCATCATCAGTGGCGACACCCTGCCGGAGCAGAAGCCTCATCCCATGCCGATGCTGGAAGCTTGCCGTCGCATTGGCTGCCAGCCCGCGCAATGCGTCTACATCGGTGATGCCCGACGCGATATCGAGGCCGGCCGCAATGCCGGCATGGCGACGCTGGTGGCGCTTTACGGTTATGTGGGTGCGGACGATCCGGCGGAGTCTTGGGGCGCGGACGGACTGCTGCGACATCCGCACGAGTTGCTGATCTGGCTGGACGAGACCCTGCAGTGAGCGCCGAAAACCCCGCCGGAAGTACGCTATCCGGGCGAGTCATCCTGATCACGGGCGCGGGCGGAAGCCTAGGCTCGGTGGCGGCCAAGGCCTGCGCGGCGGAAGGTGCTCGGGTGGTGTTGCTGGACAAAGCGGTCAACCGCCTGGAAAGGCTCTTTGACGAGATCGTCGCATCCGGTCATGTCCGACCGGCCATTTATCCCATGGACCTTGCGGGGGCGCAGGAATCGGATTATCAGGAACTGGCGCAAACGCTGGACAGCGAGTTCGGTGCGCTGCACGGGCTCCTACACAGCGCGGCCGAGTTAGGCGTGCTAGGACCCCTGGCCGATGTCGACGCCGTCACGTGGCACCGCCTGTTGCACGTCAATCTGACGGCCGCGCACCTTTTGACCCAAGCGCTGCTGCCG
>DATIXD010000251.1:0-3146 GCA_035518875.1 Methylococcaceae bacterium | reverse complement strand
TCGGAACAATTCCTCGGACCAGTAGAGCGTCTTCCGCCTCCCAGGGTCGTAGGCGAAACTGCCGGTGCGACTCAGTTTCTGCGCTTCGGCCAGGTAAGCCTCGCTCCGCCGCAGGGCCTCTTCGGCCCGCTTGCGCTCGGTGATGTCGCGCAGGATGACCGCGAACATCAGCTCGCCGTCAAGGTCGAGTTTGGAAATGGAAGCCTCGGCCGGAAACTCGCTTCCGTCCCTGCGCCGGCCGGAGACCTCGCGGCGTTGTCCCATCGGTCGCGCCACCTCCGGCGACTGAGCAAACTCTTCGATATGCTTCCGATGGGCGGCCCCAAGGTGTTGCGGTATGAGGAGATCGAGCGGTCTGCCGATCACTTCGCTTGCCGTATAGCCAAAAACCCTCTCGGCGCCTTGATTGAACAATGTGATGCGTTGGTGGGAATCAATGGAGATGATCGCGTCGTCGGCAATGTCCAGGAAGCCCTCAAACCGGGCCCGTGCGGCGCGCACAGCGTTTTCGGCGAGCTTGCGCTCGGTGATGTCCAAGGAATTGCCAACAAGCCGCGTGACCTTCGCCTCCTCGCGCACGGGTTCGCCCACACTGTGCATGATTCGAAGTCCGTGTTCAGGGTGAATAACGCGGTAGGTGATGTCGCCGCCAACCCCCTCACGGAACATTCTTTCGACGGTCTTGACGACGAGACCGCGATCCTCCTGATGCACGACCGCCAGCATTTCCGTAAGGGTTGGAATACCCTTGGCGGGATCGAAGGAAAAAAGGAGGAATGTTTCTGGAGACCAATAATCGAATATCCCGCCAGGTCTGAGCGACCAGCTTCCCATCCGGGCAAGTCGTTCGCCTTCCTGAAGATAGAATTCACTTCGCCGCAGCTCCTGCGTGAGCTTTTCATGCTCGGTAACGTCCATCAACGTACCGACGAACCGCACAACCTTTTCCTTCTCGAATACCGGCATACCGACGCAACGAATCACGCGGAGCGCACCATCGGTTCTCACAATGCGCTTCTTGATGTCGCAGCCGATGCCTTCGGCAATCATATTCTCTAAGGTCTTTTCCACGACTGATCGATCGTCGGGGTGCACGAGCTTGATGTAGTCTGAAAGTGCCGGAATCCCTTTCGACGGATCAAATCCAAGAATCCTGTACAATTCCGGTGACCAGTAATCGCATTCGCCAGACAGAAGGAATGACCAGCTCCCGCACTGTGAAAGTAGCTGCCCCTGCTGCAGGTAAAACTCGCTCCGCTGCAACTCCCGAGTTCGTTGCGCGACCTTCTCATCAAGCTCCTCGGCGAGGCGCCTTTGCTCGCTCAAGCATGTGGCCGCCTGCAGCACCACCACCGCCTGGTTGGCGGCTACGGTCAGCAGAACTCTCTCTGTCTCGGTGGGAAAGTCACTGCGTCGAGATGCCGTCACCAACCAGCCGATTTCATTTTGGAACCCCAGACGCAACGGTGCAATCGAGACGTCCCCGGCTCCGGCTGGATTCCGCACCACCAAGGGCGACAGGCGGGCCTCAATCTCTAGCCACGGCTTGAGTGCTTCGCCGATTTCCTCTGGCTCTACCGCCGGATTTCCGGACTGAGCGACCCGCACCATCTCGATGTGTGGGGTGCTAAAGGAATCCTTTATCTTTACATACGCGAAGTCCAGTCGCAGGATACCCAGGAGCACATCCAGCAGGGAAGCGATGACCTGGCGCGGCTCGCCGCCACTCCACATAGCCGGAAGAGCTAGAACGGTAATAAGATCGTTCAGGCACGTTTTAAGACGCTTAACCTCATCGAGTGTCGGATCGGTCGCCGTTCCAATGGCGGTCATTGGCCTGCTGTCCATTTCTGGGCTTACGCCTCTCCTACAACTCCCGCAGAAACTCGTCTGGCGGGACAAAGAACGGATTCTCCTGAATGATGCCGCCGATAATGACCAACGGATGGGTCCGCATGACGTCGACAACGACGTCCCCGCGAAACTTTGTGACTTTCTCTTTAGCGTCCCTCAGGACCTTTTCAAACAGAGCCAGCGTCTTTTGTTGGTCGAAATGCCCATCGCGCAGATGCGCATCCGTCCAGTCACGTAGCTCGAACTGGTCACTCTTGTATGCGGCGGCAACATCAATGCCGGCCGTTGCCAACAGCCGGATGTGCTCGTCACGTCGCCGCGGATCAACGGTGTGTACAGCCTCCCCGCCCGTCTGGCGCATGGATCGCGACAGCGCTCCCCTCGGCCGAGTTTCGGACGACTCTCAAGTGTGATCGGGATGGTGGCGAAGTTAGCAACTCCGTTCAGCTCCGGCGGAAGAGGCCAACCTCTGCGGCACGACGGGGACAGATTTCAATGCGGTCGTACCCGGCTCCCATCTGGGTCCAGAACGACCACGGCTCTCAGGGCGATGTGCGTAGCGGAGGGGTCTCAGTGCGAAAAAAGCTAAACCAGCACCCGGTGTACCGCATGCGCCATGAACAGACGGCGGCGCAACCGAGAACGTAATGCTAGCCGCGCTGCCCGGGAAAGTCAAAGTAAACCGGAGCGCACCACTCCCATTTGCGTGCCCGTGCGTGCGCGCTATTGAAACCCTTCCCCCTTGCCTCCGTTCGCGAAACCTGCCTCCAGGTGCACACAGGCAGAGTGAGGCTTGCCGAGGACAGACTTGACGGTTTCTCTCTGGCAGGTGGTTTGCACAACGTGGGTGCCGGGGGGACGGTGTGCGCACGGTTAGGGCCGAGATGACTTACTCCGATTGGAGGGAGGACCTTTCGCTGCATATTTAAATACCTAGACTAGGCCTTTGTTTGACGGTCGGACAGAGCTTTTGCGGACCACACCGCTTCCGGCTTGCATTCGCAATTGCGCGCGATCCCGTTGGCGAGGCACATCGTCGTCCTTTGTCTGGACCCGCTCACCAGTACGGAGGGGCAGGCCATAATCGCCGCAGCCTGCCGACTCCACATGGGGACGAAATCGTATCTCAACCCCCTCAGCAAGAAAGTGGAGAGGTCCCAAAGATCAGGCGAATTGCCGCTTGTGATCGCAAGGGACATAACGCAGCTTCCGGGGGCCGAGAAGGGCGTTATGTGGAAGCCCCACTCGAAGCTTTCCCGACGGACGGTGCGTCCCCCACGGTACCCGGAGGC
>DATIXD010000250.1:0-5865 GCA_035518875.1 Methylococcaceae bacterium | reverse complement strand
AAGCGGATGCGATCAGGCGCCCCAGCCAGGCGCGGACAGGCTGCAGCATCGTCGCGGTTTTGGTGCTTAGTCCAGCCATACGAGCCAAGTTGCGAAGGCGAACGCGACCGTAAGTGCCAGGTAAACGACGAGGGGAGCAGGCAAGGTTTTATCGATACCCGTCACGACCAGAAACTGGCGGACGATAATCGTCGCTCCTAATCCCGCCAGCACACAAATCATCCAGGATGGAAAGTAGGACCCGAGAATGTTCTGTGATGGTGCCGAACTGCACCCCACAATGCCGGTTAGCATGAACACACCGCCGCAAAGCGTGCGTCCAGTGAGTTCTAGTAGTCTTTGGCTCGTTGTGTCGGACAACATTTCCTCCGTCGACAATTTAGGCGCCTATCGTAAAATCCTCACGGTCCGGATCAAACAGAGCGCCACAGGCTAACCCGTAAAATTCCTTACATACTCGCCGACAGCATCGGTTGACGCTCCCTTTGACGCGCTTAATGATACTCGATCTTCAAGTTTTTCCCGCTTGACGAGATCGGCGAGAATGGAGCGTCGCGTCAAGAGGAGTCGCCGCTATTTTTCACCGTCCCACTGCCCTTTCTCGAAGCTTACATAGAAGCCCTGGACCACGCGGTCAGGAATCAAACGCCCGGTCGGAAACTGACCGGCACACAGCGGTCCTGGCTGAAGTTCTGCCTGATAGGTAGTTGTGTAACCAGCCCAGCGGTATCCGTACGAAGCCGGAATTGTTCCTTGCGCGCTTGTATTTGGCGAACGCGTCTCGTCAGCCCCTCGTGTTACGCCATACGGTTACGGTCTCAGCGGAACTTCTTCAGGTGCGATCAGTCACTGACTTTACCGGCCAAGGAACGAGGCGCAATCAGATTCTGGCGTGTACCTACCGGCGAATACTCTCCTCAGAGAGCTTGAGGAAGGGAGGCGTGCATGACACCTGTTCCAGATCGGATCGAGTTACTCTCCATCAATACCATCCGCACCCTATGCATGGATGCGGTGCAGCAGGCCAGATCCGGCCACCCGGGAACGCCGATGGCCATGGCACCTGTAGTCTACTGCCTGTGGCAGGATGTGTTGCGCTTCGATCCGGCCGACCCCATCTGGCCGAACCGGGACCGATTTATCCTATCCGCCGGCCACGCGTCCATGCTGCTGTACGCCATGTTGTACCTGACCGGCGTGCGGGCGGTCGATCCCCGATACGAAGTGCTCGGCCGACTTTCGGTGACCCTGGACGACATCAAACGCTTCCGCCAACTCGATAGTAAATGCCCCGGCCATCCGGAATACCGCTGGACCTCGGGCATCGAAACCACCACCGGGCCACTCGGACAAGGGGTAGCGACCAGCGTGGGCGTCGCTATCGCCGGGGGCTGGCTCGGGAGCTATTTTAACCGGCCGGGTTTCGATCTGTTCGATTACGATGTCTATGCCCTGTGCGGAGACGGCTGCATGATGGAAGGGGTTTCCGGGGAGGCCGCCTCTCTGGCGGGTCACCTGAGACTGAGTAACCTGTGCTGGATCTACGACAACAACAAGATCACCATCGAGGGCCATACCGATTGGGCGTTCAGCGAGGACGTGGCCACACGGTTCATCGGCTACGGCTGGAACGTGACCCGCGTGGGCGATGCCAACGATCTGGAAATGCTCTCCCGGGCGTTTCAGACGTTCAAGAAGACCGTCGACCGTCCCACCCTGATCATCATCGACAGCCACATCGCCTACGGAGCGCCGAACAAGCAGGACACGAGCGCCGCCCATGGGGAACCGCTGGGTGAGGAGGAAGTCAGGCTGACCAAGCGCAGTTACGGCTGGCCGGAAGACGCCCAGTTCCTGGTGCCGGAGGGGGTGATCGAGCATTTCCAGAACGGCATCGGCCGGCGGGGCCGAGAGCTGCGTGCGGCCTGGGCGGAGAAATTGGCGTCGTACCGCAGCCGGTCTCCGGAGCTCGGCGATCAGCTTGACCTGATGCAGCGCCGTCAGCTTCCCGACGGTTGGGAAAAAGGCCTGCCCACCTTTCCTGCGGATCCGAAGGGTCTGGCGGGACGCGACGCCTCGGGTCGGGTGCTCAACGCCATCGCTCAGAAGGTTCCCTGGTTGATCGGCGGCTCTGCCGATCTCGCCCCTTCCACGAAGACCCGGCTCACCTTCGAGGAGGCGGGGGATTTCACCGCGGAGAATCGCGCGGGCCGCAATTTCCATTTCGGCATCCGCGAGCATGCCATGGGCGCCATTCTGAATGGCTTGGCGCTGGCCAAGCTGCGGCCTTATGGCTCCACCTTTCTCATTTTTAGCGACTATGCAAGGCCGGCGCTGCGCTTGAGCGCGCTGATGGAACTTCCCGTCACCTACATTTTCACCCACGATTCCATCAGCGTCGGTGAAGACGGCCCTACCCATCAGCCGGTCGAACAGCTCCCTTCACTGCGCGCCATTCCGGGGTTGGTCATTTTTCGCCCGGCCGATGCCAACGAAGTCGCGGAGGCTTGGCGGGTCATCCTGCAATTCCATCATCAACCCGCCGCACTGGTCCTCAGTCGCCAGCCAGTGCCGACGCTGGATCGCTCCCGTTACGCGCCGGCGACCGGCGTGGCGCGCGGAGCCTACGTATTGGCCGATGTCGAGGACGGGGAACCGGACGTCATCCTGATCGCAAGCGGCAGCGAAGTAGCCGTCTGCATTGAGGCTTTCGAACAGTTGGCCCAGGAGGGGATCAAGGCCCGCGTGGTCAGTATTCCTTCCTGGGAGTTGTTCGAAGAGCAAGATCGACAATACCGCGATCGCGTGTTGCCACCCAAGGTTCGGGCCCGCGTGGCCGTCGAGGAAGCGGCCACCTTCGGTTGGGAACGCTATACCGGCACCACAGGCCACATCATCGGCATGCACACCTTCGGGGCTTCCGCGCCCCTCAAGGAGTTGCAGAAGAAATTCGGCTTCGTGCCGCAGCAGGTGGTGAGCGCTGCCAGGCAGCAGCTCGCGCTGGTGCGGACGGGAACGATCTAAAGTCGTGTTTACCAAGACTTGGCACATGCCGGGAGGTTTACATGAATGCTGTGCGCGCGTTACAGGGCTATGATCAGTCGATCTGGCTCGACTATATCCGCCGTTGGCTGATCACGAACGGTGAACTCCAGCGCTTGGTGGAAGAGGACGGGTTGCGCGGGGTGACCTCCAACCCGGCGATTTTTGAGAAAGCCATCGCCGGCAGCGGCGACTACGAGGAAGCGCTCAAGGGGCTGGAGCAACAGGGAGACAGGGACGCCAAAAGCCTCTACGAGCATCTGGCCATCGAGGATATCCAGATGGCGGCCGATGTCCTGGCAACCGTTTACCAGGACACCCGACGGCGCGACGGTTACGTCTCCCTCGAGGTCTCGCCCTATCTCGCCCGGGACACTGAAGGCACCGTGCAAGAGGCGAGGCGGCTGTGGCGGGCGGTTGGACGCCCCAACGTGATGATCAAGGTGCCGGCGACGGCGGCCGGGATCCCCGCGATCCGGCAGTTGATCGGCGAAGGCATCAACGTCAACGTCACCCTGCTGTTCGATACCGCGGTGTACGAGAAGGTCGCCGACGCCTATCTCTCGGGACTCGAAACCATTCTGGCTCAAGGTGGTGATCCCGGCGGCATCGCCAGCGTCGCCAGCTTTTTCGTCAGCCGCATCGACACCGCCGTCGACACCCAGCTTGAGGCGCGGCTGCGAACGGAGACAGACCGCGCCGAGCGGGCACGACTGCAAAGCCTTGTGGGGAAGGTGGCGATCGCCAACGCCCGCATGGCTTACCAGCGCTACCGGAAGCTCTATGGCAGCCCGCGCTGGCAGGCGCTCGCCGCCCAAGGAGCGCAGACGCAACGGCTGCTGTGGGCGAGTACCGGCACGAAAAACCCCAGTTACTCCGACGTGCTGTACGTCGAGGAACTCATCGGCCCAGATACCGTCAATACGGTCCCGGCCCCGACGCTGGAGGCTTTCCGCGATCATGGCCGTCCCCGGGCAAGCCTGGAGGAGGACTTGGAAGACGCCCACGACACCCTGGAAGGCCTGGAACGGGTCGGCACCTCCCTGGAGAACATCACGGGCCAGCTGTTGGAAGACGGGGTGAGGCTGTTCGCCGACGCCTTCGACAAGCTGCTCGGCGCCGTGGAGGGCAAGCGTCAGGCGCTGCTCGGGCCGAGGATCAACCGCCAGAGCTATCGCCTTCCACCGGACCTGGCCGCAGCGTTGGAGGCGTCGCTGGAGGATTGGCGCGTGAACGGCAAGGTGCGGCGGTTATGGGCGCGCGATGCCTCGCTCTGGACCGGCAGTGACGAGGGCGGTTGGCTCGGCTGGCTCGGCCTCACCGAGGATCAGCGCTGCGACCTCGGCCGCTTCGGGGCCCTCGCCGACGAGGTCAAAGCCGCCGGTTTCACCCATGCCGTGGTGCTCGGCATGGGCGGATCCAGCCTGTGCCCGGATGTCATGCGGAGGACTTTCGGCAAGACGGCGGGCTTTCCCGAACTCCACGTGCTCGACTCCACCGACCCGGCGCAGATCAGGGCGCTCGAGCAGGCTATCGATCTGCCGAAAACCCTTTTCATCGTGTCCAGCAAGTCGGGGGGCACGCTGGAACCCAATATCTTCAAGGACTATTTCTTCGATCGCGTCAACGCCGAAATCGGTGCCGCGGAAGCCCCGCACCGTTTCATCGCCATCACCGATCCCGGCACCAAGCTGCACCAAATGGCGGAACACCAGGGTTTTCGCCGCATCTTCTGCGGCGTGCCGAGCATCGGCGGCCGCTACTCGGCGCTGTCGAACTTCGGCATGGTACCGGCGGCCATCATGGGTGTGGATGTGGCCAAATTTCTGGAAAAGGCCGAGGAGATGGTGCACGGCTGTGGAGCTTGCGTACCTCCCAAGGACAATCCGGGGGTGGTGCTGGGAACGATCCTCGGCGTCGCGGCCAATCGGGGCCAGAACAAGGTTACCTTCATCGCCTCGCCGTCCATCCAGGGTTTCGGCGCCTGGCTGGAGCAGTTGCTCGCCGAGTCCACGGGCAAGGACGGCAAGGGCCTGATTCCCGTGGATCAGGAGCCCTTGGGGCCTCCGGAGGTTTACGGCCAAGACCGGCTGTTCGTTTACCTGCGTTTGGACTCAGACCCAGATCCTGCGCAAGAAGCGGCTGTTGTGGCGCTGGAAGAAGCAGGACAGCCGGTGGTGAGGATTTCGATTGCGGACCCCTGCGAACTGGGGGAAGAATTTTTGCGCTGGGAAATCGCGACGGCGGTCGCCGGCTCGCTGTTGGGCATCAACCCCTTCAACCAGCCGGATGTCGAGGCGAGCAAGCTCGCTGCGCGGCGCTTGACGAGCGAATATGAAAAGACCCGATCGCTTCCGCCCGAGGTCCCCATTCTCGAAGCACAAGGCATAAGGCTGTTCGCCGACGAGAAAAACGCGGCGGACCTGGCCGAAGCCGCGGCTGCCATGCGGAGCCTCGAGACTCACCTGAAGGCGCACTTGGGCCGCTTGATGGCGGGCGACTATTTCGGCCTCTTGGCCTACGTGGCGATGAATCCGTCCCACCACGCGATTTTGCAGGACCTGCGCCGCCGGGTTCGCGACGCCAAGCGGGTGGCGACCTGCCTCGGCTATGGCCCGCGTTATCTGCACTCCACCGGGCAGGCGTACAAAGGGGGTCCGGACAGTGGGGTATTCCTCCTGATCACCTGCGACGATGCGTTCGACCTGCCGGTACCCGGGCACAACTATACCTTCGGTGTGGTCAAGGCGGCCCAGGCCCGTGGCGACTTGGAGGTTCTTGGCGAGCGGGGAAGACGGGTGCTGCGGGTGCATCTGGGTGAAG
>DATIXD010000249.1:0-3348 GCA_035518875.1 Methylococcaceae bacterium | reverse complement strand
TCACGATGCCGGCGACTCCTCTTACTATGCTACTTGCTTCGATGCTCGCAATGAGTTCCGGCGTCGCGTGGGCTGCCTCGAAAGCGGATCTCAACGCCAGGAGTCTGGACGGGCAGAAGGTCCGTCTGAAAGACCTTCGCGGCCAGCTCGTCGTGCTGAACCTGTGGGCGACCTGGTGTGGACCCTGTCGTTCGGAAATGCCAATGCTCGTCAAGACCGCACAGGCTAACACGACGCCCGATCTGGTGTTCATCGCAGTCTCCGTCGATGATCCGAAGACGCAGCCAAATATTCCGGCGTCGGTCAGCAAATTCGGCATCACTTTTCCCGTTTGGGTCGGAGCTACCGGCGATGACCTTTACCGGCTTTCGAAAGGCGAGGCGGTCCCGGCGACAATATTCATCGATCGCGATGGAACCATTGAGGCCAGAGTGTCCGGCGAAATTCGAGAGAACGAATTAAAAGAGCGAATTAATTGGCTGACTGGTGATCGCAAAGGCACAAAACCACAGGAATTCGTTTCGCACGCTAACTAGGCAAGGACTTCGTCCTTGATATCCTTCGGATATAGAAGCCCAGAAGTCAGGAGCCTGAAGCCAGTATCGCTCTCGCATACGCATTGAGTAATCGGCTGGCTTCCTCCAGTGTGTGCGTCAGGGAGTCGGTCTGGCCGTAGCCCAAGTCTTGGGCAAGGATCAAGTAATAGCGGCACTCTTCCAGCGATCCTTCGGCGATGTTCAAAAACCGAGCTTTCTCCGCCTGGCTTCGTTTCCCGAAGCCCTCGGCGATGTTGGCCGGAATGGAAACGGCCGCTCGGCGCATCTGGTGCGCCAGTCCATATTTCTCCCGTTCCGGAAACAATTCAGTGAAGCGATACACCGCCAGCACCAGTTCATGTGCCTTGCGCCACACCATTAGATCGCGAAAGCTGCGAGCTGGGGACCGATCCGCCGACATACCCAAGAGGCGTTCACGGCGCTATGCTCCAGGTATCTCACCACTCTGGAGGTTTGCCATGAACGCCTTTTACGAGCATCATCAGCATAGCATCAAGTTCAGCTACCGCTGCTTTGACCGGCTGCTCCTGAACGCGTCTATTCAGTCCTTCCTGGACGGAGCCCGAGTGAAGGGCTTCTTCTGGGTCTATCGCGGCATTTATCCGGTCACCCGCAAGGTGTTGCGGGACGTGGCCAACGATTATCATAACTGGGCAAAGCGCAGCGCGCAGCAGTGGGGCGCCGAAATCGTGGACCCGCCCAAAGGTCGCCGCGACGAATTGGTCGAGCCTTACTTTCATAACGCCAAACCGGATCAGGTGGTGGTGATCATCAAGGCGCGCGAACCCGCCGGCATCATGACGTCAGTCGGTGAAGGCGACCGCTGGCATTTGGAAACCAAGTATCGCTGGGTGGATCAATACAACTTCTACCTACAGGATGCCGAATGGGGGCCCATGTTCGTGCGTGTCTGCCCGTACTTTCCTTTCTCCGCGCGGATTTGCCTGAATCAACATCACTGGTTAGCCCACAAAATGAAACAGGCCGGTATCCACTTCACACAAACAGGCAACGCCTTTCGCCACTGTAGCGATCCTGCCGCTCTACAAACCATGGCCGATTCCCTGGCTGCGGACGATCTCATCCGCTGTGGGCACAAATGGCTGAACCTCCTGGTCCCTTTTTTTCATCCCAAGGAACGGCGTGAAGCCGGCTGTTGGCATCAGTTGTTCTGCGCTCAGACTGAATATTGCGATAACCTCATCTTCCGCCAGCGCGCGGCGCTCGATGAATTAGGCGATCGACTGCTCGACGCAAATCGAAACATCGGCCGGCCAGACAAGCTGACAGTGATCTTCGGCCGCCGGATCAATAAACAGTACCAAGGCAAACTACAAACCGAAATCGAAGATCTGCATCTCGGCAATCCGGTTATGAGGAGCTATTACAAAAATGGCTTCGCCAAGCACTACGTGCGGGACCACGACGTGCTTCGAATCGAAGCCGCCACCAACAATGTCACCGACTATGGGATCAACAAGAACGTGGAGAACCTGTCCGCACTCCGAGACAAGTTGCAAGCCATCACGACGCGTTACCAGGAGGTGCAGCAAGACATCCTCGAGACGTTTCTCGATCGTGGGGAACTGCGCAGCCTTGCTCAGCCGACTACCTCGGCCAACGGCAAGCGCATTCCCGGGCTCAAGTTGGACCATCCTCGGCAGTTGGCAGTAATGAACTCGCTGCTGCGCTTCGCTCACGTTGCCGCCGGCGACGCCTTCACCACATCCGAACTACAAGCCGGAGTAGCCGAAGCCCTCGACCTGCCCATCGAGAGCTGTCCTCTGGGCCCGGTCCGCTATGAACGGTCGAAACTGCGCGCCAAAGGATTGGTGCAGAAACTCCCGCATTCTCGCCGTTACCGGCTTGTGCCCGACGGATATCGCATTTGTCTGGTGTTTCTAAAGCTCTTCGAGCAAATCTACGCACCCCTCGCCGCTGGCCTGCTCCATCCGTATCGAGGCGATAAAGCCGTGTCCGAGGCCCGCCTCCATCAACTCGACAGGCTGTACCGGGCGGTCGCAGCGGCCCTGGATCAGCTTATTGCCGCTGTCGGACTTAAGATCGCGGCATGAATCCAGTCATTACGAGAACAAAATTCTCGTTGGGGGCCCAATAACGGTCTAAGACACCGGTACAACCACGCAATCGCTGTTCGGTACGCCCCGTATACCGACATGCGGCCGCGACGGTTTGGAGCCTGAGGCGTTACTTAAGACGAGCCCTTGAGCTTTTCGAGGCGCGCTTCCGTGTTCTTGCGTATATTGTCGCGCCGATCCTGATTGATCGCCGGATCGCCGGGCAACAGCTCCAGCACTTTCTTCGATGTCGCAATCGCCTTGGCTTTTTGTCCGGCTGACGCGTACGCGTCGGCGAGGCTGTCGTGAGCATTCGCGGACTTTGGATTGGCCGACACATTCATTTCCAGAACGCCGATGGCTTCCGTCGTCTTTCCGGCCGTCATCAGTTGATAACCGATGCGATTCAGCGAGGCTTCGTGGAACAGAGCCGCATCCGGATCTTCGGCCTTCGCATTGGCGTAAACCTTCGATGCTTCCGCCCATCCACGCTCGTTCACAATTTGAAAGAACTTCACAGGCGAGGGCACGGGCGGCTCGTAACTCGCTTTGAGCGTTCCTTTGCGTTCGGCGACCGGAAGCAGTGTCGGGTAGAACTGAACGAACGTATTTTCGACGGCGCCGTTTTTGCCGTGGCAGGTGTGACACGCGGAGCCGTTGGGAATCGCTCGTCCTGTGGTGCCGGGATTTCCGGGTGAACCACCAAACGAGAA
>DATIXD010000248.1:0-10414 GCA_035518875.1 Methylococcaceae bacterium | reverse complement strand
TCTACAGCGTGGCCAAGGGTGGGATCGGCGCATGGGCTCACCCAAGCTCTCCCGCAAACATACGGCCGAAGGTAGGGATGAAAGGCGACAAGGCCCTACCACTACATGTAGGGGTGACCTGAGTTAACCGGATAGGCATATTGACCAAAACCTATTTCGAGGGCGAGACGATGGGAGACCCAAGCGAAACGAGGTTCGTCCGGGGACAAGGGAACAACTTGCCCGCTGATGACCTTGGGCTTGGATCTCGATGGCAGCGGTTTTCGTCGCCGGTCCGAGACCTTCGCCGGCAACGTGGCGGACGGTAGGACCCTGGTCGGCATGCTGCAATACCCGCGTGCGCCCAGCGGCGCCCTGAGCCCGAAGAACCTCGAACGCGCCATTCCAGGCGGCATAGCTTATCGGTGACAGCGGTTAAGGAACGCCTCGGCTAAACCCGCAACGGCAGTTCATTGGGCGGCGTAGCCAGAGATCCTTTCACGTCTTTTGAATAGAGTCATGGAATTGCAACAATCCGATGCTATATGGATAGGTAATGGGCATCGGGTTGTTTCGCACGGGCCATTTCCGCCAAGTCATATTCGACACTTACCAGTCAGCTCAAGACCATGTTCTGGCGCATGATGACGCTCGAGCCAGCGGTTAATCAGAAGCGGGTTGAATCCTCGACCCTTTCCTGGGGCAGCCATGTGAGGCTATGCAACGCAGAGAATTCCAACATGGCCACGACATCCAATGGAACAATGTATGAAACTTAATAAAGCATATTCACGCCTGGTCCTCTGGAGCGCGGCATGGTTCCTACTGTTCCTGGGCTGTGCTCCCCTATTGAGGGCAGAAACTCTTATGCTGCCGCAGCAGGTCATCCAGCACACCTCCGATGAATTGCAAAAGACACTGCAGAAACCCGAATATAGGCGCGATTTCAAGAAGGCGACCGCTCTGGTGGACGAGATCCTAAACGCCCATTTGGATTTTGACCGGATAGCCTTGCTCGTTCTCGGCAAGAACTGGAACACCGCCAGCGCAGAGCAGAGAGAACGCTTCAAGAAGGAATTCCGATTCCTCTTGGTGCGCACCTACACCACCGCATTCACCGAGTATGCCAACTGGAAAATTCGCTTTCTGCCCTTGCGAATGCTGCCGGCAGACACGAAAGCGCTAGTTCGCACCGAAATCCTCCAACCGGGCGCTCAGCCGACACCAGTGGATTATCGGATGCTTTTGACGCAAGGCGTGTGGAAGGTATACGACATTCTGATTGAGGACATTAGTCTGCTGCAAAACTACCGTGCCAGTTTCATGAACGAAGTTGCCCGCGGCAGCTTAGATCAGCTGATCGATCATCTCGCCCAACGTAATGCTAGCGCCCTGAAAGAGCCTATTGCGAAAGGATGAGACAATGATTCGGGAAAGCAATCACCATGAGTAGAGGCTGTTGGCCGTGCGACGTCCGGAACGCCGTTAGCGCGGCGGTCGTTGGGACAAGCTGCGATAGGACAGTACCAAAAAGGGATATGTCAGAACAACGCGGTGTAAGGCAACGCAATCATGGCTAACCACCTTCGCTGCTCCCCCGTTGGCACATCCTCCGCCAGATCAAAGGCCAAGCCGCAATTTGTCAGGGCGATTCTGAAGGCACGAGGAGAAGAATATTGCTTTTTGACGGACAAGCGCATCCATTATTGGACAGCCACGTATGAATGGGACTCGTCCTGCCGGAAGTTAGTTGCAGAATGGCGCCAATAACGAACGTCGCGACGAAGAAAAGAAAACAGAGGGCTTCGGGGCTATGCGAACGGACATCGGGACATGGCCGCGACCCAAGTTCTTGGCTAAGCGCCATCTTGACGGCTTCAAATGTGCAAGCCGCGGACCGGTTGATCTGGTTAGTGCGCTGGCTACCAGTCGACGGTCTGATCAAGCAGAAACTCCATCGCGGGCGCGCCCATGTCGGAGTCAACAGCTGTGGTTTGAACATCCATGAGGCTTGATTACAGCATGTCCGGTCAAAAATACGAAAGTCCCTGTTGATCAACTACTTAAAAACGCGTACTCAAGAATAACGCGAGCCGGACATTTCCCTTCGAATTAAACTACGGCACATTGAAACTGCCTAAGCCCATTGGAGGCGACGACAGATGAAGCTCGATTTGATGAAATCCCGTCCTGTCCAATCTGCCCCAATACACGGAAAGTCCTTTACGGCTGAGGGAGCTGTCCCTGGCCAATCCAGGCCAGGACGAGTCGATCGCTGGGCGCTCGATAAGTTGTTTGCTGCAACCGGGCGCGCGCCTATCCGATTGCGACTGTGGAATGGCCTGGAAACCGGCCAGTCGGACCCTGCGCCCATCGCTACTGTGCACATTCATGATCGTGTCACCCTGCTGAAGCTGCTTGTCTATCCCGAATTGTACTTTGGCGAGGCCTATTGCAGCGGGGCGCTGGAAGTTGAAGGTTCCCTCGTAAGGTTGATGGAACACGTGTATGTGGCGCTGGCCAATGCGCCCGCGCACAGTTTCTTGCACCGGTTAATAACCCGGGGAATCTATCGCCCTCGAGACACCACGCTGGAAGCCTCCAGAGACAACATTCATCGCCACTATAACATCGGCAATGAGTTCTACCGGCTGTGGCTCGATGAGCAAATGGTCTATACCTGCGCTTATTTCCGCTCCCCCACCGACACGCTGGAACAGGCGCAGATCGACAAGATGGACCATGTCTGTCGCAAACTGGAGTTGAGGCGCGGTCTGGCCGTCGTGGAGGCCGGATGCGGTTGGGGTTCTCTCGCGCTCCATATGGCCCAACGTTACGGCGTCACCGTCAAGGCATACAATATCTCCCACGAACAGATCCGCTACGCACGCCAAAAGGCCCAAGAGCTCGGGCTGCAGGACCGGGTGGAATTCATCGAGGACGATTATCGCAACATCAGCGGCCAGTTTGATGTCTTCGTGTCCGTGGGCATGCTGGAACATGTGGGTTTCAAGCATTTGGACGCCTTCGGCGAGGTGATCCAACGCAGCCTGAAAGGCTCGGGCCGCGGGCTGATCCATTTTATCGGTCACAACCGACCGGCGGTCATGAATGCCTGGATCGAGCGGCATATCTTTGCGGGCGGTTATTCGCCCACGCTCAGCGAGGCGGCCAAAATGCTGGAACCTGGAAATTTCACCGTGCTGGATGTCGAGAATATTCGGCTGCATTACGCCAAGACCCTGGAGCATTGGCTTGCCCGTTTCGAACGGGCTGTGCCACAGATCACCCGCATGTTCGGAGAAGCCTTCGTCAGGACCTGGCGCTTGTATCTGTCCGGTTCGATGGCCGCCTTCAATACCGGCGACATGCAGCTATTCCAGGTTGTATTCAATCGCTACGGCAACAATCAGGTGCCGTGGACCCGCGAATATCTGTATCAACCTCCGCTTCGCGGCGCTTTCCATGATCAGACCTTGGGAATCGAAGCCGCTAGTTCCCGAGGGGAGGTATACTGGCCGTGCTGATCTTAGTCCCGAATCCCGGGGTGGTCCTTAAGCCAACCGAGGGATCAGACACGAGACGATTTATTTTCTAGCCTGAGTGTTTGGCTTCTTGAGGAGAAATGACATGAAAATTACCCTCAGCGTGATCAAAGCAGACATCGGTTCCATCGGCGGCCACATCGCCCCCTCCCGCCGCCTCCTCGACACCGTCCGCGAGCAAGTGGCAGAGCGCGGCAAGGGATTGATTCTCGATAGCTACGTGAGCCACACCGGCGACGACATCGCCATTCTCATGACGCATACCCGAGGCGTCGGGGACGAACAGATTCACAAAATGGCCTGGGACACCTTCCTCGCCGGGACAGCCATTGCCAAGGAACAGGGTCTTTACGGCGCCGGACAGGATTTGCTGAAAGATGCCTTTTCCGGCAACGTCAAGGGCATGGGCCCGGCGGTCGCGGAAATGGAGTTCGAGGAGCGCCCCAACGAGCCTTTCCTGTTCTTCGCCGCCGACAAGACCGATCCGGGCGCCTACAACCTGCCGCTTTACCTGGCCTTCGCCGATGTCATGAACACCCCAGGTCTGATCCTCTCGCCCAACATGTCCAAGGGATTCAGGTTCGTCATCATGGATGTCAACTACACCGAGGGTGACCGCGTCATCGAGCTGAACGCCCCGGAGCAGATCTACGACATTGCCGCCTTGCTGCGCGACCCGGAACGTTATGTGGTGGAGTCCATCTGGTCGCGTGCCACCGGCGAGCAGGCCGTGGCCGTCGCCACCTCTCGTCTGCACAACATTGCGGGCAAATACACCGGCAAGGACGATCCGGTCATGTTGGTGCGGGTGCAAATGAACTTTCCCGCCACCGGTGAGGTGCTCGCCCCCTATTCGCTTGGCCATTTCGTCGCCGGTTGCATGAGAGGCTCCCATCAGATGCCGCTGATGCCGGTGCCGTTCAACACCGGCACCAGTTATTTCGACGGCCCATCTTTGGTGAGCTGCGCCGCTTTCGCCGAACACAACGGTAAACTGACGGAGGCCTGGGACGCCTTCGCCCATCCGTTCTGGAACTCGGTGCGTGACCGCGTGGCCGACAAGGCGCAGGAAATGCGCCGCCAGGGCTTTTTCGGCGCGGCCATGCTGCCGATGGCGGAGCTGGAGTACACCGGCATCATGGAGAAACTCAAGGCGCTGGATGAACATTTCACTGTTCGGGGAGATTGATCCGTGAAAACCCGTCGTTCAGCAGATGCTGGCTCGGCCACATGGGGTCACAAAGGCTCAACACCAGGGATTCGAGGGCTCTGACGATGCCCGTTTTCGAAAACATTGAATTCGGGGTAAGCCTGTACGAGCGGCTTTCTGCTGCAAAACTACCGTACCAGTTTCATGAACGAAGTTGCCCGCGGTAGCCTAGACCAGCTGATCGATCATCTCGCCCAACGTAATGCTAGCGCCCTAAAGGAACCTATTGCGAAAGGATGAGATAATGATTCGGGAAACCAATCACCGTCAGTAGAGGCTGTCGGCCGTGTGACGCCCGGAACGCCGTTAGGCGCAGCGGTCCTTGGGACAAGCTGCAATAGGACGGTACCAAAAAGGGATACGCCAAGACAACGCGGTTTAATGCAACGCAATCATGGCTAACCACCTTCGCTGCTCCCCCACCCCGCTGGCACATCGACTGCCAGATCGAAGAGTGAGATGCCTTCCGGCAACTGGTCATTCAGAATCGCAGCGACAATATCCGGGGCCAACAGTGTCAAGTTCACCATCCGCGACACGTAGCTATTGTCGACCTTTTCCTTCTCGGCGATCTCTCGCAACAATGCACCTTGCCATCTTCCAACATCCGGAGCCACCGGTGACCACGAGCCAAGGCGAGTTGCAGGGGCGTGTTGTCCTGATCCACTCGGTTCGGATTGACCGCCACGCCACCCGGTGACCTCATGATCGTCCGCCCGCTGCGGCGCTTGATTGAGATCGGGATCGAGATGGTCACGCTGCCATCAGCGCTTTTGGTCAAGGCCGGTTTTCCCGTTTGGCTGAAACTGATCAGTTTGTTGTTCATGCCGCGGCCTCCCAAACTGCCCACTCCAGCGCTAGTTTTCAGACGGCAGCTAACCCAAATGTTTCATAAACTGGGCTGTTAGAGCAAGACGACTGGTCTATTTCGTATGTGGCGGCCTGACGGAGGCCTTCGCGGGGCCCTGAAGGAGTCGTCGGGAGCGGTTTCTTGCGGGTCGAAAGGGTGCGGGAGGTGGGCAGCGTGGCGAAATTTGGAGCGCTAGGCGAGCGGGGGCCTTCCCAGGGAGTCGCGGGACCTGCAGCGGTGGCGGCGAGGGAGCGAAGTCGGAGGTTAGGAAGTGTTCCAGACCGGTTCGCGGGCCTGGAACAGGATTTCGGTGACGCGGTGCAGCAAGTGCTTGACTGGGCAACTACTGGGCAGGTGCAATTTGATGCGGTCTTTATACTGCACGACGCGCACGGCGATTTTGAACAGTTTCAGAATCACCGTGGCCGGCTGGGCTTGGGCGAGTTCGGTATGGACCAGGACTTCGGTTCTCAGCCCATGGTGGAGCACATAAGCGGCGCAAGAGAGGAACAGGCGCAGGTGATTGGCCAGGAAGCGGTGATCGGAAGTGCGGTCACTGGCCAGATCGTTCTTGATCATCTTGATCCAGTTTTCATCCTGGCCGCGGGCACAATAGAGGTCCCGGCAGAGGCTCTCGGGACTGGGTAGGTCCAGTGTAGTGACGACGAAGCGGGGATTGTCGCCCAGCGCCATGACTTCCGCCTTGAGGACGACGCGGAACGCTTTCGGCCAAGTCTTCGCGCGGTAGTCCAGGTCGTGGTAGGTGCGCGTGGCGGACGGCTCTGCCTGGTGATTCCGCTGCGCCAGTTGGCAGTGCGTGGCGTGCAGTTGGCGGGTCTGCGCCAGCAATGGCCTGGCCAAGGGCGAGAGGACGGCGTTGCCGGCCAGGCCGAAGATGAAGTCGGTGTTGGGCGTATCCAGCGCCAGTTGCATCAACTCGGGGTTGTCGAAATGGCCGTCGCCACGCAGGATGAGGTGGGTTTTCGGCCAGGCGGCGCGCAGGCGTCTCAGCACCCGCTTGAGGATCGCGGCGTTCTGCGCGCCGGTCGGGCGTTTGCCGGGACGCAAAGCGGCGGTGATCAGTTTGCCCGAGAGGCCTTCGAAGATGAACAAAGGCAGATAGCAGTAACTGCCGTAGTGATGATTGTAAAAGAGTTGCTCCTGTTGCCCATGGGCAGCGTCTTCGGAGTGATCCATGTCCAGCACCATCACCGCGGGCGGTTGGGCGTAACTGGCGATGAACTGGTCCACGAAAGCCTGGGCCATCCGGTAGATATCCTGGGGCGTGGCGGCATTTTCCAAGCGGGAAAAGGTCGGTGCGCTGGCCAGGTCGGTCGCCTCATCCAGTGGCTTACGTTCCAGGCCGAGCTTGAACAGCGGATCGGTGCGCAAGGCATTGGCGTCGTTGCCATCCTCATAGGCACAGGCGACCTGATAGGTACGCTGGGCAAACAGCGCCCGGATCGGATGATCGATGTAGGAGGGGTGACGAAGGTCCCGGAAAGCGTTCGCCAAGCGCTCCGTCAGTCCGATTTGTCGGTCAATGCCGCGCAGCAACAGGGGGCCGAAGTCCGATGACAGGGCGCCGCCGTCGAACGCCCCACGGACCGTGAGGCCTTCGACGGGAGGAAAGCGGAGGGAGAGTTGAGTAGCATAATGCATGGGCGACCTCGTTTAGCTTCTTCCGCAGTGCTATTGGACTAATAGTTATTATATCAATGACTTAAACAAGGATCGCCCCTTTTTATGAATAATCCGGGCTAAGAATCACTGCTCGTTTTTCTCACCACCGAAGGCTTCGATCAGATTGTCGAGAAGCCCGGCCAGTTCAGCGGCCATAATGTGGAAATCCGCATCGAAGCGTTGAGCTATATCCTCCGCATCAATTTCGGCGGCAGCCTCCATCACACCCTCAAGGTACTTTATTTTGCGGATAGCTAAGCTGGCATCCAATGAAAAACTGATTCTATCTTCCCAGGTCAGCGCTAACGGAGAAACCTGCATCCCAGTTTCGATGTGGTTGCGCACTTCGGCGGAACCAAGGTCTTTGCCTTTGCAACGGACTAACGCGCCGTTCTTGGGATCGACGAAACTGCATTCCTCGCCAACGACAAAATGTTCTGGCGATTCCTGGTTGGCGATCCACTGTGTCATCGCGAAGGCCGGCGCAACTGCAGTGACCGGTCGAGCCACCGGTAGGGATTCCACCGCTTTGCGGATCAGACTGACAACCTCTTCGGCCTTATTCGCGCTGGATGCATCGACAATCAACCAACCTTTGCGAGTATCGATGTAGGCATAGGTGGAAGACGATTTGGCAAAGGCTCGGGGTAGCAATTCCAGTACCACTTTCTCCTGAATTTCCTTCTTTTCCTTGCGGCCAACCTTCCGATTCCCGGATACCTCAATACCTTCAACTATTTCCGCAAGCCGTTCATTCACCACCGAGGAAGGGAGTATGCGATCTTCTCGGGTGGCACAGATCATCAAGCGGCCTTTGTTGGTGTGGACCAGTTGCTCGGAATGACGCCCTAAGGGTGGCGTGAAGCCCACCGTCATTTGTTCAAGCTGCCCACAATGGCGGAATGGCAGCGTCGCCAGTTTGGCTTCGAGTTCATCAGGGGTGAGAGTCACGGGTTGGCTGAAACGACAGGCGATGGCGTTCTTGAAAAACATGCGGGATGGTTCTCCAAATACCTTTGTAAGGTGTTAAGGGGATAACATGCGTGGCAGACGCTATTCCGTTAGGGAAATGTCGCCTGAATGGCTAAAGCGCAACTATTTTCTTTGGCCGACGAAAAATCCGATTTACCCGGAAATGACGCGGTGGCTGGCTCACCACTTCAACCGAATACCGATGGTCAGAGTTGATCCCCACAGCCTTCGAATCGATCGCAGCTTGAAGGATAATGCTTTCGGTGTGGCCGCAGGCGGAGCATAGGCGTTGGCCAAGGCGCGAAGCCCTTTCCCCAAATGGCCGCCAATGTGGCGTGCAACCAGCCAGAGCGTGGTCGTGGCGACAAGATGAGAGAGGCGTCTTTTCGGCTCATATGACAAACGGCTAAGGGCCGATTTCGTGGTGTTCCGTTTTTTTCGCCAAGCCTGTAGTGCCTGCATTGTGGCGGTTCCTCGGGGCAAAATAGCCTATGTGGCGCGTACCACTCTGGACCCTCGATGTGGTGGCCCAGACCCCGTAAGTATATAAAAGTTTGTCGTTCCATCGTTCAACCTTGATGAAACCAAGGTCCTTCGAAGCTTTGAACCTGTCCGATTCCCCTCGCTTCACTCTGAATCGCAGCCAGGTGGTCATGCGTTGCCAAAGCAACCCTTCCTCAACTGGCTGATGGAAGCCGATTCGAAACCGAATGAATCGCTCACCTTGGCCGAGTTCCAAAAGGACAGCGATGCGTTCCTGATCCCTGACGATTCCGTGATTGGGGCAACAGAAGAGGCTATTCAGTGGGTGGAAGCGTTGGCGCGTCTTTTTCGAGCACGCTAAGGGATTAGCTCACCGATCAAGAGCTATGGCCGAAAAGGCGAACGCTCAAGCTGTTCCGGGAATGGTTCGAGATCATCTACAGTGAAATGGTCTGGGATATGGTCCAAGAGCCATTGGAAATCGAGCATTGAGACGAAGGCGAATACGAGAACACCCGCCTTCAATATGACCGTGGAGTTGGTTTAGCGACCGGCAGGCTTACCCCGACATGATTATTCCCCATCACCTTCTGAGTCCCGAGGCCCTGCGCGGCGTTATCGAGGCTTTCGTCACTCAGGAGGGAACCGACTAAGGCGAAAAGGAAGTGCCTCTGGAAACCAAAGTTGCGCAGCTAAAAAAGCAACTCGATGAAGGTATCGGCTGGGTCAATTCGCGAAGCCTGTTCGCTCACTGCCTGAAACTTTTTTCAACAAAACGATGGCAGTTTGCTCTATCGGGAACATGACCGTTAGCATAATGGAAATTCACTCGCCCCAGGAGACGCGGCTGATACCGCCACCAGGAATACCAACGAAAGATACGTAACGGAGGCTTCCATGACAGAGAAAAAAACGACACGATTTATCCGCTGGTTCTCTCAGTTAAGCATCGACGACGTGCCCCTGGTGGGCGGCAAGAACGCCTCGCTGGGGGAGATGTACCGGGAGCTGACCGCGGGAGGGGTCAATAAAACCTCCAAAAACTCCGCGAAGAAGGCCAACTGCCCCAAGGCGGTAGCGCTACCGCCTTCGTCCCAGCGGACGTGAAACCGGCCACCGGGTGTGGTAAGACGCAACTCGATCCCTTCTCGAACCTGGTCGAGAAGCGCCTGATCGACCGCTTTTACCAACGCTTTTTGCTCAAATTCCAATTCACCCATTGGGTGAGCCTCCTCTTCTGCTCCAAGCCCCCACCAGTCCTCAGTTTGCAGCATTTTTAAGGTAGTCAACAGAGGAAAAGAGGATTAACGCACTAGCGAGGAGGTCACCTGCTCAGTCAGGTTCGATGAGACTGGGATCGTAATCGGCTGGGGCTTCGAAACCGAGCAGGTTCAGAATCGTCGCGGCCACGTTGGACAAACCGGGCGTGGCCAGATCCTGCCGCAGCCGGTAACCCGGATTCGCCTCCGCCGAAACGAGCACAAACGGGACCGGGTTGAGTGTGTGGGAGGTCTTGGCCTTGGTGCGCCCCTCGGCGTCTTTCTTCACATTGCCTTTTTTGTCGAGTTCATACATCTCGTCGGCATTGCCGTGATCGGCCGTGATCATCAAGGTGCCTTGGGCATCAAGGATGACAGGAATCAGGCGGGCGAGTTGCAGATCGAGGCACTGCAGGGCGGTTACCGCGGCCTC
>DATIXD010000247.1:0-8569 GCA_035518875.1 Methylococcaceae bacterium | reverse complement strand
GCGATGCGGGCCGCCGGCAAGGATATCGTGGGCTTGGGCGCGGGCGAACCCGATTTCGACACGCCGGAACACATCAAACAGGCCGCCATCAAGGCCATCAATGACGGTTTCACCAAGTACACGGCGGTGGACGGCACGCCCAGTCTGAAAAAGGCCATTGTAGCGAAATTCAAGCGGGAAAACGGATTCGACTACGAAACCAAGCAGGTGCTGGTTTCCTGCGGCGGCAAGCAGAGCTTCTACAACCTGGCGCAGGCGCTACTGAATCCGGGCGACGAGGTCATCATCCCCGCGCCGTACTGGGTTTCCTATCCCGACATGGTGCTGCTGGCGGGCGCGACGCCGGTCATCGTCTCCGCACCGCAGAGCCAGCGCTTCAAGATCACGCCGGAGCAACTGCGCGCAACCCTGACGCCGAAGACCAAACTGTTCGTGATCAATAGCCCTTCCAACCCGACCGGCATCGCCTACAGCATGGCCGAACTCAAGGCGCTGGGCGCAGTTCTCAAGAGCTACCCGGACGTTGTCATCGCCACCGACGACATGTACGAGCACATCGTGTGGAAGGAAGGAAGCTTCTGCAACATCTTGAACGCATGCCCGGAATTCTATGAGCGCACCATGGTGCTGAACGGCGTTTCCAAGGCTTACTCGATGACCGGCTGGCGCATCGGTTACGCCGCAGGTCCCGCCAAGCTGATCGATGCTATGACCAACATCCAGTCCCAGAGCACGTCCAATCCGACCTCGATCTCGCAGGTCGCAGCGGAAGCCGGGCTGAACGGCGATCAGGGTTTCATTAAAGACATGGTTCGCGCGTTCAAGGAGCGGCACGATTTCGTCGTGCGCGAATTGAACGGGATGGCCGGTGTTTCCTGCCTGGAGACGGACGGCACTTTCTATGTGCTTCCAAATGTGCAACCAGTCATCGAAAGAATGGGGATCGCAGACGATGTGGCCTTGTCGGAACGGTTGATCGAACAGGTCGGCGTCGCGGTGGTGCCGGGCTCGGCATTCGGCTGCCCCGGCCATGTCCGGCTGTCCATCGCCACCAGCATGAGCAATCTCGAAAAAGCCATGGAACGGCTGAAAAAAGGACTTTCCCAATAAAAGCAAAGCCGGGCGGGAACATAATCCCCTGCCCGGCCTCCCAAGCTAAGGTGGGCCGAGCCCACCCTGAATGGATCGCCTAATCGAGTACTAGACCGTTCAGATACGCCTTGAACTCTTCCTTCAATTCGGGGTGTTTCAGGCCCTGCTCGACCGTGGCGATCAAATAGCCCAGCTTCGACCCGCAATCGTAGCGCTTGCCGTGGAACTCATACGACAACACGGGTTCGTCCGCGAGCAGCATGGCGATGGCGTCGGTCAGCTGAATCTCTCCACCCGCGCCCTTGGCGACCTTGTCCAGCTTGTCGAAAATCGCCGGTGTCAGGATGTAGCGTCCGACCACGGCCAGATTCGAAGGCGCATTTTCCGGCTTCGGCTTTTCCACGATTTCCTCGACCCGTCCCAAGGCGTCGCCGATCGAATTGGATCTGACGATACCGTAGCTCTGGGTCTCGGTGGGGTCGATGCGCTCCACGCCGAGCAGGGAGCATTGCCATTCCTCAAACGCTTTGGTCATCTGGCTCAAACAGCCCTTGCCATCGTCGTCGATCAAGTCGTCGGCCAGCAGCACGGCGAAAGGCTCGTCACCGATGACCGCTTTGGCGCGACTGACCGCGTGGCCCAAGCCCAGCGCCTCCGCTTGTCGGATGTGGACGCAGGTGACATGGGGCGGCACGATGTTCTGCACGATCTTCAGCGTTTCCGCTTTGCCGCGTAGCGCGAGCTCATTCTCTAACTCATAGGCCTTGTCGAAATGGTCCGAGATGGCCCGTTTGCTGCGGCCGGTGATGAACACCATGACCTCGATGCCGGCGGCCACCGCTTCCTCGACGGCATACTGGATCAGCGGCTTATCGACGACGGGCAACATTTCCTTAGGACTAGCCTTGGTCGCGGGCAAGAATCGCGTACCCAAACCTGCGACGGGAAATACGGCTTTTTTTACAACTTTCTTCATGCTTCTCTTACCTTAAACAGATCACGAGTACTGATTCGGGAACGGATTTTTCCCTGTTTTTCAAGATATTCTATAACTGCCTTCGCGCAATTCTCCAGGTTCTCCTCCCCAGTGAAAACGGTCAGCTCCGGATTTTCCGGCGCTTCGTAGGGAGAGGAGATACCGGTAAAGTCCGGAATCTCTCCACTCCGCGCACGTTTGTACAAGCCTTTTATGTCACGCTGCTCGCAAACGCTCAGGGACGCGTTGCAGTAAATCTCGATGAAATCCCCACCGCCTACCAGGGATCTGACCAGATCGCGATCCCGGCGAAACGGGGAAATGAAAGCGGTCAAAGCAATCACGCCCGCATCGATGAAAAGCTTGCTCATCTCGCCAATTCGGCGAATGTTTTCCCGCCGATCGTCCGCGCCAAAACCGAGGTCGGAGCAAAGACCATGCCTGACATTATCGCCATCGAACACATAGGTCCTGCAACCGCGCTCAAATAAAATCTCTTCCACCCGATGAGCCAAGGTCGATTTGCCCGCGCCAGACAAGCCGGTAAACCACAAGATAAAACTCTTGTGTCCGCCCTGCCGCTCGCGCTTTTCTCGCGTTACCACGGCTTGATGCCATACAATGTTCGCATTCATTGATAATCTCGTCTCCAAAATTGTCTCTCGTATCTTAGCCTTGTTTCTGGCAGGGCGTAAGTTACCCGTTCGGGCGACGTCCGAAAAAGAACAGGCTCCCGAAGGAGCCTGAAGGGACTATCGCCCACGATTGGCTTATTTTACCGTGATGTTGTCTCGATTTTTCGAGATAGTCGCCGTCTTGATTCCCTTCACTCGAGTCAGCTCGTCGATGCTCTTGAATTTCCCGTTCTTGTCGCGATCCTGAACGATGGCGTCGGCCTTCGCCTTGCCGACCCCTGCCATCGCTGCGGCGATCTGCTCGGCGGTCGCCGTATTCACATCGACCGGCTCAGCCAGAGCCCCAAACGCGGAAAGACCAAAAACCAATGCAAAAGCAATACTTTTGATTTTTCTCATCTCTATCTCCAAGTTATCGAAACCTTGTCGCCAAGGGCTTTTCAAAATTAGACGGGAACAACCAATTATTCAACGGCCGCGACAGTGATTGTTGCGGATTTTTCTGTACGTTTGTTCTGACATTCATACCAAGAATTTGTCTTAAGCCCTCGATTCAAGCCTTCACGTCGAGCAATCTTTCGATCGTCTCATCTTCTGCCTGCAACAGCTTTACCGCCGCCTGCGTTTCCAAATCGGCCTTGCTCAATTCGACGATTGGTTTGATCAGGTCAGTTGGACGGCCTTCCACATCAGGGCTCATGGAGGCCTTGGCGATCTGATCCGAAGCCTGATCGACCCGATTCAATCCTCGTTGAATGGCCGTTAACCCGGTATTAGAAAGTGGACCTAGCAACATGGCGCGCACCTCGCTGAAAAAATTATCTTCTTCCGCAGCATCGTTAGCGGCCGATATACGAAATACTGGAGGCAAACCAGGGTTGCGGATGGTCACTCAGTCAGGCGGCTTGATCTGCACCTTCGTGGCTCCGGGATGATGGAACGGTTGTCAACTCGACCTGCAGGCCGGGAATGCCGATGCTTTGGATGTGCATGGCGTTGCTGCCTTCTTCGTAGCGCGGAAGCTTCCCTTCGAGGCGCCAGAGCCGGTAAGCTAAGGCGGCTGTCAACACCCGAATGGGATAATCGCGCGGCAGATTCTGTAGGTATGGCTGTATGGTCACGAAGTCACGGGCGCCGTATTGCTGCATGATCGATCGCAGACCACCATTCTTGGGTCCGATGTTGTAGGCCAGCAGGCCGAGAAACAAGTCGCCGCGCATCTCGGTGAGGTACTGATGCAAGGTGGCTGCAGCGATGAGCGTATTGTGCCTTTGGTTGAGCAGGTCCAGCTCGTTGAGGGCCAGGCGTTTCTTGACCAGCTCGACGGCGACTTTCGGCGGCGCGGTAATTTGGAAAAGCCCACGGCCGCCGTCCTTGCTGTCGCGCGGATAGAATGACGACTCCGCGGCGCCGACCCCCACCAGGACTTCGGCATCGATCCCGTACACCTCCGCCGCTTCCTGGATCGTCGACTCGTAGACCCGGGCGCGCTCGATGATGCGCTGCATCTGCGTCAAATCGCAGCGCCGGTAGGAAGCAAACACCTGATGCGCGAGGGTGCTGCGCTCGGCTTCTTCCGTGCCGCCGACCAAGGTACGAAGGTTTCCCAGTTCGCGGTCGAACTCATCCTGGGCTGCGTACCAGCCTGCGCCGGCGGCGATCAACATCGCCAGGCTTGCAGGCAGGACCGCCGCCCTGTTCATTAGCCGGCAACGAATCGGCAGCCACAGGCGCAGGAAAACCGCGGTGACAAGGGCAAGTGCGAGAACGGTTCCGGCAAACGGCAACAGGTTGGACCAAAAGCCGGTGCCCGCAAACCAATTCCCCGAGCGCCCCAAAACCGCAATGGTTGCAATCAGCCCGGCAGTTAAAAGCGCGGCGACCTCGGTACCCAAGATGATCGCTCGCCGCCGCCTACTGCTGGTGGGCGGGCTCACCCTAACTGCGGCAGTTGCGGCAGGCTGTTGCGGCGGCGTCCGCTTCTTCTTCGGTTTATCCGTGCGCTTGCCTGGCTGTTTGGCTGCAGCTTCTCTTGCCACTGAATACGACCCCTCACGATTATTCATCCGCTTTACAATCTTACCAGAGCAGGGCGCATCTCGCCGGGGAACGAGGTCCCGCGCGGCATTATCTGGAATTCGGATAACCGCCAGCGGCTATGCCGACGATGCCATTCGGGCGACGATGGCCTCAACAGCCCGCGAAATGGCGGCCCGCGCAGTCAACCGCTCCCGCCAGCCGGCAGGGACGCCCCGAATGCCAAGCCAAGCGCCTAACCAGGCGCCCATCAGGGCGGCACGTGCGGCATTGTCGCCGCCGGCCCGGGCCGTCGCCAGGATGGCAGCGACAAAGTCGTCGGAATTTGCCAAAGCCGCCTGCACCGCGGACGGGAAGCTGCTGGCGAGCGGGCAGGACTGGCCGAAGCCAAACGTCGCCTCGACCACGGGGAGAGACTTCGCCGCCAGGGCCTCGCGGACGTTCCGGCAGACTTCCGCACCGAATTCGCCCTCTGCCTTACAGCCCTCCGCAGCGGTTTCGAACGCCGCGGGAAGGTCCCTCCCATCAAGCAACCCCGACAGTACTAGAGCATGGCAATGCATATAAGCGATGGCCCGTTCACTGTTCTGGCAAACTCGTGTGGCCGCCGTCACGATCTGCGAGAGGCCTTCATCTCGAAAATGGGCCACGATGACCGGAGCGAGACGAGTCGCCGTGGCGGGCTGATCGTCGTTGGCCCCCTGCTGGAAGTCGAATTGAACGCCGGGGTGCGCATCACGGAACGACCGGTAGTTGGCCAATGTGTTCTTGGTGGCGTGATCTCGGTAACCGGTATAGGCCGGCGAATCCGTCAGTGCGACAAACCGACGGCCAAAGTCGGCCGCATCGAAACGACCCACTTCCGCCACCGACTCGAGCAGGAGCAGCGCGGCATCACCGTAATGGGTCTGGTCGCCTGGCGCCTTGCCGCTGTGGTAGTGCCCGGCAGGAGGCGGCTCGAATCCCTTGAGTCCTACCGGATAGCGCTGCGCCAAATCCGCCAGGTCGTATATCCAGTGGCTGCCGAGGCATGCCGCATCCCCGACGAACTGCCCCCAGATGGCCCCCCGCATCCGATCGGCAAGGGAAGGCATTTCCTTCGGGATAACGGATTCCGTGGACATCGATTCTAAGAAGCTGTCGTCAAACTGCAGCGAGCAGGCGCCTGCGAACAACAAAAAAGCCCTACGCTTTCACGTAAGGCTCCGAATTGAGTGGTAGCTACGGGTGGACTCGAACCACCGACACCAGCATTATGAATGCCGCAATTAAAACCCAAGTAATTGTTATATAACACTTTTGATACGCCCCATTACGCTGCAATATGCTCATCCTTGCGTATCCTTGCACGTGGCGATCCTACAGATCTCCTACGGCGAGCAAATAGAAAAAGGCGGGAAAGCTCGCCTTCCTCACGCCAATTCAATTAACAGTTGAGCCACGGATTTACTAACCGTCCGGTACCCGTTCAAAATCCCCCGTATTCCGTGTCACTAATATGAGGCTGTGACAGATTGCCGTCGCTGCGATCAGACTGTCTATGACTGGCATGGGGTTTCCGGATCGAGCGGACGAACCCTTTAGGACCCCGCACTGCAATGCAACGCTGGAATCTACCAGCAGAATCCACCGGCAAATCGCTCCTGGAGATCCTGTTCGAGCCAGAGCTGCAGTGCGTGTTTCTTCTTCGAGTCTTCCAACTTGGCGATGCCCTTCTGAATTTCCCCCAGAGCGATCACGCTCAAGTACAGATGGGACTCATCGACCCGTTCGATCCAAGTGGTCACGTTAGGGTTTGGTGCCGGCTTGCGCAACTCTGATAAGACACAGGTATCGAGCAAATAGCTCATAGCTCGATGTCCCGACCGGTATCCTTTGAACGCGTCAGGTCGAGTTCGACGTCGGCCCAGGGAGATTCCTGGAAAAAGCCGATCAACGACCCCTGCCGTGGGGTCAGTTTCTGATAGTCCTCCGCCGAGAGTACGACGGCGGTTTCCTTGCCGCGTACCGTAATGGACTGCGGGCCGGATGTTCGTGCGTCGTGAATGACTTTGCTGAGCTTGTTTTTCGCCTCTTGCAATTGCCAAGACATGATCTTTCTCCTGGCTAGATCATCTAGCAATTATAGTGTCCACAAAATCACTTCGCACGTTTCTTTTCGGCCAAATCTTTACCATATCTTTATTCAGTGTGAGAACCCCGTAGTTCTTGCAAACTACGGGGCATTCGATATGGATTTACAGGAGGCCATGCTCGGCGAACGAGTAGACTTCCTCGGCGCCAACGATGAAGTGGTCCGGTACACGGATGTCCACCACGTTCAACGCCATCTTGAGCCGATGGGTAACCGCTTTGTCGGCCTCGCTTGGCTGGGCCAGGCCCGAGGGATGATTATGCGCAAATATCACGGCGGCAGCGTTCACTGCCAAGGCTTTCTTGACGACCTCCCTGGGATACACGCTGGCACCATCGATCGTACCGCGAAACAACTCTGCTAATTCAAGGACCCTATGCTGGCTGTCCAAGAGCAAGCATAGGAATACCTCGTGCTCATATTCGGCGATTTTCAGCTGGATAACCTCCCTCGCCGCATTCGGTGAGGTCAGCGAGGCACCGCGCCGACACTTCACGGCGATGCGCCGTTTGGCCTCGGCGATGACCAACTCGAGTTCAGCCGGCGCATAGTCTCCGAAAACGTCTTTCACATATAAGGTTGTCATGTTCTGTCCTGAAGAAACGAAGGGTCGGGGCAGACCTGCCCCGGAAAGGGAGGTTGCCCTTTCCGGGGTAACGAGAACCGATAGCCCTGGGCTACGCGGTCAGCTTACATAGAGCACAGAGACCGGATCGGCTCCGAGGCTGCGGAATGTCACCTCTCATCCGGGTCCGGTTCCTGCGATTCTCAGTGGTGCATTGGAGAAGTCGGAGACGCCGTCGGCTGTATGGACTGGCCTGGGCGCGTCGCCTCCCGCATGGCTTTGAGTTGCGCGATGGGCACAACAGACTGGGTGGCTCCATGCCGTTTGCGATCGCATTGCGCGGTGGAACGAACGGCTTTGTGCCGCACTTTGAGTTGGGATTTCTCCGCCCTCAACCGAGCCAGTTCGATCTCCCTCTTCGCGATTTCGATGGCCTCATCGAGCTGATCAAGCTTTCGGGCCTGACTGGAGGCGCGGACGCCTCGGGCCAGGATCGCCTGGCGCAACTCTCGCGATAGCGCTTGCCAATCTGGCACGGCGTACCCGGGATGGAGCGCTCGTTTCTCAGTACGGATGGTGATGGACCGGTCCCACATTCCGCGCCGTCGCCAGCCTATCCGATTGAGAAGTCCAACCCAGCGCCACAAGACAGCAGCAGTTTTCATCACGGTCTTCAACGCAAAAATCGCGATTGCGATCACGAGCACTCCATAAAGGAAGTTCATGGTTGTGCCTCCTGCGCTTCCGTCAATTGGTGAACCACGGCCGCGAGGTCGATGGTGGCTGCTTCGATGGCGTAGAAGCTGGACCACGCCTTCGCAGAACTGCCGTCCGCTTGGGGCACGGATACGAGATCCCTGGACGTCGAGTCGTACGTGTCGTAATCGATCACCAGGACATCCAGGTCTTGAATCGCAGTATTGGACACGATGGACTGAACCAGTCCGCCTTCCATAACCACGGCCAAATAGATCGGTCGTTTCTCAATTTGAGTCGTCATATCAGTCTCCAGGTGGAACCGGAAGGAGACTTCCCGTACCGGGAATAGCTCTTCCCGGCAGGGTCGATAAAAATGTCGCCACGAAATGCGGACTCCGGGCGACGGGCGTGAGGCTGCTTATTTGAGAACC
>DATIXD010000246.1:0-5920 GCA_035518875.1 Methylococcaceae bacterium | reverse complement strand
CCATGACCATCGGCGTCGCCGGCCTGATCACTGCGATGGAGCGCTCCATCGCCCGCGCCAACGACTTCATGCAAACCTTGAACAGCCAGAAGGCGCTGCCGGCCGGTTCATGATTCTCCGGTTCTCCGCGGGTTGTCAGGGCAGCTTGACCGGCGCGGTGAACACGAAATCCTGGCTTCGCACTTTGGTGTGACAACCTATGCACTCCTGCACGAAGGCGGCGTCTTTTACGTAAGGCTGCTGGCGGTCTCCCAACCACCGCGCGATGCCCCAGCCTCCGGTGGCGGCATATTTTTCCGAATCCTCGATCATAAACTCGGCATGAACGAATTCGCCCGGAACGATTGCGGTGGGGAAGGTATCGCTGTTTTTCTGCTTCCAGTGCAGTTTGGCCGGAATGGTTCCCTCGGGCCAGGGATTGGTTTTGCCTTGCCTGGCCGCGTCGATGGCGATGCCATTGCCCAGGATGGCGCGCAGGGTTTGGCTTTCCGGGCGTTGGGATACTCCGATCAGGCGCCAGTTCTGGTAGCTGTCCGGGATGGTGATGCCGTTGGGTGAGGGCGCAACCGCGGCCTCCTCGGCCGACAGATGGGATGAAATCAGGAGCGCGCCGAGAAGAATCGAGATTTTTTCATCTCGGCTGTCGGTTGGACGAAAGAAATCGAGAGTGGTCGAGCGCCTAAGCTAACAAAGTCTTGCCAGAGGGTAAAGCATGCCCGTGGCTCGTCAGACTATCTCCTGGGGAAAATAACACTAACGGCTAACCGACTTCCCCTGCGCGTGACATGGGGTAAAAGCGTCTATGCTAGTTAATTAGTTAATGGCCAGCTATTGGAGATGAGGCGAAATGGTACCCGAAGACCTATTAGAAAGTGACGTGCGGCTCTTTTCGCTGCCAAGCATCGTGCTGGAACTCAACCTGATGATTTCCACCGGCTCCGCCCGCGACATAGCACGGCTGGTGTCGCAGGATGTCGGATTGACCGCGCGACTTCTTCGGATCGCTAACAGCGCCAGCTACGGACTGCGGGATAGGATCGATAACATCCATCAAGCGGTTGCGGTAGTCGGAATGAACGATCTCGCCAACCTCGTGTTGGCCACCGTCGCAGTGCGTAGGTTCGCCCGTATTCGTCAGGATCTGGTCGATATGGAAGAGTTCTGGCGGCGCTCTGTATTGGCGGGTGTGGCCGCGCGAATCCTCGCCGAGGAGACGCACGTCACCCACCCGGAACGGCTGTTCGTCGCCGGTTTGTTGCACGATATCGGATCGCTAATCCTTTATTGCAAGGAGCCGGAACGGTCACAGGCGATTCTGCTGGAAGCCGGCGGGGACCGGTCGCGCGAAGCTGAGCTACAGCGCGGCGGCTTCGGATTTACCTTTGCCGACTTGGGGGCTGCGCTCATGCGTCACTGGAACCTGCCCGAATTGATGGAACACTGTATCCAGCAGCAGTTGACGCCCTTGTCGTCCGAACAGCACAGCCCGGAGAGCCGTTTGATCAGGATTTCCACCCAGCTCATCGACCGTGCCTATAACGACATGGGTCTGGAGGAATGCCAGGCACTGGTCGAGCGCGAAGCGGCGGAAAAGGCTCCGGTTACGCCCGAGATCCTAGCTCGAACTTTCGAATCGCTACCGGAGCACGTTTCGACCATGTACGGCAACCTTTTCGGCTGACGTCTGCCAAGACAAGAAGAATACCGCGGCAAGCAATATCCAGCGGATCGACAACGCCTACTGGAAGGCTCATCCATTTTCCGGAATCCCTTCTTTATAATCCAACTCTCCCCGACTTCAACTCGTTGCCGGCCCCGCGCAACTCGCCCCCGGGCGTTTTACTGGGCATGCAGCTCCTCGTGCAGCGCCAGGAATTCCTCGGTCAGTTTGTGATCCGGGACGTAATGAATCAAGGGCTTGGATTCGCTGTGGGATTCGCGGACCTTCACCGATGAAGAAATTTTGCTGCCCAACACCCGATGACCTTCCGCGATCAGTTCGTTGACCATCTGCAGCGGCAGGTTGGCCCGGCCTTGGAACTGATTGACGACGATGCCCTCGATATCCAGGTCGGTATTATGGTCGGCCTTGATTTCGGCGATGGTCGCGAGCAGGTTGTAAAGCGCTTCCCGAGAGAAGGCGTCGCAGTCGAAGGGGATGAGGCAGTGTTTGGCGGCGATCAGACCGGAGCGGCTGTAGAAGTTGAGCACCGGCGGCGTGTCCATGTAAATGCGCTCGAAACCGTGCAGGGTGTCCAGCGCCTCGCGCAGCTTGAATATCTTGTAGCGCGACTCCAGCCGGCTTTGCAGTGGTTCCATGTCCGGATGGGAGGGAATCACGTAAAGGTTCGGGTAGGGCGTCTCGTGGATGAAGCCTTCCAGGCTCTGACTCTGCGGCTTGCCGAACAGATTGAGGCTGAGGGTTTCCTTGTAGAACTGTGCCAGGGTGACGTCGGGATCGGTGACTTTCTTGCCCAGCAGATAATGAGTGGAATTGCCCTGGATATCGAGGTCGATCACCAGAGTCTTCCTGTCGTCGATGGCGCTGATGGCGGCCAGATTACAAGTAATGGTCGACTTGCCGACCCCGCCCTTTTGATTGAAGATCACCCTGCGCATGCTGCCCTCTTTAAAGAATCGGTTTTGGTGGTGGATCAAAGCATACAAGCTTTGTTGCCGCGCCTGACGCTTCGGATGCCGCGCCCGCGCTTTGCCTGGCGGCTTTAGATTTGCGCCGGGCTCCTGTATTCTAACGCCTTTTTCCCGCATTGATCGAATTAGAACGAATGGAAGATATTTACCGGCCGCAAGCAATCGAGCAAGAAGCGCAAGAAGCCTGGCAAGACCAGCGGGTATTCAAGGCTGTCGAGGATCCAGCGCGGGAAAAGTATTACTGTCTGTCGATGTTTCCCTATCCTAGCGGGCGGTTGCACATGGGGCATGTGCGCAATTACACCATCGGCGACGTGATCAGCCGTTACCAAAGGATGCAGGGTAAGAATGTGTTGCAACCGATGGGTTGGGACGCCTTTGGGCTGCCGGCGGAAAATGCCGCCATGCAGAAGGGCGTACACCCGGCGGATTGGACCTACGAGAATATCGCCTACATGCGCGATCAGCTCAAGCGGCTGGGCTTCGGCTATGACTGGGAACGCGAGCTCGCCACCTGCGATCCGAATTATTACCGCTGGGAACAATGGTTTTTCCTGCGGCTCTTGGAAAAGGGATTGGTGTATAAAAAGACCTCGCCGGTCAATTGGTGTCCCAACGATCAGACCGTCCTAGCCAACGAGCAAGTGATCGACGGTTGCTGCTGGCGCTGTGACACGCCGGTGGTGCGCAAGGAAATCCCCCAGTGGTTCATGAAGATCACCGCCTACGCCGAAGAACTCCTGTCCGCCCTCGAGTCACTGACCGGTTGGCCGGAACAGGTACGGGTGATGCAGCAGAACTGGATCGGTCGCTCGCTGGGTGTTGAGCTGGAGTTCGCGGTGGAAGGCCAGGCCGAGCCGCTTCGGGTCTACACCACGAGGCCCGACACGCTGATGGGGGTAACCTACCTCGCCATCGCCGCCGAACATCCGCTCGCCGAAAAGGCGGCTACCATTCGCCCGGACTTGCAGCCCTTCATCGACACCTGCAAGCAGACCCAGTCTTCGGAGGCGGCGCTGGAGACCATGGAAAAGCGCGGTGTGTATTCTGGTTTCAAGGCGATCCATCCCTTGACCGGCGAAGCCGTGCCGATCTGGATCGCCAACTTCGTGCTGATGGGTTACGGTACCGGGGCGGTGATGTCGGTGCCGGCGCACGATCAGCGTGACTGGGAATTCGCCAAACACTATGGCTTGCCCATTAAACCGGTGATTTTCCCGAAGGAGGGCGGCGAACCGGATTTGGAAGCCTCGGCCTACACCGAGAAAGGCGTTTTGAAGAACTCCGGGGAATTCGACGGGCTGAGTTCGGCGCAGGCTTTCGAAGCCATCGCCGACCGGCTCGAGGCCGTGGACAGGGGCCGGCGGAAGGTGAATTTCCGCCTGCGCGACTGGGGCGTTTCACGCCAGCGCTATTGGGGTGCGCCGATCCCGGTGATTGATTGCGAGCGCTGCGGCACCGTGCCGGTTCCGGAGGATCAACTGCCCGTTCTGTTGCCGCGGGACGTCAAATTCGATGCTTCGGGTTCGCCGCTGGTGCAACTGGACTCTTTCGTCCACGTCGATTGTCCGCGCTGCGGCCAGCCGGCGAAGCGCGAAACCGACACCTTCGACACTTTCATGGAGTCATCCTGGTATTTCGCCCGCTACGCCAGCGCTTGCAATGATGCGGTCATGTTGGACGAGCGGGCCAGGTACTGGCTGCCGGTCGATCAGTACATCGGTGGCATCGAGCACGCCATCCTGCATCTGCTGTATGCGCGCTTTTATAACAAGCTGCTGCGGGATGAGGGGCTGGTGGCTGCGGACGAGCCGTTCACCAATTTGCTCACCCAGGGCATGGTGCTGAAGGACGGTAGCAAGATGTCGAAGTCCAAGGGGAATACGGTCGATCCCCAGGAATTGATTGAGCGTTACGGTGCGGATACGGTGCGTTTGTTCATCATGTTCGCAGCGCCGCCGGAACAGTCTTTAGAGTGGTCAGACAGCGGCGTAGAAGGCGCATACCGGTTTTTGAAACGCCTTTGGAAGCAGGTGGCCCAGCATGTGAGCGAAGGCTCGGCGCCGACCCTGGACAAAGCCGCGCTAACCGAGGAACACAAGGCGATCCGCCGACAAGCCCATGAAACCCTACGCAAGGTGACGGACGATCTGGGTCGCCGCCATACGTTCAACACCGCCATCGCCGCCAACATGGAACTGCTCAACGCGCTGTCCCGATTCCAGGACGGGAGCGAGCGGGCTAAGGCGGTGCGTCAGGAGGCGCTGGAGCTGGTGGTACTGATGCTGGCGCCCATCATCCCGCACGCCAGCCATCGCTTGTGGCAAGAACTGGGGCATGCCGAAATGGCGGCCACCGTGGCCTGGCCTCGAGTGGATCCGTCCGCACTGGTTCACGACACCATCGAACTGGTGGTGCAGGTGAACGGGAAACTCAGGGGCAAGATTACCCTGCCTGTCAAAGCCGACACTGCGGCCGCTGAAGCGGCGGCTTTGGCGGATGAGACCGTCCGACGCTTCATCGCGGACAAGCCGGTCAGGAAAGTTGTCGTGGTGCCCGGCAAACTGGTCAACATCGTGGTGTCATCATGATTCGAAGACCTTCGGCGGGCAGAGTCTTGTTCCCTACCATCCTCGCGGCGGTTTGCCTGTCACTCGCCGCGTGCGGTTTCCACCTACGTGGCAGCGGGCCGGGGATCGCGCAAAAGCTTTATCTGGAAGGGCTTGGCCCCGGCGACTCATTCGTGGGGACTTTCGGCAACGCCATGTCGCTGGCCGGCGGCAAGGTAGTGCCGGAGGCGGGGCAGGCGGGAGGCGTCATTCATATCTACAAGGCGAGCCATTTCAGGCGCTATCTTGCCTTGAGCCGGGCCGGCCGTTCGGTCTTGTACGACTTGTCCTACCGTGTGGTTTACGATGTACGAACGCCGAAGGGCGAAGTCTTGCTGCCGCGCCAGGAGATCGAAACCAAGCGCGATTACTTCAACGACCAGACGCTTCCCCTGGGTCAGGCCGAGGAAGAGGGGCTGATCAGGCAGGAGCTGGAGAAGGAAGCGGCTCAGGCGCTGTTGCGCCGTGCCGTTTTCGCGCTCAGCAAGGCGCCGGAAAAAAAGACGTGAAACTGCGTATGGACCAACTGGCCGGCGCGCTGCGCAAGGGTTTGGTGCCGGCTTACCTGATTTGCGGCGATGAGCCCCTGCAATTGGGCGAGGCGGCCGACGCCATTCGCCAGGCTGCCGCTGAGGTTGGATTCACCCAGCGCGAGTTGT
>DATIXD010000245.1:0-9214 GCA_035518875.1 Methylococcaceae bacterium | reverse complement strand
GACCATCCCTTTAATTTCGGAGTATCACCATGTCAAAGTTGAGACAAATCGCATTTTACGGCAAGGGCGGCATCGGCAAGTCCACCACCTCCCAGAACACCCTGGCCGCTTTGGCGGATCTGGGCCAGCGCATCCTGATCGTCGGTTGCGACCCGAAAGCCGACTCCACCCGTCTGATCCTGCACGCCAAGGCCCAGGACACCATCTTGAGCCTCGCCGCCGATGCCGGCAGCGTTGAGGACCTGGAGCTGGAAGATGTCATGAAGGTGGGCTACAAAGACATCCGCTGTGTGGAGTCCGGTGGTCCGGAGCCGGGCGTCGGTTGCGCAGGCCGCGGTGTGATCACCTCCATCAACTTCCTGGAAGAGGAAGGCGCCTACGAGGACATCGATTACGTTTCCTATGACGTACTCGGCGACGTGGTGTGCGGTGGATTCGCCATGCCCATCCGCGAGAACAAGGCTCAGGAAATCTACATCGTCATGTCCGGCGAGATGATGGCGCTCTATGCCGCCAACAACATTTCCAAGGGCATCCTGAAGTACGCCAACTCCGGTGGCGTGCGTCTGGGCGGCTTGGTCTGCAACGAGCGCCAGACCGACAAGGAACTGGAACTGGCAGAAGCGCTGGCCAAGAAGCTGGGCACCACGCTGATCCACTTCGTACCGCGCGACAACATCGTGCAGCACGCGGAGTTGCGCCGCATGACGGTCATGGAGTACGCGCCGGAGTCCAAGCAGGCCGACGAATACCGTCAGCTGGCCCAGAAGATCCACAACAACTCCGGCAACGGCATCATCCCGACCCCCATCACCATGGACGAACTCGAAGACATGCTGATGGAGCACGGCATCATGAAGCAGATCGACGAGTCGCAGGTCGGCAAGACCGCGTCCGAGCTGGCGGCGTAAGGAGTTTTGGAGACAGGAGCACGAGGTAGGTAGCCACCCGATGGCATACCCCGTGTTCCTGCATCCAACTTCGAATGCCATGTATTTAGCAACTGAATCCGGAGAGTCAACATGAGCCTCACAGTTGAGCAAACCAAACAGAGAAACAAGGACCTGATCAAAGAGGTCCTCGAGGTCTATCCCGAGAAGACCGCCAAGCGGCGCACCAAGCACCTTGGCACCTTCGAGGACGGCAAACCCGACTGCGGGGTCAAATCCAACGTCAAATCCATCCCCGGCGTCATGACCATCCGTGGCTGCGCCTACGCAGGTTCAAAGGGCGTGGTCTGGGGTCCCATCAAGGACATGATCCACATCAGCCATGGACCGGTCGGCTGCGGCCAGTATTCCTGGGCGTCGCGCCGTAACTACTACATCGGCACCACCGGCGTCGACACCTTCGTCACCATGCAGTTCACCTCCGACTTTCAGGAGAAGGACATCGTCTTCGGCGGCGACAAGAAGCTGGAGAAGATCATCGACGAGATCGAGGATCTGTTCCCCCTGAACCACGGCATCACTGTACAGTCCGAATGCCCCATCGGCCTGATCGGTGACGACATCGAAGCGGTTTCAAAGAAGAAATCCAAGCAGTATGAGGGCAAGACCATCGTGCCGGTGCGCTGCGAAGGCTTCCGCGGCGTGTCCCAGTCCCTGGGTCACCACATCGCCAACGATGCCGTACGTGACTGGGTATTCGACAAGGCCGGCGACAAGCACCCCGAGTTCAAGACTACGCCCTATGACGTGGCCATCATCGGTGATTACAACATCGGCGGCGACGCCTGGTCTTCCCGCATCCTGTTGGAAGAGATGGGTCTGCGCGTGATCGCCCAGTGGTCCGGCGACGGCTCCCTGGCCGAGCTGGAGAACACGCCGAAAGCCAAGCTCAACGTGCTGCACTGCTACCGTTCCATGAATTACATCTCCCGCCACCTGGAAGAAAAGTACGGTGTGCCGTGGGTGGAGTACAACTTCTTCGGGCCCACCAAGATCGCCGAATCCCTGCGCACCATCGCCGGCTACTTCGACGACAAGATCAAGGAAGGTGCGGAGCGTGTCATCGCCAAGTATCAGCCTCTGATGCAGGCGGTCATCGACAAGTACCGTCCGCGTCTGGAAGGCAAGAAGGTCATGCTGTTCGTGGGCGGCTTGCGTCCCCGTCACGTGATCGGCGCCTATGAGGATCTGGGCATGGAAATCGTCGGCACCGGTTATGAGTTCGGTCATAACGACGACTACCAGCGCACCACTCACTACGTCAAAGACGGCACGCTGATCTATGACGATGTGACCGGCTTCGAATTCGAGAAATTCGTCGAAGCGATCCAGCCCGACCTGGTCGGTTCCGGTATCAAGGAAAAGTACGTGTTCCAGAAGATGGGCGTACCGTTCCGTCAGATGCACTCCTGGGATTACTCGGGCCCCTACCACGGTTATGACGGTTTTGCCATTTTCGCCCGGGATATGGATATGGCCATCAATAATCCGGTCTGGGGCTTGGCCAAAACGCCTTGGAAGGCAGCCGCCTGATCGAAAGTTAATGTAGGGTGGGTTAGCTAAGCGTAACCCACCAGAAACCAACATGGTGGGTAACTGCACCGAAATGCGCTGACCCACCACCCTACATCGGAGTTCAACCATGAGTCAAAATGCAGAAAAAGTCCTCGACCACTTCAACCTGTTCCGCGAGCCGGAATACGTCGAGCTGTTCGAAAATAAGCGGAAAGAATTCGAGTTTATGCCTCCCGACGAGAAAGTCGCGGAAATCCGCGAATGGACCAAGACGGAGGAATACAAGGAAAAGAACTTCGCCCGCGAGGCCCTAACAGTCAATCCCGCCAAGGCCTGTCAGCCCTTGGGTGCGGTTTTCGCCGCCTGCGGTTTCGAGGGGACTCTACCCTTCGTGCACGGCTCGCAGGGTTGCGTGGCCTACTACCGCTCGCACTTCAGCCGTCATTTCAAGGAACCCACCTCTTGCGTTTCCTCTTCCATGACCGAGGACGCTGCGGTGTTCGGCGGGCTGAACAACATGATCGACGGCCTGGCCAATTCCTACAACATGTACAAGCCGAAGATGATCGCCGTCTCCACCACCTGCATGGCGGAGGTGATCGGCGATGACCTCAACGCCTTCATCAAGACCTCCAAGGAAAAGGGTAGCATTCCGGCGGACTTTGACGTGCCGTTTGCCCATACCCCGGCCTTCGTCGGCAGCCACATCACCGGCTACGACAACGTCATGAAAGGCATTTTCCAACATTTCTGGGATGGCAAGGCGGGCACGGTGCCGGCCCTCGAGCGCAAGGCCAACGAATCGATCAACTTCATCGGCGGTTTCGACGGCTATACCGTGGGCAACATGCGCGAAGTCAAGCGCATCTTTAGCCTGTTCGGCATCGACTACACCATCCTCGGCGACAACAGCGATGTGTGGGATACCCCGACCGATGGCGAGTTCCGCATGTATGACGGCGGCACCACCCTGGAGCAGGCGGCCAACGCGCTGCATGCCAAGGCCACCATTTCCATGCAGGAATACTGCACGGAAAAGACCCTGCCGTTCATCGCCGAACATGGCCAGGAAGTGGTCGCGCTCAACCATCCCATTGGCGTGGCCGGGACCGACAAGTTCCTGATGGAAGTTGCGCGCCTGACCGGTAAGCCCATCCCGGCGGAGCTGGAAAAGGAACGCGGTCGCCTGGTGGATGCCATCGCCGATTCCACCGCTCACATCCACGGCCAGAAGTTCGCCATCTACGGTGACCCGGATCTGTGCTATGGCCTGGCCGCATTCCTGCTGGAACTCGGTGCAGAGCCCACCCATGTGTTGGCCACCAACGGCGGCAAGGCCTGGGAAAAGAAGATGCAGGCGCTGTTCGACTCTTCCCCGTTCGGCAAGAACTGCAAGGCCTATCCTGGCAAGGACCTTTGGCACATGCGTTCCCTGCTGTTCACCGATCCGGTCGACTTCCTCATCGGCAACACCTACGGCAAGTATCTGGAACGCGATACCGGCACCCCGCTGATCCGTATCGGCTTCCCGATTTTCGACCGCCATCACAAGCACCGTTATCCGGTGTGGGGCTATCAGGGCGGATTGAATGTGCTGGTGTGGATCCTCGACCGCATCTTCGAAGCGATCGACGCCAATACCAACATCCCTGCCAAGACCGACTATAGCTTCGACATCATTCGGTAACTTTAAACCTTCCGGTTGCTTGTCGCCTGCTTCTCCAAAGGCAAAGTCGTTAAGCTAAGAAAAGACACGTCACTCCGGCACGGAATGCCGGAGTCCAGAGGCCAGGGATGGAGCGACCCTGTCACGGTCGTTCTGGATTCCGTCAGTGCCAATCGCAAACGGTTGCTTTAGTCGCAACCCTTCCCTGACGGAATGACGGCTTAGCCTAATTGCATGACCCGTAGAGGAATAGGCGGCGGCCGGACAACCCAGGAATACATACATGGGAAACGTCACATTTTCCAGCCCCCTACTGCCTAAGGATGTAACGGTTTACGCGGTCGCCGGCGATACGCATACCCTCCTCAGGATTGCGCAGAAGAACAAGATTCCCATCCCTTTCGAATGCGAGGACGGAGAGTGCGGTTCCTGCGTAATCGAAGTGACCGAGCTATCCGACAAGCCCTTTATGGCACAGGACTTGACTGAAAAGGAAAGAGCCACCTTGCTCGCGGCCGGCAAACTCACCAAGGAACAGATCAAAGAGGCGGAGGTCAACGACCGGCCGCCACCGCACCGGCTGGCTTGTCAGTACATCGTCCGCGACGAGGATGTTCTGGTGAAATTCAGCGGGGAACCCGGCGTAGTCTAACGAAGTTTCTTCATCAGCTTGGCGGTCCACGAGCGGAGACGGCAATGAGCAGCTTATCGAGCAAGATCCAGGATGTTTTCAACGAGCCCGGGTGCGGGAAGAACCAGGGCAAGTCTGAAAAGGAGCGCAAGAAAGGCTGTACCAAACAGCTCCAGCCCGGCGGGGCCGCCGGCGGCTGCGCCTTCGACGGCGCCAAGATCGCGCTGCAGCCCATCACCGACGTCGCCCATCTGGTGCACGGCCCGATCGCTTGCGAAGGCAACTCCTGGGATAACCGCGGATCGAAGTCTTCCGGTTCCACTCTCTGGCGCACCGGCTTCACCACCGATATCAACGAGACCGACGTGGTCTTCGGCGGCGAGAAGCGCCTCTACAAATCCATCAAGGAAATCATCGAGAAATACGACCCGCCCGCCGTGTTCGTTTACCAGACCTGCGTACCCGCCATGATCGGCGACGACATCGACGCGATCTGCAAAGCGGCCTCCAGCAAATTCGGCAAGCCGGTCATACCGGTCAATTCCCCGGGGTTCGTCGGCCCCAAGAATCTCGGCAACAAGTTGGCCGGCGAGGCGATTCTGGATCACGTCATCGGCACCGAGGAGCCCGACTACACCACGCCCTACGACATCAACATCATCGGCGAATACAACCTGTCCGGAGAGCTCTGGCAGGTCAAGCCCCTGCTCGATGAGTTGGGCATCCGGATTCTCTGCTGCATTTCCGGCGATGCGAAATATCACGACGTGGCCTCTGCCCACCGCGCGAAAGCGGCAATGATGGTTTGTTCGAAATCCATGATCAACATCGCCCGCAAGATGGAGGAACGTTACGACATTCCCTTCTTCGAGGGTTCCTTCTACGGCATCGAGGACACCAGCGAGGCGCTGCGGGAAATCTCCCGCTTACTGATCGAAAAGGGCGCCCCCGAAGAATTGATGGAGCGTACCGAGGCCCTGATCGAGCGAGAGGAAGCCCGGGCTTGGGCAGGTATCGATCCTTACAAGAAGCGCCTGACCGGCAAGAAAGTTTTGCTGATTACCGGCGGCGTGAAGTCCTGGTCGGTGGTGGCGGCGCTGCAGGAGGCGGGCCTCGAGGTGGTCGGCACCAGTGTCAAGAAGTCCACCAAGGAAGATAAGGAACGCATCAAGGAGATCATGGGTGAAGACGCCCACATGATCGACGACATGAGCCCGAGGGAAATGTACAAGATGCTGAAGGACGCCAAGGCCGACATCATGCTGTCGGGTGGGCGCTCACAGTTCGTGGCTTTGAAGGCCAAGATGCCCTGGCTCGACATCAACCAGGAACGTCACCACGCCTACATGGGCTATGTGGGGATGGTGGAGCTGGTCAAGGAAATCGACAAGGCGCTTTCCAATCCCGTCTGGGAGCAGGTGCGCAAGCGCGCCCCCTGGGAAGAGCAAACCTGGCAAGAGGTCGCCGATGCGGCCATCGCCGCCGAAGCCGCAGTACTGGCCGCCGATCCTGCACGGGCTCGCGAAAACCGCCGTTCCACTCCCGTTTGCAAGTGCAAAGCGGTCAATCGCGGCACGATCGAGGATGCTATTGTCGAGCACGGCCTGAGGACTGCGGCGGCGGTATCGGAAAAGACCCAGGCGGGGACCGGCTGCGGCAGTTGCAGCGGCAAGTTGGGCAAGATTCTCGAAACCATCGAGCACTGGAATCCTGCGTCGGCCGATGCGGGCGCGAGCTTACAGTCTCAGCAGGCGGCTTGAGGAAAGCCCATGGCTAAAGTCATCACGCCCCAAAAAGCCTGCACGGTCAATCCCCTCAAGATGAGCCAGCCCATCGGCAGTGCCCTGGCTTTCATGGGCATCAAGAACTGCATGCCTTTGTTCCATGGTTCACAGGGCTGCACCTCTTTCGGTCTGGTGCTGTTCGTCCGCCATTTCAAGGAAGCTATCCCGCTGCAGACCACGGCCATGAGCGAAGTCGCCACGGTATTGGGCGGTCTGGAGAACGTCGAACAGGCGATTCTCACCATCGCGTCCCGGCAGAAGCCTTCGATCATCGGTATTTCATCCACCGGCGTGACCGAAACCAAAGGCGACGATGTCGATGGCTATCTGAAGCTGATCCGGCAAAAACACCCCGAGCTCGATCACATTGCCCTGATCTATGTGTCGACTCCCGATTTCAAGGATGCTTTCCAGGATGGCTGGGCCAAGACGGTAACCCGCATGGTCGAGCAATTGGTCGAGCCCACACCCGCCGATACGGTTAGGGATAACACCAAGGTGAACATTCTTCCCGGCGCGCACCTGACGCCGGGCGATATCGACGAATTACGCGACCTACTCGAAGGCTTCGGTTTGCAGGCCGTCGTTTTGCCCGATCTGTCCGGTTCCCTCGACGGCCACGTACCGGACGATTTTACGCCGACCACCATCGGCGGCATCTCGCTGGAAGAAATCGCCGGCATGGGATTGTCCTGCCATACCCTGGCGATCGGCGAACAGATGCGGGATGCGGCGGTCGCCCTGGAGCAGCGGACCGGCGTGCCGTTCACCCTGTTCGACCGGCTCACCGGACTGGAAGTCAACGACGAATTGATCACGCTGTGCGCGCGCCTCAGCGGTAAGCCGGTTCCCAACAAAATCAAGCGGCAGCGCAGCCAGTTGGTCGATGCGATGCTCGACGGTCATTTTTATTTCGGCGGCAAGAAGATCGCCATCGGCGCCGAACCGGATCTGCTTTGGACCCTGAGCAACTGGATCACCGAACTGGGTTCGGAAGTGGTCGCCGCAGTGACCACCACGGCCTCTCCTTTGCTGGAACGCCTCGCAACCGAGGAGGTGTTGATCGGCGATCTTGAGGACCTGGAAGCACGGGCCGCAGGCTGCGATCTGCTGATGACCCATTCGCATGGCCGGCAGGCGGCGGAAAGGCTGCACATCCCCTTCTATCGCATCGGAATTCCCATGTTCGACCGGCTCGGTGCGGCGCATCAGACCATCGTGGGATATCGCGGGACGCGCAATCTCATCTTCGAGATCGCCAACATGTTCATCGCCAACGGCCATGAACCGAACCAAGATACCTGGGCACTTCCGGAGAAAACAGGACATGTTGGCGAGACGGCGGTTGCGGCTCATTAAGCCGAACGAAGCGACAATCGAATCACTCTATCGCGGAGGTAGTATGAAAGTGGCATTTGCTACACAGGACCTGCAACGGGTCGACGCCCATTTCGGCTGGGCCAAGAACATTGCGATCTACGAGTTATCGCCGGAAGGCTATCGCTTTATCGAGGCTATCCAGTTCGAGGGGGACCTGCAGGAGGATGGCAACGAGGACAAACTCGCCCCCAAGCTGGAGGCAATCAAGGACTGCGCGATTCTTTATGTGGCCGCCATCGGCGGTTCCGGAGCGGCGCGGGTGGTCGCCCTCGGCATACACCCGATGAAAGTGCCGCAGCCCGAACCCATCGTGGACCTACTCGAAAAGCTGCAGCAGGTGCTGAAAGGCACGCCGCCGCCTTGGCTGCGCAAGGTACTGGCCAAGGAATCCAAGGGTCAGGAGCGTTCGTTCGATTTTGAAGATGAAGAAGAGGTGAAACATGCCTGAAGCAGCCGCTGTACAAACTGCGCCCGCCGCGTCCCCCATGGATACGGTGTTTATCAAGGAACTCGTCAAGCAATGGCGGGCTCAGGATTCCTACGGAGCCTGGGAAGGCAAAAGCGATGAGGAACTGCTTGAGCCCTATATCCTCGACAAGGAAAAACGCAAGACCATTCCCATCATCGGCGACCCGGACCCGGAGACGCTGTGGCGGATGGAGCTGTATTACAACGCTATCGGGCTGTCCATCGAGCGTGCCAGCGGCATCATGGTATCGCCCATGATGAAAATGTCCCACGAGGGATTCGGTCGCCAGATCCTGACTGCCGGCCGCCTGATCGTGCTGAACAAGCAGTTGCGGGACGTGCACCGTTTCGGTTTTCCGACAATGGAAAAGCTCGCGGAAGAAGGCGAGAAGGCGGTTGCAGCAGCACTGGCGATGATCGAGAGCTACCCGGACGTGGCCCGATACAGCTAGTCGAGTGAAACATGGAGGTCGGGTTAGGCGCCGCTTTTTGCGCCGTAACCCAACGTTGCGGATTTGTTGGGTCTCATGCGGCCCGCACTCTGCGGGCTTCGTGCAAAGCGGCTGTCCTGCCGATTTGTCGCGATAGATCCGGTAACCCAACCTACTGTGGAACGGTTAGTTACAGTTGGTCGATTGAATCAAAGAGGTAATGAAACGATGGAAGGCAGCGAAGACGTTAAGGCAAAGCTGAAAAAACTCAACGCTCAGGCGACCGCCCTGAAAATGGATTTGCACGACTTGGCCGAGGATTTGCCGACCGGTTGGGAGAAGATTCCCGAGGTTGCCCAAAAGGCTTTCGAGGCATATCGACAGTTGGA
>DATIXD010000244.1:0-5105 GCA_035518875.1 Methylococcaceae bacterium | reverse complement strand
GCCCATTTCTGCTCCATGTGCGGGCCCCACTTCTGCTCCATGCGCATCACCCAGGACGTGCGCGACTACGCCCGCGAGCGTCACCTCAGCGAGCAAGAGGCTTTGGAGAAAGGCATGGAGGAAAAGGCCGAGGAATTCCTAAAATCCGGAGCGGAAGTTTATCGCAGGGCTTGAGAAACCCCGGAGCGCGGCCACATACCTTGGCCGCAATCCGGAAAAAGTGAACCCCGCGGACCACACGACTACCGCCTAAGACTCCGTCAGCATCCCGCTCAGTATCTGTTGAATGCCGATTCCGTGTCGTTGATCCCCAGCTTTTCCCATCGTGTTTTCGATTATCCCAGTCGGCACGATGAGGCTTCACTTGCCCGTGCCCGTCCGGCAGCATTGGGAATGATCATGCGAAGGCGGTTCAAGTCACCTCTGTCACCAAGGTCGGGTTTCGTCTGCATCGCTTAGTGCGTTGCTCAAGCACGAAAAGGTAACGGGCGTGCGGCGGCGAAGGCTGCGGCGCTCCATTTCCCGCTTCCGACGTGGTCGGCCTTTTGGGTCAGGCAAAATAATTTCTGATCGATGATTCGATCAGGGTCCAAGGCAGGATAAAGGGCTTTTTCAATATCCGGATGGCGAGCGTGTCGCCATCGATCCGATAGGTTCCTTCCATGCCATTGCCGAAGAATCGGCCGGCCTCGTGATCGCCCGACAGTTGAACGCCGCTGGATTGTGCGGTCTGTCTGGCCTTTGCAAGGATTTCATCCGGCGCCGTGGACAGTCTGATTTCAAAGAGTTTGCTCATAGGGCGAAAAGCGTTCGATGTTGAGGTCAAGACGAGGAGGATAGCCTGCCATCATAAAGCCAGTTCGATGATCGTGCCATAGTGGAAAGCATTCGCACACGACGACATGCGCCGGCCTTGTCTCATGCCCCTGCCGCCAAGTTATAATGGCCGTCGAAGGCGGGGACAACATCCAACCATAAGATACGCCATCTCGTGATAACTTTCGTTATGCGGGAGAAGAGGAATCCATGCAACTCGAATCCATCTTGAAATCCTACGAGCGCTATGCCCCGGTTTATGATCACACCTTCGGGTGGTTGCTCAGTTTTCGCGGCCGTTCCATGGCGGCCGGCGTAACCAACGACCGTCCCCGCAAGATTCTGGAGGTGGGTGTCGGTACCGGAATCAGTCTCTCCTATTACCGGAAAGAACACCAAGTCCATGGCATCGATATATCCCCGCACATGCTGGCGCGTGCGCGAAAGCGCGTGTCGGGAAAAAAGCTCGGCCATGTCACCGCTCTTGACATCATGGACGCGCGCAAAATGCATTTTCCCGACGAAACCTTCGACGCGGTGGTTGCAGCGTATGTCATGTCGGTGGTGCCCGAACCCGAAAAAGTCATTGGGGAAATCGAACGCGTGTGCAAGCGCGGCGGGGACGTCATCATCGTCAATCACTTCGCCGCTGAAAGAGGTTTTAGACGCAGATTCGAATCCATGCTCGCGCCGCTTTCGAATAGGCTGGGATGGCGTCCGGACATGGCGCTTCAGGAGATCCTGTCCCACACCTCTTTGCGGGAAATCAAACGGCACAAATTGCCGCCCTTGAATATGTTCACCATGCTGCACTTGAAGAAGGATGGGTAATGCAATGCCTGATACGTTCCCCGCAGGCTTGCGGACCATAACTCGCCAATAATCTCTTGGCAGCATCAGGGAGGGCTAAGTGATTGTTTGAAATGCCCAATTGTCGCGTTGTACTTACCTTCCCCTGGCCAGGATGCTACAATCCTGGCCATCTTTTAAACACCTGCCCTTCATAGCGACTAAGCCCACCATGTCAGTCGGACCCCGCGAGCAAGAGGCGCAGCCCCCTCTGTTGTTTGAAATCAAGAGTGGCTCGATCAATCTGCCGATCCTGAAGCTGCTGAGTGACGACCTGGAGGCCGTGGCGTCATCGTTGCATCAGAAGGTCGAACAGGCCCCGGACTTTTTTCGCAACGCTCCGGTCGTGATCGATTTGCACGATCTGGCGGTGCCGGATGCGGAACTCGACTTCCCCAGGCTGGTTAATCTCTTACACGAGTGCGGGCTCGTTCCCGTGGGCGTGCGTGGCGGCATGGAAAGCCAGCACCATGCCGCGCAGGTGGCGGCACTGGCCGTGCTGGCGGACATCAAACACGAACCCGCGCATCATGCGCCGCCACCCAAGCCTGTGGCCCGACCCGCCGTTCGGATCGAACCGGCCGCTGCCAAGCTGATCGATCATCCGATCCGATCCGGCCAGCGCATTTACGCTGCCGGCGGCGATTTGGTCGTGTTGTCCCCGGTGAGCGCGGGCGCGGAGATCATGGCCGACGGCAACATTCATGTTTATAACAGCCTGCGCGGACGCGCCCTGGCGGGCGTGCAGGGGAATCTGAACAGCCGCATTTTCTGCCTGGATTTGCAGGCGGAGCTGGTATCGATTGGCGGGCATTACAAGATCAGTGAGAATCTGGGCGATTCGGTGCGCGGCAGGCCGGTGCAGATTTATTTCCGCGACAATTCGCTGGTCATCGAAGACTTATAAAGACGCTCAACACAGATTGGGAGGACATCAGTGGCACGAATCATCGTTGTAACATCGGGGAAAGGCGGCGTCGGCAAGACCACCACCAGCGCAGCCATTGCCATGGGATTGGCGCTCAAGGGCCATCGGACCGCCGTGATCGACTTCGACGTGGGTCTGCGCAACCTGGATTTGATCATGGGTTGCGAGCGTCGCGTGGTTTACGATTTCGTCAATGTCATTAACGGCGAGGCCACCCTGAATCAGGCGTTGATCCGTGACAAACGTTGCGAGAATCTTTTCATCCTGCCGGCCTCGCAAACCCGGGACAAGGAGTCTCTCTCCATCGAGGGTGTGGGCAAGGTGCTGAATGAATTATCCGAGAATTTCACTTATATCGTCTGCGATTCGCCCGCGGGTATCGAACGGGGCGCGACGCTGGCCATGTATTTCGCCGATGACGCCGTCGTGGTCACCAATCCGGAGGTCTCTTCTGTGCGCGACTCCGATCGCATGTTGGGCATACTCGCCAGCAAGTCCCGACGCGCCGAAATGGGCGAGGAGCCCATCAAGGAATATCTGCTGTTGACCCGTTACGCTCCGCAGCGGGTCAAGCTCGGCGAAATGCTGAGCGTGGATGACGTGCAGGAGATTCTGTCCCTCCACCTATTGGGAGTGATCCCTGAATCGAAAGCGGTGCTCAACGCCTCCAACTCCGGTACGCCGGTGATCCTGGACGAGAAGAGCGATGCCGGCCAGGCCTATTACGATGTGGTTCGTCGCTATCTGGGCGAGGAGGTGCCCCACCGTTTTCTGGACGAAGAAAAGAAGGGCCTGTTCGGTCGGTTATTCAGAGGTTAAGCCATGGGACTCTTGGATTATTTTCGAAGCTCGCGGCCAGCGACCGCCTCCATCGCCAAAGAGCGCTTGCAGATCCTGGTGGCGCATGAGCGGGCGGAACGCAACAAGCCGGACTATCTTCCCATGCTGCAAAAAGAACTGCTGGAAGTCATCCGCAAGTATGTGAACGTCGATCAGAATGCGATTTCGGTCACGATGGAGCAAGATGACAACCGAGAGGTACTCGAACTGAACATCGTTCTGCCGGACGAAGGCGAGCGAAAACGAGCGCATCGCCCTTAGGTAATGCAGGCGTTAAGTGACTACGCATCACATGAGGAGCAAGGCGCATGCACGAAGACATCAACGAAGAGATTGGCACGGCCGCCGGCAAGGTGTGGAAATATCTCCGCGAGAACGGGCAAGCAAGCGCGTCTACCTTGTCTGAAGGAGTTGGCCTCGACAAGAACGATGTCCAGCGGGCGCTCGGCTGGCTGGCGCGGGAAGGGAAAATCGCGGTGGCACGCAAGGGCACGGAGGAGTTGATTTGCCTGGTATTCTAAGTCCCTCAGTCTGTCGCCGGAGCGGGTTTCGGCGGACGCTCGAACAGAGCCAGAACGCCGCCGCCCTCGTGGATTTCCCGCCAGGAAGCCACCGAAAACTCGATCGACACGAGGCCGCAGGTTGGAATATTGGCGATATTCGATCCGGTCAAACGGTTGGCCAAGTCGGTTAGATCGGGATTGTGGCCGATGAGGAACACCCGGTTATGATCGTCCGCCAACCCGCCGATCAGCTCGATCAGCCCCGGAACGCCCTGCAGATAGATGGCCTTGCGGGTTGCGATTTTGTCTTTCGGGTAACTAACCTCGCCAGCGATTTTGATCGCGGTCTTGCGCGACCTTTTTGCCGGGCTGGCCAGAATCAGATCGGGCAATAACCCTTTTTGTTTCAACAGGCGCCCCATGAGGGGTGCGTCCCGCTTTCCCCGTTTGTTGAGCGGGCGTTCCAGATCGCTCAAGGCCGCATCATCCCAGCTGGATTTTGCGTGTCGAATCAGGATCAGGTTTTTCATGCATTTTCTTCCATAGATAGGTTTGTTGCCGCCCCCTTGATGTCGGTATCCGAGTGGTCGTCCGGAGCCGGAACTTGTCCCGTCTGAGTGGGAATCCCCCCTGGCGGACTTTTTTGTAGATACCGCTGTAGATACTGCATTCGTCGACAGCGATGTATACTACTTCAATCCCATGTTTGATCCAGGTTAACTTGATATCAAAAATCTTTCGGCATGACTATGCGCGCAAGAAACCGGATGGCAATGCATCAATTCCCGAAGAATTTCGCTCAAGCCGCCGACGGGCACGCCCGGCGACCAGGTCGACAAACCCTGTGCGCACTTTGTGCGGCAAGGGGTCGGTCAAGCTCCGGCACCTAATTAGCGGAAAGCCGGTCGTCAGCTTTCAGAACAACGGCGAAATCGCTAACCGCCAACGACGTCACAATACCCGAATCGGAGAACAATGTTACCGTGAGCAAACGAAGCTGGTGCTTTTGGTTGTTATTCCCTTTGCTGTTTGTGGATATGGCCCGGGCCGAGGTCGGTAAGACTGTCCCCCCGCCAGCGCCGCCTGCACCCGCTAAACCTTTCGACTTTGCGGAGGTGGAGCAAAAGGCCAAGCAACTCGCAACCAAGCCATATGCGCGGGACGATGGC
>DATIXD010000243.1:0-21430 GCA_035518875.1 Methylococcaceae bacterium | reverse complement strand
CTTCAACGAATTGATGTTTTGGTGGAAATTCAACTCGCCCAGATGGTGCTCCTTTTTGCCGGCACCGAAGGTGATTTCCTGCTCGCTGTGCATCTCGGGCTTCTCCCCCCAGGCTTTGATCGCCTCGCCGTGATAGGGCTGGGCGATTTTTTCCTCCTTAAAGCTCTCATTGCGGAACGCCAGAATTTGCGCCTTGGGCCCCACGATCAGACTCTCGATGCGACCGCTCCAGTTTTCGCCGTTCAGGCTGCGTAAACTGGCCAACTCGGCGGGACCGTCGATGCGGACGTGTGCGCCCTCGAAATTGGTTTTCTCGTAAACCTCCAGCCAACAGTCGCCGGCGGCGAGACCGGTGCTCGACAACCCCAGCCATGCGCCGATGATCAGACCGATTCGCGCGCCTTGACGCGCGCTAAAGGATTGCTTGAGTGGCATAGCGACCTCCTGATGGTGATAGTCTCGCATCGTGTGAAAATTGAATGGGCCAGCCCCTTGGCCGCAGAGCCGACAGTTATCGGTCCGCGACGGTTGAATCAATCATGACGGTGGCCCGCCTCCATAAACGCGTTCTCCGCATCATGCCCATGCATACCTGCCACGTCATGATGTTGACGTCCAGCCTGCGTCTCCCCTGTCCATGTGGCTACGCCGTATCGGTACACCAGCAAACCGCCCAGATCCGCGCCCAGAACCATCGTGAGCACCATGACGAAAGCCAATAGGCGAAAAACGATCCGGCCTGGCCTGGAAAAATAGCCGCTGTTGGTCAACCGCCACACCGATAGGACTATGGCGATCGACAATACCGCAAACCCGAATTTCTCATGCTTTTCAATGACGGCGTGCAGCTCGTCGGCGTGGGGAACCGTGGCCTCGGCCCACAAACCCGCGGCGACTGCTGCAAAGGCGCCGAGCGTGCCGAGATACAGTAGCCAAACGGAAGCGATCTCCAGATTCTCATTCTTGCGGCTGAAGATCGCGAGCAACTCCAGCACGAAAAATGTGCACAGCAGGGCGATCGGGAAATGCACCATCAGCGGGTGGATATTGGCTATCGCGCCTAAACCGGGGAAAAACTGAGGGATGAAATCCATCATGCACCGGGCTAAAGGAAGATTCGGGAGCCTAGAGCATAATCCTTGCGCGGGCGTTTTCACAAGCGCGCTACACCGACCTTGGCGAACTCCCGGTATTAACTTCGGGAGTAACCATTCTCGCCCCCTTTCTTCTCAGGCGGAGCAGGTCAGGGTTTAGAAGACCGTCGGCAATGTGGGAACCCGCGGCCTGGCTTACTGGGAAGGAGTGCGGGGTGTCTCGGTGGCCGCGATCCACTCCCGGCAACGAAGGGAGGCGCGAACGGTTATCTTCGGAACAGCCGGCGCACAGCGGCTATACTCTTGGCGCAATGGAGCCAGAGGAGCAAATTGCAGTGGAACCCCAAGACCGCCATGCCCCCCCCACCACCCGCAAGCGGGGTAGCTATAGCTATCAACGGATCGCCGACCGCCATTCCCGCCCGCCCTCGTCCCTCTCGTTGAAGACCGTCTTCCTTTGGTTAATCATGGCCATAGCCGTCGCGGCAGCATTCGACCGCTACCGGCCGCGCGGGGACACGCCTCGGCCCGAACCCGTCGCGACGACGCCATTGGGCGCGGAAGCTGGGGTGAACGCTCCAAGCGACGAACCCCCTCGGATTCTTCCGGTTAGCCGGAGCCAGCCCGCAGCCGCAGCAGAGAGCCCTCAACCACCTGCTCGCGTTCAACCCGACGAGGAGGCAATGGGACAGGCGGACAAGCCAGCTAAACCGGACACGTCAGTGAAAGTCACCTTTAACCGGGATAGGGGCGGCAATTATGTCGGCTTGGGCATGATCAATCAGAAGAACGTCAAACTGTTGGCGGATACGGGAGCGAGCATCGTGGTGGTGCCTGAAAGAATCGCCAAACAGATCGGCCTGAAAAGCGGCAGACCCATGCAGTTTAGGACCGCCGGCGGCCTGATCACGCACTATGCAACCACCCTGGACAGCCTATCCATCGGCCCGATCCAGATCCGCGACGTGGAGGCGGTGATCAACCCCAGCATGCAGGAAGATTTCGCCCTGCTAGGCATGAACGTTCTGGCGCTTTTACACATGACGCAACAGGACGGCAGCCTGATCCTCAGCTACGATCGGCCCTTGGAGCAAGACGGTCGGTCTGGCCTGCGAGAGAACGCCGCGGAGCCTGCTGCTCGCTTCAAGAGATCGGTCAAGGAATGTCTCGGTTCGGGGAAAATCATCGACCAAAAGACCCTCAACTGCCTGAACGGCGGTTGAAGGCTACATCTCGAGGGATGAGGTGAAATGAATGGAAGAAACCCTTAGGACGCCTGCCCCGAGTCGACGCCATTCGGAAAGCTCGCAGATTAGCGGCCTCGCGCTTATAAGCCCAGGATGAGGGCCAGCCAAATCAGCGACATGAAAATGGCAACCGTCAGCAGCGCCGATGCTTGCGCCTTCTTGTGCGCGTCCATCAAACCTTTGACGCCGAACACGAAGCCAACGGGCGGAAACACAAAGCTTGCAACGACCAGCGCCACCATCATCCAAAAACCCCAACCCTTGCCGGCTGTCGACATCAAGCTGCCGGGCACGTCGACCGGGCGACCGCAACCGGTGCAGACAATCGCCTTGTCCTTAACCTGTTTTCCGCAATAACGACAATACATTTACTGCCTCGCCTCATGTGGATTCGATGATTGGCAAAGCCGTCTTGCTCAGCCACGGTGCCAATCCACGCCTAAACATGAGAAAGCATAACTGAATGCATGACCGCTTACCATAAGCGGCCGAGCATGCTGATTGATGGTAATTTTTCCCACAACCAAGTCGGGCGAAAGAGGGCTGTTCGCCCTTTGAGAAAGCAGAAGTGAGTCGGCCGATAAGCCGGGTTCTGTCTGGGACAGTCATTCATCTGGGGCGTGCGTCGCCGCGCGCCTCAAGCAACCTACCCGGGGGCCGTGCGGGCCGCACGTCTGGGTTCAGGAACCCATTGCCCCCCTATTTGGTCTTGCTCCGGGCGGGGTTTACCCTGCCACCCCCGTTGCCGGGGGCGCGGTGCGCTCTTACCGCACCATTTCACCCTTACCTCACTTTCCTTAAGAAAGCAAGGCGGTATATTTTCTGTGGCACTTTCCGTAGGCTCGCGCCTCCCAGGCGTTACCTGGCGCCCTGCCCTGCGGAGCCCGGACTTTCCTCCCTCCGAAACGGCGCAAACCGGTTTCGGACAGCGACTGTCTAGCCGACTCGGGACCAGTGTACCGATTCGATGCAGCCTTGACCAGCCGGGCGGTTCAAGGTTTGAAATCCGGCAGTTTGGACATCAGCAGCCATTCGCCCCTTTCCTTGTCGTAGCGCCAACTCTGGCGGTCGGTGATGGTTTTCTCGACGCCAGTCTGCTCCTGGTAATAGCGGATTTCCACGGTTTGTCTCAGGAAGTTGCTGCCTTTGTGCTCCTGGCGATAGACGGGATCGTAGGAGGTGACGTGGATGTTTTTCAGATAGCCGAGATCGAGCCGGGTTCTGTTCTGGGGTTCTTGGAAGTCCGCAGCTTTCTCGAACAGCCCCCAACGGATCGCCGAGCCGTAGCTGGCTAATGTATCCTCCATTTTCATGAGGCCGAGGTCATGGCTACAAGCTGTCGCCGCCAGGCATAAACAGACCAATCCTATCTTTTTCATCATCATGCCCCTCGTCTACCGATTGGGTTTGTGTTGGCACCGCAGTCCGAACATTTTAGCTTCTCGCCGGTCGAATCGAGCGTTGCGACTTTTTCTAATTATAATGCCCATTGGCAAACCGTCTGGAGATCACCGAATGAAAATTATGGCCGCTATCATGGCGATTCTCGCCATCATCTATTTTTTCCCCGCGTTGATGCGCATGCAGAGTGGTCATGAGATTAACGGCTCGTCCACCGCGCAACTGAAGAAGTCGGCGATGCAGGTCAGACGTTCTATGTCCACGAACGACCGCAACCGCTTCGATACCGCGTTCGGCATTCTGGAAAAAATCAAGTCCGAGGAAGGACCGGAAGCATTCGCCAAGGCTGTCGACGGGCTGGAGCCGGAGCAAGTCATTGAGTTGGCCAGGCATGAGGTCGACATCAAGATCGCCAGCGGTGATCCCGAGTTCAGGGAGTACGCCTCTTGGGACGACATGGTGGCGAAGCTCACTTCGGACGTTCACAAGAAGAAGACTTCGGGACAGTCGTTACAGCAGGGGGCGCCCTTGCGCCAGTCCGAGCGTCCGGACCGCCCTAACTAAGTCGTTCCGGAAACACCGGGCTCCGCTCTTCCGCTATTCTCAGCGCCGCCCGGTAAGCGACATCCTTGCGCGCGCCGGTGATTTTTGCCGTCAGGGCGGCAGCGGTTTTCACCGAGACTTCCGCTAGCAGCAACTCGAGAATCCGAGTTTGGTCGGGGGTCAATTCGTTCCGTGCCTTGGTTGTCGGTGCACCTTGTATCAGGATGATGAACTCGCCCTTGCACATGTCGGGGTCGGCTTCGATGAGAGCACTCGCCTCGCCTGCCGCGGTCCGGACGATGGTCTCGTACCGCTTGGTCAACTCCCTGGCAATGACGAGGGGGCGTTCCTTAGGAAAAACTGCGGCGATGTCCTTCGCGAATTCGAGCACGCGGTGGCTGGATTCGTAAAAAATCAGCGTTCTTTGATCGTCCAAAAGCGTCTTCAGATGGCTTCTGCGCGCAGCGCCAGTGCGAGGCGGAAAGCCTTCGAAGGCGAAGCGGTCACAGGGCAGGCCGGAGGCGGAAAGGGCGGCGACCATCGCGCAGGGCCCCGGAACCGGCGTTACCCGGATGCCCCGCTCGCGTGCGAGCCGCACGAGCGGAAAGCCGGGGTCGTTGATCAGGGGCGTGCCGGCATCCGAGATCAGCGCCACCGATTCGCCCCTGACCAGCCGATCGATCAGCCGCGGCGCAGTCGCGGCCTCATTATATTCATGCAGCGCGACCGTCGGCTTAGCGATACCATAACGATCCAGCAACGGGCGGCTGTGGCGGGTGTCCTCGGCGGCGATCAAATCGACCTTTTGCAAAGTCTCGACGGCGCGGAAGCTGAAATCGGCCAGATTGCCGATCGGCGTCGCCACTAGGTATAGTATGCCTCTCGCTGTATCCTGCACGCCGCCCTCTTTGTCTTTCGATAATCCAAGCCCTTCGCCCATGCCCAATCCGATGCGTTTTTTGATCCTTCTGTTCGTCTTGATGCTGTCCGGTTGCGCCCGGCAAGCCGTGAGGGAGGCCGATGCCCCGTTGGTTGCCGAGGCCGAAAGCCGCCTCAGTTCGGCCGATTATAAGGGCGCATCCCGGGTTTACCAGGAACTTGCCGAGCGTTCCGGCGAGCCGGATTATTACCGCCTTCTAGCCGCTGACGCCGAATTGCGGGCGGGCAACGGACGCGCCGCTCAGGCGCTATTGGACGGCGTCAACCCGGGCGAACTGGAAACCGTGGACCAACATCGCTACACGCTGCTGAAAAGCCGCCTGGACCTCAATCAGGGAAGGGCTCGCGAGGCGATGGCCAGCTTGGACGCGCTCAACCCCCAGCAGCTGCAGCCGGCGTTTCTGGCGCATTATCATACACTGCGCGCGTCCGCCTACAACCAGTTGGGCAATATGCTGGAAAGCGCCCGCGAACGGGTGTTTCTGGGCAAGCTTCTCGACCATCCGGAAGCGATCCAGAAAAACAACGAGGCCATCTACGATGCCTTGAACCGGTTGTCGGCTAAGGCGTTGGCCAGTCTGCAGCCGGCGCCGCCGGACACGCTAGGCGGCTGGATGGCCTTGGTGGGCATCCTGAAAACTTCGCCGGCGAAGAACCGGACGCAGGCCTTGCAAGCTTGGCGCGCTGAATTTCCGGGACATCCCGCGGACGGTGCCTTCCTGCAAACGTTCTTGCAGAAGAGCGATAAAGGCGTGAAGATCACGCCGCTGAAACCGGCGCCCGAATTCGCGGCGCCGACGACGGATCAACCGCAACCGGCTCCGACCCCCGCAAGCGGCAAGTTCATCGGCGTCATGCTGCCGCTGACCGGGACTTATGCACCCGCCGCGCAAGCGATCCGCTCCGGCATGATCGCCGCCTATTACGCCGATGCCGATGCCTCCAAGCCCGCGCTACGTTTCGTCGATACTCAAACGGCCGACGTCTATGCGCTGTATCGGCAGTTGGCCGGGGAAGGCGCGGAATTCGTCGTCGGCCCTTTGATCAAGGACGAATTGGTGGCGTTGGCGAAGGGTGGCGATCTGTCCGTTCCCGTTCTGGCACTCAATCAAACCCGAGATGTCGAACGGCAGAATCTGTACCAATTCGGATTGACGCCGGAGCAGGAAGTCGAACAATCCTCCGGCAGCGCCTGGTTCGACGGCCGTCAGAACGCCCTGCTGCTGGCGCCCGCCTCCGCTTTCGGCCAGCGGATGATCAACCATTTCACCGGCTATTGGAAAAGCCTGGGCGGAAGAGTGTTGGCGATCAAGACCTATCGTCCGGGAGGGGATGATTTCTCGACCCCGGTCAGAGACTTGCTGGCCGCCGTTGCCGGTGGGCAGGCGCCAGCCCCAAGCGCAGATTTCGTCTTCCTCATCGCCGACGCCCGCGACGCCCGTCTACTCCGGCCACAGCTTGAATCCCAGCAGGCCGCCCCAATTCCCGTTTACGCCACTTCGCATGTGTTCAGCGGGCAACCCGACCAGGATCAGGACCTGTCCGGCGTGATTTTTTGCGACATCCCCTGGCTGCTGAATTCCGGCGATGGCGGCAGCTTGTCCAGGCAGAGTTTGCAGGCGATCGTCCAGCAGACGCCAGAAAACTATCTCCGGCTGATCGCGATGGGAATCGACGCCTATAACCTTATCCCCCAACTCGAACAGCTCAAAGCCAGCCCCCAGAACCGCTACCCCGGCGCGACCGGCGCCTTGGCCCTGCAAGCGGGCAATCGGATTCAGCGCCAGCTTCACTGCGCCCAGTTCGATGGCGGTACGATCCAGCCGCGCGGCATCGCGCCGCTGCTCGAGCCGGGCTCTCCCGAAACGACACGGCTGCCCTGATGGCCGGCAACGAGGGCAGTTCATCGCATCTGAGCGCCGGTCGACGCGCCGAGGATCAGGCTCTGGCACATCTAAAAGAGCGCGGTTTGCGTTTGATCGAACGCAATTTCCGTTGCCGGTTGGGTGAAATCGACCTGATCATGGAGGATGATTTTGGATTGATTTTCGTCGAAGTCCGCTATCGTGCCAGCGACCGCTATGGCGGCGCCCTGGAGAGCATCGATGGCCGCAAGCGGGCGCGTATCATGGCCGCAGCCAGCCAATATCTCGCCAGCAGGCGCATCGATCGGCGCGTACGCTTCGACGTAGTCGCCCTTTCGCCCAGCGGCGACCGGCTTGCGTTACAATGGATCAAAGACGCATTTCAGGTCAGTTAGACATGAGCTTACAGGAACGCATTCACCATCAATTCGCCTCCAGTCTGCAAACCAGCCAGGAAGCTTTGGCCAATCTCGGCGAACTGATCGAGCTCGCTTCCGTCAGATTGGCGCATTGCCTGCTCAATGACGGCAAGATTCTCTGCTGCGGCAATGGCGGTTCGGCGGCGCAGGCTCAGCATTTTTCCTCGGAGATGCTGAACCGATTCGAGCGCGAGCGACCGGGCTTGCCCGCAATCACTCTGACGACGGACACGTCGACGCTGACGTCCATCGCCAACGACTACCATTACGATGAGGTGTTCGCCAAACAAATTCGGGCGCTGGGCCACAGCAATGACCTCCTGCTCGTTTACACCACCAGCGGCAATTCGAATAGCATCCTGTCCGCCGCCGTGGCGGCGCACGATCGCGACATGACGGTGATCGCCCTGAGCGGGCGCGACGGCGGCGCCCTGGCCCCGTTGCTTCGTGATACCGACATCGAGATCCGGGTGCCTTCCCTGTCGACTGCGAGGGTGCAGGAGGCCCACCTGATCATCACCCATTGTTTTTGTGACCTGATCGATCACCAGCTCTTCGGCGAGTGAACCGAGTGCCGATTTCCAGAGAGTTCCTCGCTCGTCTGCGGCAAAGCCTGCCGGTTGGGGCGGTCTACACCGACCCCGCCGACTGCTGGGCTTATGGCTATGACAACAGCCGCAAACAGGCCTTGCCGGAGGCGGTGGCGTTTCCGGTTTCCCACGAGCAGATCGTGGCCCTGGTGCGCCTTTGCAACGACTTCAGGATTCCCCTGACCCCTCGCGGGCGCGGCACCGGAACTACCGGCGCGACGGTACCTCTGGCAGGCGGGCTGGTGCTGTCGCTGGAGCGGATGAACCGGATCCTGGAACTCTCGCCCGACAACCGCTTTGCCGTGGTCGAGCCCGGCGTAACCAATCAGGCCTTGCAGGATGCAGTCAAGCCGCACGGTTTTTTCTGGCCGCCCGATCCGACCAGCGCCGCTTTTTGCAGCCTTGGCGGCAATCTAGCCTATAACTCGGCCGGCCCTCGTGCCGTCAAATATGGTACGCCGCGGGAGAACACCTTGGGTGTACGAGCGGTCACCGGGGACGGCCGGGAACTGCGTGCGGGCGTTTACACTAGCAAGGGCGTGGTCGGTTACGATTTGACCCGGCTGATCGTCGGTTCCGAGGGCACACTCGCCATCATCACCGAGGCCACCCTGAAGCTGATCCCGCTCGCGGAAGCCAAACGCACCCTGCGTGCCGTCTATTCCGACGTGGGTGAGGCGGCGAAGGCCATCGCCCGCATCATGGCGCAGCCGGTCACGCCTTGCGCGCTGGAATTCATGGATGGCAACGCCATCCGGATGATCCGGCAATATTCCAGCGCCGATTTGCCGGAACAAGCCGGCGCCTTATTGATGATCGAGGTGGATGGCCCCGAGGTCGGCATGGAAGCGGCGGTCCGGAGTATCGAAACGGCGGCTGCGAATGACGGCATGCTGGAGTTCCGCATCGCCCAGTCGGCGGCAGAGACGGAAGCGCTGTGGCGGACGCGCAAGGCCCTCTCGCCCGCCTTGCGCAAGGTGGCGCCGGGGAAGATTAACGAGGATGTGGTGGTGCCGGTGACGGAACTGCCGGCGCTGATCAACGGATTGAATGAGCTTTCCCGCCGCTTCGGATTGCCCATCGTCAATTTCGGCCATGCCGGCAACGGCAATATCCATGTCAATCTGCTGCTGGATCCAAGCAAGCCGGGCGAGCAGGAAAAAGCGCACGACGCCTTGGGCGAAGTTTTCGATCTGGTGCTTAGACTGCGCGGCACCTTGTCCGGCGAGCACGGCGTGGGTTTGGAGAAGCGGGATTATATAGACCGGGAGCTCGATGCGACTTCACTCGATTTGATGCGGGCGATCAAGCGCCAGTTCGATCCGAATGGCATCCTCAATCCCGGCAAACTGCTGCCGCCGGTCAGCCCCTCAGCGTGATTCGCATCGACAGATCGATGGCCCGGACATGCTTGGTCAGCGCGCCCACCGAGATGAAGCCGACGCCGGTTTCCGCAATCGCACGGATGGTTTGCAGGCTCACATTGCCGGACACTTCCAGTTGAGCGCGGCCGGCGTTGAGTGCGACGGCCTGTCGCATCGCGTCCAAACCGAAATTGTCCAGCAGCACGCGATCCGCGCCTGCCGCCAGCGCCTGCTCCATTTCATCCAGACTTTCCACTTCCACCTCGATGGGAACGCCGGCACGCAGCGCCTGAGCCGCGCCGACCGCAAGCGTAATGGAGCCGGCGGCGAGGATGTGGTTCTCCTTGATCAGGATGCCGTCGTAAAGACCCATGCGATGATTGTGACAACCGCCACAGCGGACGGCGTATTTCTGCGCCTTGCGCAGCCCCGGAAGGGTCTTGCGGGTATCCAGAACCGTCACTCCGGTTCCTTCGACCGCCCGTGCGTAGGTCCGCGCCAAGGTGGCCGTACCCGAAAGCATTTGCAGGAGATTCAAGGCAGTCCGCTCGCCGGTCAACAAGCCTCGCGCACCGCCCTGCAGCGTGCAAAGAATCGCGCCGGGTTCGGCTTCCTCGCATTCGGCGACCTGCCAATTGATTCGGATGTTCGGATCGAGCCGCGCGAAGACGGCGTCGAACCCGGCTCGGCCGCACAGGACCATGTTTTCGCGGGTGATGACCCGCGCCGTGGCCTGAGCCGTTTCCGGGACGATCTGGGCGGTGAGGTCTGCCGGGCCCACATCTTCTTCGAGAAACCGACCGATCTCGTCGGAATCCACCGGGATAATTTTGGGTAAGCCCATGATGGCTGAGGTTTCCGTGGAATGAGCAACAGGTTTAGTATCTCACAAACGACTACCCCATCGCCTTATGAGCACACTCGAGCAACCCACGCGGAAACGCATTCGCAGCTTCGTCCGGCGGCAGGGCCGCATCACCCAGGCCCAGGCTTTGGCATTGGAAAACCTCTGGCCGATCTACGGACTCGATCCCAAGGAACCTTTTGACGTCGGCCGTGCATTTTCGCGCGATGCCCCTTTAACCGTGGAAATCGGCTTCGGCAATGGAGAAAGCCTGGCGAAAATGGCGGCGGCCGCGCCGGAAGAGAATTTCCTGGGCATCGAAGTGCATCGGCCGGGCGTGGGTCATCTGCTTCTCAAAGTTGAGGAGTTAGTGCTAAGCAATATCAGAGTTTACTGTGCGGATGCCGTCGAAATCCTGCAAGACAAGCTGGCCGACCAAAGTCTCGCCGGCATCCAGGTTTTCTTTCCTGATCCCTGGCATAAGAAAAGGCATCACAAGAGAAGACTGATCGCGCCGGAGTTCGTAAACCTGGCGGCGCGCAAGCTCAAGAGCGGCGGCATCTTCCATGCCGCAACGGACTGGGAGGATTACGCGCGGCAGATGCTGGAGGTGTTGGAAGGCTGCGAAGGTTTAAGCAATGCAGCCGGGGAAAACTCGTTCAGCGAACGCCCCGACCATCGCCCCCTGACGAAATTTGAGGCGCGGGGTCAAAATCTGGGGCATCGGGTATGGGATTTGGTTTTCGTGCGGAATTGAGCTTCACGTCGCCGCCGCCTTGACCCCACGAAGGTTTTCGGCGACCGCCGCTTCCTCCGGGTCAAACTGCAAGTCGTGACGGATCGCTTGTAACTCATCGTATTGTTTCTGTAAGGGTTGCAGCTTTCTATCCATCTCGGCGATTTCCGTATCGAGGGATTCGCTCGATTCATTGACCTTGCGCAAGACCTCCAAGCGGCTTTCGATCAAGCGCTTGCGGTCCTTGATTTGATGCACCAAGGGCGCCAGAACCGTGGCGCCCCAACTCCCAGTCTCTTGATGGGCCTGCTGGAATAGTTCACGGGCACGGGCGATGATGGTGGTGTAAAGTTTTTGCACCACCAGACTTTGCTCCATCAGCGTTGACGAGGCGCTGTTGCGGAACTCCTCCCCTTCCTTGAAGATTCGCTCCAATTCGACCTCGTACTTCTTGAACGAAAGCAGGGTGAGTCTCAGATCGGTGAAACCGTGCTCCTCCTGGAACCGTCCGTAGATTGCCTTGACCAGGCGACGGGTTTCCTCGGCGATGGCCGAGGCTTTCTCCAGCACGAGATGCAGTTCGTCGAGCACCGTTTTCATAGCGCCTTTCATCCCCAGAGTGGTCAGGCTGCCCGCCATCTGCCTGCGCGTTCTCTTGACGATGGGATCGATGACTTCCGGTGCGAGCGCATCGATCAACAGCTTCACCTGTATCAGGAACACCCGACGGCTGGCCTGGAAACTATCGACACTTGCCAGGTAACGCTCCTGTTGCTCGCGGGTTTCTTCCATCAATTGCCGGGTCATGGTTTGGTTCTTGACGTCGATCTTGCGCATGTCCCCGACCTGACGCATGGCGTCGGTGATTTCCGCCTCCAACACGGTAGCGGACTCCTGAAGCAGATGCCCGATGCTCTGCGTCACCGCGTCCTTTAAAATGCTTTGCCGCTCTTTCACCAAGGCATTGCCGAGATAGTCTTCCAAGCCCTTGAGCCGGCTCTTCTCTAATAGGGCATCATCCCCCTTCACCTTGGCCAGCAGTGCTTGCTTCGCCGAAACGGGGAAAATCGCCTGTTCGCCGACTTCCAGAATCTTGGCCGTAGACTTGATCTGCGCATGTATGGATTTTTCGATAGCCTTCTCGCCCTGCAAGTCGTCCCACATGGAATCGATCTTGTTCATCACGACGGCGAGCCCACGCTGATTGGCGTGCCGGGAGCCGCGCACGTGATTGCGCCACATGTCGAGATCGCTCTTAGTGACCCCAGTGTCCGCCGCTAGCACGAAGACGACCGCCTGAGCGCTCGGCAGCATGTGGAGGGTCAACTCCGGTTCGCTGCCCAGCGCATTGAGCCCGGGCGTGTCGAGGATGGACAGGCCCTCCTTGAGCAGATAATGGGGAAAACTGATGAGTGCGTGACGCCAGCAGGGAATTTCCACGTTTTCGGGCGGGAAAGCCTGGCCAGGGTGCTGATCCTCGCTGTAGAGGCCCAACTTCTTGGCTTCTTCGAGAGGCACCCGTTTTGTCGCCGCCAACTCCTGGAACGCCTCCTGCATCTGCACCGGCGATTTGGAATCCAGTTCGATTTGCAGCCAGCTATTCGGATGCCGTTTGTACTCGCTGAGCGTCATGTCGCTCAGGCGACTCTCGATCGACAGCAGACGGATGTAACTGCCGCCGCCGTCATGATCGTAAAAAATCTCGGTCGGACACATGGTTGTGCGGCCCGGCGAGGAAGGCAAGAGACGAACGCCGGTATCGGAAAAGAACAGGGCGTTGATCAGCTCCGTCTTGCCTCTGGAAAATTCCGCCGCGAATGCCACCACCAGCCGTTCGGTGCGGACGCTTTCCCGCATGTTCAGAATGCTTTCATTGACCTGATCGGAATTGAGCTCATAGGTGTCGAGCCACAACTTGTAACGGTCTATCGCATGGATCAACTGCTCCCGCCATCGCCCGTATCCCCGCAGTTTTTCTTGGAGCTGAATCGTACTCATCTGTGGTTCTCGATCGTTTTTCCCGTTGCTCAGGCTTGAGATTACCGGTGACTAAACGAAAGTGTAGACCAAATCCTTTTTCAGTCTATGCGGGGCGATTTGGCGGGAATCGGCGACTTCGTCCCTTCCGGCCCGGGGCTGGGGGTAAACATCCGGGATGAGCGCCTCGCCCCGGGAGACCAGGCGCTAAAGTCAATTCAGCACGGCTGTCAGCTGCTGGAGAGGCGGTAGGATGATCATCTTGCCCAGCTGAATGGCGATTAGGGCGATCAGCGGCGATAAATCGATGCCGCCCATCGGCGGCAGAACGCGGCGGAAAACCCGCAACACCGGTTCGGTCAGGCTGTAAAGCAGCGAGGCGACCGGATTGTAAGCCATCGAACCGAACCAGCTCAGAATCGCGCCGATGATGATCGAGAACAGGTAGATATTGAACAACAACTCCACCAGCTGGGCCAAAGACCAGGCCGCCAACGCTAGCGGGCCGACTCCAAGGCCCTGGAGCAGGAAAACCAAGTAGCCGCCCAGCATCTGCAAAGCTAACATCAGGACAACCGATGCCGTGTCGATACGGCCGATCGACGGAATGAAACGCCGCAGCAAACGCAAAGGAGGATGGGTCAGCTTGACCAAGAACTGGGAGATCGGGTTGTAAAAATCCGCTTCCACCCATTGCAGTAGAAAGCGCATCATCACCGCGAACACATACAGACTGAAAAGCGTGTCGACGAGGAAAACGGCGGGGCTGACTAGGTAACCGGTATCCATTAGCCTTCCCCCAACTGCCTGGACAGCTCAACCGCTCGATCCCTCGCCGCGCTCATCGCCTCGACCACGAACGCCCGAAGCCCTGCGCGCTCGAAAGAACCTATGGCTCGTTCCGTGGTGCCGCCGGGCGAGGTAACCCGTTTGCGCAAATCGGCGGGAGACTCTTCCGATTCGATCGCGACCCGCGCTGCGCCGAGCGCCGTTTGTTGGGTAAGCAGGCGCGCCGTCTGCGGCTCTAGTCCCAACGCCACTGCTGCATCTTCCATCGCCTCCATCAACAGGAAGAAATAAGCCGGGCCGCTTCCGGACAGGGCCGTGACGGCGTCCAGTAACTCTTCCCGCTCTACCCAGACGGCGACCCCCACGGAACGCAGGATGGCTTCCGCTCGGCTGCGTTGCTCGGCGCTCACTTCGGCGTTGCCATGCAACGCCGTCGCACCGGTCTTCACCAGGGCCGGGGTATTCGGCATGCAGCGCACGATGGCGTTAGCGCCACCCAGCCAGCGGTCGATGGCGGCTTCGGTAACACCAGCCGCAATGGAAATCACCAGTGGATTGCAACGTTTGACTGCGGGCGCAATGTCCTTAGCCACGACCTGCAGGGTCTGGGGCTTCACCGCCAGCACCAGAATCTGCGAGTGCTCGACCACGACGTGGTTGTCCGTGGCCGTATGGATGCCAAACCGCTTGGCCAGCAGGGTCAACTTTTCCGGCTCGATATCGGAAGCCCAGATATTTTCGGGCTGATAGCCGTCCGCTAAGAGACCGGCGATCAGGCTGCTCGCCATGTTCCCCGCGCCGATAAAACCTAAGTTTTGTTGTTTCATGGTAGTCCGTGGTTGCTTTTCGGATCGGGCTATTCTAGCGCAGAGCGCACTCGCCGTGACACCGGTCACGCAGGCCGCCTCGGGCCGAAAATCGCCGTGCCGATTCGGACTATCGTCGCGCCCTCTCGCACAGCGGCTTCGAGGTCGAAGGACATGCCCATGGACAAGGTATCCAGACCTTCGATGTCTAATGCTTGAAGCGCCTGGCGGAGGATGCGGAACGCCGTGCGCTGTTCTTCAAACTCATCCGCAGGTGCCGGGATCGCCATCAGTCCGCGCAAGTTCAGCCGCGGCAATTTCGCGACGGCCGTGGCGAACCCGGGCAGTTCCGCGAGCGAGACACCCGATTTGCTGACCTCGCCGCTCACATTGACCTGAATGCAGACATTCAAAGAGGGCAGTTGCGAAGGACGCTGCTCGCTCAATCGCTGGGCAATTTTGAGCCGGTCGACGCTGTGCACCCAGGCAAATTGGCTCGCGATAGCCCTAGTCTTATTCGACTGGATCGGCCCGATGAAATGCCAGACGATATCGAAATCGGTCAACTGTTCTTGTTTGGCGAGTGCCTCTTGAAGATAACTCTCGCCGAAATCCCACTGCCCTTGCCGATAGGCATCGGCCAAGGCCTCGGCCGGCTGGGTCTTACTGACGGCAAGCAGCAAGACAGAACCTTCGGGCCGGCCCGCCGCCCGCTCGGCCGCATGGAGCCTTGCCCTGACGGCCGAAAGCCTTTCTGCGATCGAAGTCATTATGCGGATTAATCCAGTTGTCTATACTGATCAAAAATCATAAGCGTATCCGCTGCCCATCGGTATCATCAAGCTTCAATCGATTCTCGAGGTTGTAATGGACATTGCCGAACTGCTCGCCTTTTCCGTCAAAAATGGCGCATCCGACCTGCACCTTTCCTCCGGTCTGCCGCCGATGATCCGTGTCGACGGCGATATCCGCCGCATCAACGTCCCGGCCCTGGATCACAAGGATGTGCATGCTCTACTTTACGACATCATGAACGACAAGCAGCGCCGCGATTACGAGGAATTCTTCGAAACCGACTTTTCTTTCGAGCTGCCCGGCGTCGCCCGCTTCCGTGTCAATGCCTTCAATCAGGACCGCGGCGCGGCGGGGGTATTCCGAACCATTCCTTCGAAAGTGTTGACCCTGGAAGAGCTTGGCTGCCCGCAATTCTTCCAGGATGTCACCCGCCATCCGCGAGGGCTGATTCTAGTCACCGGACCGACCGGTTCCGGTAAATCGACGACGCTGGCGGCGATGATCGACCACATTAATAGTAACGACTATTCCCATATCCTCACGGTCGAGGACCCCATCGAGTTCGTCCACCAGAGCAAGAAGTCCCTGGTCAACCAGCGCGAAGTGCACCGTGACACCCTCGGTTTCAACGAAGCTCTTCGCTCGGCCTTGCGCGAGGATCCCGACATTATCCTGGTGGGCGAAATGCGCGATCTCGAGACCATCCGCCTCGCGCTGACGGCGGCGGAAACCGGGCACCTGGTCTTCGGCACTCTGCATACCAGCTCGGCGGCCAAGACCATCGACCGAATCATCGACGTGTTCCCCGCCGCCGAAAAGGACATGATCCGCTCCATGCTGTCCGAATCCTTACAGGCGGTAATCTCGCAAACCCTGTTGAAGAAAGTCAGCGGGGGACGCACCGCCGCCTGGGAAATCATGGTGGGTACGCCGGCCATCCGCAATCTGATTCGCGAAGCCAAGGTAGCGCAGATGTACTCGGCGATCCAAACGGGCCGTAAGGAAGGCATGCAAACGCTCGATCAGCACCTGCAGGAACTGGTCGAGAAGGGCGTCGTGTCGCGCCAGACCGCGCGCATCAAGGCCGTCAACAAGACCGCTTTCTAATTGTTTTTCAGGTTAACGGGAAACGCTCATGGACTTCGAATCCTTGCTCATGCTGATGGCGCATAAAAAAGCTTCGGATCTTTTCATCACTGCGGGCAAGGAGCCCTGCCTCAAGGTAGATGGCGTAATCCAGCCGATCTCGAATACCAAACTCTCTTCCGAACAGTCTCAGCAGATCGTTTCTAGTGTCATGAGCCAGCGCCAGAGAGATGAATTCGAGAATACCAAGGAGTGCAATTTTGCCATTTCCTCGGAGGGGCTCGGCCGCTTCCGCGTCAGTGCATATATGCAGCGCGACTCTGCCGGCATGGTGCTGCGCCGCATCGAAACCCATATCCCCAACACCGAGGAATTGAATCTGCCGCCGATCATCAACGACCTGGCGATGACCAAGCGCGGCCTGATCCTGTTCGTCGGCGCCACCGGCACTGGTAAATCCACCTCGCTGGCGGCGATGATCAAATACCGAAATGAGCATTCGAGCGGGCATATCATCACCATCGAAGACCCCCTGGAATACGTGCATCCCCATGCAGGCTGCATCGTGACTCAACGGGAAGTCGGCCTCGACACCGAATCTTACGAGGTCGCGTTGAAAAACACGCTCCGACAGGCCCCCGATGTCATCCTGATCGGCGAAATTCGCACCCGCGAAACCATGCAGCACGCCATCACCTTCGCCGAAACCGGGCATCTCTGCCTCAGCACCCTGCACGCCAATAACGCCAACCAGGCGCTGGACCGCATTCTGCACTTCTTCCCGGAAGACATGCATCCGCAGCTATTCATGGATCTTTCGCTGAACCTGCGCGGCATCATCGCCCAACAGCTGATCAAACGGGCGGACGGCAAAGGGCGCTATCCGGCGGTGGAAATCCTGCTGAACACACCGCTAGCTTCCGACCTGATCCGCAAGGGCGAGGTGCACAAGCTGAAGGAACTGATGAAACAGTCCCGGGAGCAAGGCATGCAGACTTTCGATCAAACCCTCTACGATCTCTACAAAGCCGGACACATCACCTACGAGGACGCTCTGCACTCCGCAGATTCGAAGAACGAGGTGCGCCTGATGATCAAGCTTGGCGAGCAAGGCGGCATCGAAAAGTACTCGGCCAAACACGACAAAATGTTCATTGTGGACGGTGACTGAACGCGATTCCTTATCAACCAGCCGCCGCCGCAAACCACCCGGCGCTCGGCGGCGCCCCTCCGTTTACCGACTCGCGCAACCGGCCATAGCCAAACATCAAGGCTTCTGGCAGAATCCTTGCTTTAATTCCAACCGGCGATCAGCCACGCCGCGGCATCCAACCGTCAGGCCATCCCGCTCGTTCGCATCGGACACATAGCGCATAGACGCCATCGGAGTAATTGTTTTGGAAGTAATTTCAATGAACTGGTTGATAGTTGCGGCGGTTGCCGCGCTGATTGTGTTGACGATCCTGGTCAAAGCCTTCTCCGGGAACGGCAGTAAGGCAGTCAAGCACCCCTACCAGAAGCATAGCGCCTTGTTTTCCCCCGATGACCGGATTTTTTACCGCGCGTTGAAGGAAGCCGTAGGCGAGGAATATGAGATTTTCGGCAAGATCCGGGTTGCCGATATCGTATTGCCGAAAAAAGGCGCCTCCCGTAACGACGCCCGCCTCGCCTTCAGCCCGATCGCCGGCCGGCATTTCGATTTCGTGCTCTGCGATAAAAACAATCTAACCGTGACCTGCGCCATACAGTTGCGGGACAAGACGAATCCAGCCAAGCAGGCGGAGGGTCAAAAAAATCCGCTCCAGACCGTTTGCGAGGCGGTGGCCCTGCCGTTCGTGCGTTTCGACATCAAGGCGGATTACTATATTCCCGAGCTTCGGGAAAAACTACAGGTCGCCCTCCGCAAGGAGCCGTTTTTCCTGGTCGAGACCGACGGCCGCAAGGAACCGCGCATCTCCAACATCGAGGATATGAAATTCTGAGGCTCGGGGAAGCCGCGCCATACGGCGGTGTTTCCTAGTCCCTTTCAATACGTTATCTTGACTGCCGTTTTCCGAGACTCGAACCCTGACATCATCATCAATCGAGGAATCCACACATGGGTATAGGCGTATGGGAGCTGCTGCTCCTTTTTTTGATTGTACTGGTCGTGTTCGGCACCAAACGTCTGCGCAACATCGGCGGCGATTTGGGCGGAGCCATCAAGAGCTTCCGCAGCGCCATGAGCGAGGAGGACAAGAAGGAGGATAAAGCCGAAGGTGAGGCCACGTCCGAGAAAAAAGATCAGGCTTGATTCTCGCGACTTTTCGCCATGTTCGAGGTCGGCTTTTGGGAATTGGTTTTGGTCGGATTGGTGGCGCTTTTGGTCTTCGGCCCCGAGCGTCTACCCCGGGTCGCGCGGGAAGCGGCCTTGTGGATCAAGAAGGCGCGCGCCGTCGTCTCCTCGGTCAAGGAGGATATTCATCGCGAGCTCGAGCTGCAGGACTTGAAGCAATCTCTGCTGGAGCAGAAGCGGTTGATGGATGACACTTTGACCCACAGGGCCGAAAGCGCCTCACGCAAGAGCGAACAACCGACGACCGAGGAGAATGCAGATGGCCCAGACTGACATTCCCGACTCGGAACAGCCGTTCATATCCCACCTGGTGGAATTGCGGGATCGACTGCTGAGGGTCATCCTTGCGGTGCTGATCCTGTTCCTCGGGCTGGCCTATTACGCGAACCCCATCTACAGCTATCTGGCCGGCCCCCTGTTGAAGCACATGCCGGCCGGCTCGCAGATGATCGCCATCGAGGTGGCATCGCCCTTTCTGACCCCGTTCAAACTGACCTTGGTGGTCGCCATCTGCCTGGCTATACCCTATATCCTTTACCAGGCCTGGGCCTTTATCGCGCCGGGTTTGTATCGCCATGAGCGCCGTCTGGTTCTTCCCCTGCTGGTCAGCAGTACCCTGCTCTTTTACTGCGGCATGGCCTTCGCCTATTACGTGGTGTTTCCGCTGATTTTCGGTTTCATGACCGCCGCTGCACCAGAGGGCGTAAAGGTGATGACCGACATCACCCAGTACCTAGATTTCGTGCTGACCATCTTTTTTGCTTTCGGCATTGCCTTCGAAGTGCCGATCTTCACCATCCTCTTGGTATTGACTGGCATCGTTTCGCGCGAAGCAATGGCAGAGAAGCGCCCCTATGTGATTGTGGGAGCCTTCGCCATCGGCGCGGTGCTAACACCGCCCGACGTGGTGTCACAAACCCTTTTGTCGATACCGATCTGGCTATTGTTCGAACTGGGGCTGCTGTTTTCCCGCTTTTTCACGCGGCGCGAAAATTCAGTGGAAAAACTTGAGCTGCCGACTGCCCCTCACGAGGAAGACAGGCCAGCCCTGCCGAAAAAGCCCGTCGACGAATCTTGATCTGCAAACCGGTGAGCGGCATGGACGCCCCGAATGAACCTGCGTTTCTTTAAATACGATCGATCGCAATCCACCATGATTCTGCTGTTCACCGATTTCGGTGCGGAAGGCCCTTATCTGGGGCAAACCGAAGGTGTCTTGCGCTTGGGCGCACCGGGCATCGACGTCATCAATCTCCTCAGCAACGCGCCGCCCGGAGAACCCCGGCTGAGCGCTTACCTGCTTGCGGCCCTGTCCAAATGCTTGCCAATCGGAACCGTCTTTTTGTGTGTGGTCGATCCGGGTGTCGGTGGCGAGCGCCGGCCGGTGGCGCTGGAAGCCGACGGACGCTGGTTCGTCGGACCGGACAACGGCCTCCTTAACGCCGTCGCGGTGCAGGCGCAGAAAACCCACTGGCGAATCATCGCCTGGCGTCCCCATAGGCTTTCCGCGAGTTTCCACGGTCGCGATCTGTTCGCGCCCGTCGCCGCTCGCATCGCCCAACGCGACTTCTCCTGGGCGGCCAGCGCCTGGGAAGGACCGGACCTCCGCAACTGCCCGGCGGACATTGCCGCCATCGTCTACTTCGACCATTACGGCAACGCCATCACCGGCTGGCGTTACGCGCCCGAACTGGACGGCAAGACCTTGGCCGTGAACGGCAAGCGTATCCCTCAGGCGCAAACATTCTGCGACATGCCCGAGGGTAGTGCCTTCTGGTATCGCAACTCGATGGATCTGATCGAAATTGCGGTCAACCGCGGCCGCACCGACGCCGCCCTCGCCCTGAAGTTAGGAATGGGATTTTGCTTCGAGGAATGAAAAGCGCGACCTGGCCGGGTCTGGTAATTTCTCTGGATAGGGGTCGGGAAGGACCCACGTCCTCCCCGCCCTCCGAACTGTGCATGCGGTTCTCCCGCACACAGCTCTCCAGTCGGTAGTATCCTCATCGGGATTGGCTCGCCAGAACATAGGCTTCGTGCAAGGTGAAAAGCCCGTGCGCAGCGAAGAAGGCATTAGGCCAGCGACGGTGATCACGGTTCGTGCGACCGAAGCCGGGTCGCTTCTCCCGCTTGCGCAGGATCGCTCTCAGCCGCCGCCGAACAAATCCGTCCACATCGCGAAACGTTGAACGATGGGCGTGTTGGAAGTAACCGAACCAGCCCCTGAGGATGGGATTGAGTTCCGTGATGATGTTCGCCAGGTTACCGCTCCGGGTGCGGCCAGTCTTTTGGCGAATCTTATCCCGAAGTGCCTTCCGGCTTTTCGGGCGCACCCACCGTCGACCCGCCTCAAAGCGATAGCCTAGAAACTCAAAGCCGTGTCCTTCTTCCATGCAGTTTCCAACCCGGGTTTTGTCGGGATGTAAACGCAGCCCGTTCTGTTCCACCCACGCTTGGATCGTGACGAGTACCTCTTCGGCTTCTTGCCGCGTGCGACACAGAGCCACGAAGTCATCCGCAAAACGAGCGTATCGATATCCCGCTTCGCTCAACAGCACATCCAAGCCATGCAGATACAGATTCGACATCAAGGGGCTGAT
>DATIXD010000242.1:0-2784 GCA_035518875.1 Methylococcaceae bacterium | reverse complement strand
CCGGCCTGCGTAAGGACTCTGGGATCTGGAAGGCTACCACGGCATCGGGTAAAGCGGCCCTCGTTCCGGTCACAGCGTGTATTGCCATGACCAGCCTAAGTGTGCTCCATTACTGGAGTGGTTTCCGTGAAATCCATGGACACAGCGTCTCCTTTTGGATCTGGAAGAATATTGTCCTGAGCATTCTTGCGGCATTCCTCTTCGCTTTCGCCGGAGCCTCATTCGCCCGCGTCGTGAATCGATTCCGGCGAGCGGCATAGCCGACTCGTGGCGCAGCGTAGTTTCGGGTGACCGGATCACTGCTTAGGACTTAGGGATCACGCAACAATAACGACGCATTGTTGATGTGAATGTGTACAAATGCCGGCCACACTGGAAGTCCCGGCGGAACGACCAGAAGATGTGCCAACAGCCCGATAAATACTGAAGATCAGAGGCCGCTGCCGTGGTCGTCCTTGCCTCTTGGCGATTATGTTATAGTTCCTATTGAAAGAGGTCAGCAGTAGGAACTATAACATTATGCGACCCTTCGCTTTCGATTCCTCCGTCCTCCGCCAGCACCTGCGCCGCCACAAAATCGCTGACCTGCCGGAACTCAAACGGGCACTCGGCACCGATACCGCGCTCACCGTTTTCCGCAAGCTGAAGGAACTCGGCTACCTCGCCAGCTATACCCATCGCGGACGTTTCTACACCCTGCCGGGCATCGCCCGCTTTGACGATCATGGGCTGTGGTCGCATGAGGCGGTCTGGTTCTCCCGCTACGGCACCCTGTTGTCCACCGTGGAAGCTCTCGTGCTGGCTTCTCCCAACGGCTACTACGCTCATGAACTGGCCGATGTCCTGCACGCCGAGGTGCAGGAACCTTTACGTCACCTGGTCCAGCGGGAGCGCCTGAGCCGGGCTGAAGTCGACGGCCAATTCCTCTATACCGCTATCGAGATGCCGCAACGGCGCGACCAGACCTTGGCCCGTCGCAGCGCCCAAGCGGTTCCCTTGGCCGTTCATTCTGCCGATCTACGAGTCTCTCCCGACGAACTCAAGGCCGCGATCATCCTGTTCTATGGGTTGCTCGACGAACAGCAGCGCCGCTTGTTTGCCGGCTTGGAATCGATTCGTCTGGGCCATGGCGGCGACACCCTGCTCGGCGATTTCCTGGGACTGGACGCGCACACCGTCGCACGGGGCCGTCAGCAACTGCTCGACCGCAACGTGGCCAGTGGACGGATACGCCACCAGGGGGGCGGCCGTCCGCCCACGGAAAAAAAACGGCAGATATAATCCCAGTCCTACGCTGCTTGCTGGAGCACGACACTGCCGGCGATCCCATGACGGGCTTGCGGTGGGCGCGCCGCACCACCGCCAGAATCTCCGAGGAACTGTGCCAACTCGGCATCCGCGTCTGCCCGAACACCGTCGCGCGGTTGCTCGATCAGATGGGGTATTCGCTGCGCGTGAATCACAAACAGATCTCCACCAGCCACAGCCCGAATCGGAATCTCCAGTTCGAATATCTTGCCGATTTGCGTGATCGCTTTCAGCGCCGTCACCTGCCCATCATCAGTGTGGATACCAAGAAGCGCGAACTGGTCGGTAACTTCCGCAATGCCGGTCGCCGTTGGGAATGCACTCCCCGCCGCGTCTTTGACCACGACTTCCGCACCGACTCCATCGGCGTCGCCATTCCCTATGGCATCTACGACATCGCGGAGAATCGCGGCGCCTTCGTCGTGGGCGTTTCTCACGATACTCCGGCTTTCGCCGCCCATGCCATCGCACACTGGTGGCAGCAGGAAGGCTCCCATCGTTATTCCGGCTCGCGCCAGATTCTCATCCTCGCCGACACCGGAGGTAGCAACGGCTATCGCTGCCACGCCTGGAAGACCGAACTTCAGGCCCAGATGGCCAACTCGTTTGCCCTGGCCGTTACCGTGGCACACTATCCCACGGGGGCTTCCAAGTGGAACCCCATCGAACATCGGCTCTTCTCCGAGGTGTCGCGAAACTGGGCCGGGGAACCGCTGGACTCCTACCAGAAGATCCTCAACTACGCCCGAACCACCAGGACCGAAACCGGCCTTACGGTCACCGCCTACCTCGATCGCCACAACTACCCATGCGGCCACAAGCCCACGCCAGAACAAGTCGCCGCCTTACGACTCCAGCGCCACGACACGCTGCCCGAGTGGAACTACACCATCAAGCCTCAAATGTGAAGTTGATTTTGCGCGAGGCCTAAGCTCTGAGTTCCGTTCCTACACCTGTGCGCCATAGACCGGAATCGCCGCCCCTGTGATCTGCGCTCCCGCGTCCGACGCCAGATGCACCAGCAGCGCCGCCACGTGCGAGGGCTGCACCCACTGGGACGCATCCCCGCCTCCCGCGCGATTTCCCGGCGTATCCATCGTGCCCGGCAGAACTGTGTTCGCCGAGATCCCGCGATCCTTATTCTCCAGTGCGACTGCCTTCACCAAGGCTACCAGCGCCGCTTTGGAGGCGCTGTACGCTCCCACCATCGCTCCCGGTTCCACCGCTTGACGGCTCGCGACCGCCAGAATCCGGCCGCTACCCTGTAGCCGCATCTGCGGCAGGACGGCCCGGATCATGTAGAACGCCGCCCGGTAGTTCATGTCGAGCATCTTCTCCACCGTCGCGTCATCGGTATCGGCCACGCTCTTCCCGCCCGCGAATCCACCCATGACGTGCACCAGCGAATCGATGCGTCCGAACCGCGCCACCACATCCGCGGCGAGTTTCCGCGCCGCCCCCGCGTTCGACAGTTCC
>DATIXD010000241.1:0-4083 GCA_035518875.1 Methylococcaceae bacterium | reverse complement strand
TTCGTCTTCGTGTTCGACCTGATAACGGCAAAAGGCCTCCTTGCCCTTGGTTTCGAAAATCCGATGGGATTCGTCCAGGTCGAACAAAGCCCGGGAAGAAATCGCCACCACCAGTTTCTTGTTGGGTTGTATGATCTTGCTCAAGACTTACTCCCGCCGCCAGGTTGTGCCGGAAGCGCCATCCTCGAGAATGACGCCCTGTGCTTTGAGTTCGTCACGGATACGGTCGGCCTCCGCCCAGTTTTTGTTTTTGCGGGCTTCAAGCCGACATTGAATTAACTCCTCGATTTGGTTATCCGAATAGCCTGTAGATACGGTGACCGCCCCAACTTTCCCTACACCAACAACACCGGATACAGGCACGGATACATGTACACCTACGGCTTTCCCCTTTAACCAAGTGTCGGGATCGGCCTGCAATAGCCCGAGAATACTTCCCAGGTCTTTCAGCACCGCCGCCAGACTTTCCGCGTCATCGGCGTTGGCCGCTCGCGCCCGGTTCACCTCCCGCGCCAAATCGAAGAGCACGGCAATGGCCTCCGGCGTGTTGAAATCATCGCTCATGGCCGCTTCGAAGCGTTCGCGGTAAGGCACGCCGCCAACCATTTCTTCGCCGATTTCCACGCCGCGCAGTGAATTGTAGAGCCGAGTCAGCGACGCATGGGCCTCGTCCAGATTCTCGTCTGAATAATTCAGGGGGCTGCGATAATGACTATTGAGAATGAAAAAGCGCACGACTTCCGGACGATAGCGGCCCAGGATTTCCCGAACGGTGAAGAAATTGCCCAAGGATTTGGACATCTTCTCCTCGTTCACCCGCACGAAGCCATTGTGCATCCAGAGATTGACGAATTTCTCGCCGGTCGCCCCCTGGGACTGCGCGATTTCATTCTCGTGGTGCGGAAATTGGAGATCCATGCCGCCGCCGTGGATGTCGAAATGAGGGCCCAGGCAGCAGGTCGACATCGCCGAGCACTCGATGTGCCAGCCGGGCCTACCCCTGCCCCAGGGTGAATCCCAATAGGGTTCGTCAGGCTTGGCCATTTTCCACAGCACGAAGTCCAGCGGATCGCGCTTGGCCTCGTCCACCTCCACCCGCTCGCCGGCGCGCAGTTCTTCGATATTCTTGCCGGAAAGCTGGCCGTACCCTTGGAATTTGCCCACTGCGTAAAACACATCGCCATTGCCGCCGACGTAGGCGTAGCCTTTTTCGATCAGCTTTTCGATCATGTCGACGATCTGGGTGACGGACTGGGTGGCGCGCGGTTCGATGTCCGGCGGCAGCACGCCCAATGCCCGCTCGTCCTCGTGCATGGCGTCGATGAAACGTGCGGTGAGCTTCTCCATCGGCTCGCCGTTCTCGTTGGCGCGTTTGATGATCTTGTCGTCGATGTCGGTGATGTTGCGGACGTAGGTGACCTGGTATCCGAGATGGCGCAGATAGCGCACCACGGTGTCGAACACCACCATGACTCGGGCATGCCCGAGATGACAGTAGTCGTAAACGGTCATGCCGCAGACATACAGGCGGACCTTGCCGGGCTCGATGGGGGTGAAGACTTCCTTCTGGCGGGTGAAGGTGTTATAGATTTTGAGCATCGCGTCAATCCGCTTGTAATGTATGTAGGCTGCGCCCCTTACAGGATGGGTATGAAGTCCGTGCCGCCGCCGTTGCTATCGCCAAGACCCAAACGCTCGCCCCGATGGGCGAGGCGCGCGCGCTCGAGGATGGGCAACAGACCTTCGGTGACGGTGTAATCGCCTAACCGATCTTCCGCAACCCAGGCAACCGCCGCCACATCGTCGGCGGCTCGTGGCTCGCTGGTCGACGGCTCGCTCAGGCGAGCGAGAAAATCGACGATGACATAGTGAAACCCTTCCAGCCGCCGCTCCACCACCGACATGATCGGGCCAATGACGACATCCAATCCGGTTTCCTCCTTCACTTCGCGCCGACAGGCCTCGATCAGGCTTTCGCCCGGCTCCAATTTGCCGCCGGGGGGATGCCATTGGCCAAGGGCGGGCGGCTGGCCCCGGCGCACCAGCAATACGCGCTCCTCATTGTCGAACACGATGGCGCTGACGCCGATGGCCGGGCGAGACGGGTCATTCATTTTGGGCAGTGCATTGGGCGTCTGAGACCACTGTCACTTGCTCCTCACGAGACCTCGCCCGCGAACTCCGCCAGCCGGATTCTCAACCGGTACGGGTCCAGGGCCAGATAAAGCTTGGCGATCTCGGGGCCATCCAGGCGGCCGGTCAGGGCGGCGCGCAGGGGCATGAACAACTGCTTGCCCTTGGCGCCGGACTTGGCCTTGAGCGCGCCCATGAAGGTTTCGAAATCGCTGCCCGCCTCGGCGGCGGCGTCGAGCGCGGCCAGGAAGAAGGACTCTCCGGCCTGCCGCGCGACTTGCTCGATTTCCGGCGGTAGATGCAATTCATCGGTGAACAGAATCCGCGCCCATTGATCCGCCTGATCCGGAAACACGCAGTTGCTGCGCACGATGTCGAGAAACCGGCTCTTTTGTTCCTCGGGCACCACCGCGTGGGTTTCGACGCGCAGCCAGTTCCACAGGGTTTCGTCTTCACCCGAGCGCACCGCTTGTTCCTGCCAGTGATTGAGATGCGTCATGTCGAAGCGCGACGGCGATTTGCCCAGGTGCCGGATATCGAAATGGCGCTTGAGCGCCTGTAAATCCATGATCTCCTCGCTTTCGTAATGATGTCCCACCCGGGCCAGCATGTTCACCAGCGCCAGCGGGAAATAACCCTCCTCGCGCAGCTGATTCAGGCTGCGGCTGCCGTTGCGCTTGGATAGTGGCGCACCATCTTCCCCCAGGATCAGCGAGATGTGCGCATATTCGGGTGTCGGCAGGTTCAGCGCCTTGAGTAGCAGTAATTGGCGCGGCGTATTGGCCAGATGATCCTCACCGCGCAGGACATGGGTAACTCGCATCAGGGCATCGTCGATGGCATTGCAGAAGAAGAACGCCGGCGAACCGTCGGCGCGGCGAATGATGAAATCGCCGATATCGTCGGTATTGAACTTCTGGGAACCGCGCACCTGGTCGACGAATTCGACCGCCTCGCCCTTCGGTACGCGAAACCTGAGCGTCGGTCGAATGCCTTCCGCGATTCTTCTGCCGGCTTCGTCCGCGCTCAACCGAGCGCATTTTCCGCTGTAGCGCGGCGGTTGACCTGCGCTGAGTTGAACCTTGCGGGCCACTTCCAGTTCCATGGGAGTACAGAAGCAGGGGTAGGCCAGACCCTCCCGCTCCAGTTGCTCGTAATAATGGCTATAGACCGCGCTCCGCCTGGATTGGAAGTAATCCTCGTCCGCCAGCGCCGACTGCGGCCCTTCGTCCCAATCCAACCCCAGCCAGCGTAGATCGTCGAGCAGCTCGGACACGAACTCACTGCGGCTGCGCTCCAGATCGGTATCTTCGATCCGCAACAGGAAGCGGTCTCCGAAAAGCGCGCTGAACAAGGCCGTCCGGGCATTGCCGAGATGCATGAGGCCGGTCGGGCTGGGAGCGAAGCGGGTCTTGGAATGATTCATGGGAGGAGCGGCCGGGGCAGGTGGCGGATCTTATTTCAATAAAGGGGCAACTTTAGCAACAAGGGCGGATTTACCGCAACTTCACCGCCTGGGCTTTCGGCGCGGTCGCGGGTTTGTTGAACGCGCCCGGCATGGTATTCTTCGGCCTCCTTGGACGAGGCTGCGACCCGACAGGGGACGCACAAGGCTTCCAGGCAAGGCTCTTTTCGGCGAGCTGCGGTCGTGATCGCCAAAGGCTCTAAGAAGACCCGAACCCAACGATGGCGCTTGACAGTCCTCATTCCCGGTAAAAATTCAAGATGCAGACCCTGAGCCTGATCCTGTGGACGCCCGCCATCGGTGCGCTCGTCACCGCGCTCGTTCCGGAAGACCGGCTGCGATCGATACGGGGCATCGCGTTCGCCAGCACCATCATCACCCTATTACTCGGCTGGAGTCTGGTCTTTCGTTTCGACACCCGTTCTTCCGCCATGCAGTTCGCTGAACTGGCGCCTTGGAACCCCGAACTCGGCAGCTCCTACGCT
>DATIXD010000240.1:0-3713 GCA_035518875.1 Methylococcaceae bacterium | reverse complement strand
ATCGATGGGCTGATGGAGCGGCGCTTACATCGTCACATCCAGGCGCTGGGTATCCAGTCGTTCGAGATTGTCCGGGCGGAGCGCCTCTGGTCCGCATTGCGCGGCGTGCTGAACGCTGGGCGCGGGCTCGCCATCCTCGCGATCGTCCTTGCCTACCTACACTATGTCCTGGCGCTGTTCCCCTGGACGCGCCTCTTCGCCGATCGCTTGCTCGCTTATGTGATCAACCCGCTGGCGACGATGGGCCAGGCGATTGTTACCGACATCCCCGATCTGGCTTTCCTAGCGGTCCTGATTGTCGTCGTCCGCTACGGACTGAAGGCGATGCGTTTCTTCTTCGAAGCGGTCGCGGGCGGATCGGTCACGCTCGCAGGGTTCCAGCCGGAGTGGGCCAGGCCCACCTACAGGATCATGCGGGTTGCCGTCATCGCCTTCGCCCTTGTGGTGGCCTATCCCTATATTCCGGGTTCGCAGTCTGCCGCGTTCAAGGGCGTCTCGCTGTTTCTCGGCGTGGTGTTCTCGCTGGGCTCCTCCTCGGTCATCGCCAACTCGATGGCCGGTTACACCCTGATCTACCGGCGCGCCTTCAAGCTCGGCGACCGGGTGAAAATCGGCGACATGATCGGCGACGTGGTGGAGATGCGAGTGCAGGTGACGCACCTTCGTTCCCTCAAGAACGAGGAAATCATCGTTCCCAACTCGCTGATACTGAACAGCCAGGTCGTAAACTACAGCTCGCTGGCGCGCAAGCAAGGGCTGATTCTGCATACCACCGTAGGGATCGGCTACGAAACTCCCTGGCGCCAAGTGGAGTCCATGCTGCTCCTGGCCGCCGAGCGCACATCGGGGCTGCTGCAGGACCCGCGCCCCTTCATCCTGCAAAAGTCACTCGGCGACTTCGCGATCAATTATGAGCTCAACGTCTATTGCGATGACGCGTCCGCCATGATGGCGCTCTACACCGACCTCCACCGCAACATATTGGACGTGTTCAACGAGTACGGCGTGCAGATCATGACGCCGGCTTACGAATACGACCCGCAGCAGCCCAAGGTGGTGCCGAAGGCGCAGTGGTATGCCTCGCCGGCGCAACGCGAAGAAAGCTAAAAGAGATTTGCGACGAAACCTCAGAACGCCTGATCTCAAAGATTTGCTGAAAAGCTCAGGAAGCAGGATGAATGCCTGATGGATTAAGGCTTTGTGGACAAACGCCGGCGTTGAAGTTGAGCGGGCTTGGCGCGCTGGTCGGATTTTGAAAAATACCGCTTTCTCTGAAAGCGCGGACTTTATCTATAACGAGATGGCCCGACCGAGTAGGTTCGGCAGTAAGCGCTATCTGGATATAGAAGGCATCCTGCTCACTCCGGAGGTCGAGGCCGCCCTCGAGGAAGCCCATTGGGAAGGCACACTTTGGTCATGGTCGGGATCAATGACCACTGGGCGGCGCCTTGGAACTCCAGGCCGCGGTGCGGCCGGAAGTCAAGGCCATTATAAGGGGTTGCGAGCCTGGGACATCAAGCACCTCGCTTTCGTCTCCGGCGAGCATGACGCACCCACCCGAAAGTTGGTCGAGGAACAGGGCATGGATCGCCACTTCGCCCAAGTATTGCCAGTGTACAAGGCCGACTAAGTGGCCACAGTCCAGCAGGATGGCGGCAAAGTCTGCTTCGTGGGGGATGGCATCAACGATTCCATCGCAGTGAACAAGCCAATCTCTCCATCTCCCTGCGCAGGGACGACGAATACCGCTAGCGCGCGTTTTCGGCGAAGATTATTATCATGCGAATTTCTCTGTAGGTGCCCCACCCATTTGCTGAATCTGCCTGACGATCGCAATCACCCGCTCAAGCGCCTCAGCGGAACGGATCACCTGCCACAGCAGCGGCTTCTGTGTAATGCTCGGCACGCGGGCCGCGCAACCTGGCCACGATGATCGGCTGTGCGACCTCGCTCACGCCGGAGTGAGTACCTGAAATGCGCTAGGAATTCGATTAACGACCGGCCCCATGGCCGGCAGTTCAAAACCGCCCAACGGAAGATCGTGCTACTTTCGATAGCGGAAGGCATCGAGTTGTATCTCAGCACCGGCATCGTATTCGCTTTGCCGCGTTCAAGATAATCCAACCCTTATCACAGGCGACAGTATGCTGCGTTTTCTGAGTTCACTGTTCACAACCACGGCGGAGCGGTCGGAAGGTCCGGATGAAGCCCTGATCGAGAAAGCCATCGAGCGGGCAGTAGCCGGTACCGATCAGCGCCTCCGTGCCGTCGGGCAATACCGAAAACGGCTATGTCAGCCAGTGGAGCAAGCTGTCATCCATGTGATTGCCCTTGTTGACGCCTTGCCTCCGCCGATCGAAATTAGCCCACGGGCATTTGGCGAGGATGCCCGTGTACGCGCGCTCTTCGTTTCGATCGATCACTTGCGCGAAGTTTTCGGGGGTTTCAGGACCGTTCGCAACTACCTGACGGACTTGGCGGGACCTCTTCCCGAGGAGATTTTCGGTCTTCTGAGTATGACCAAGGAGGAGCGCAATGTGGTTGGCATGGAACTCGTCGGCGACACCCTGCGGCGGGATGTGATGCAAGTAGCCGTGAATTTTTTCAACCACCGTTACCTTGGACCCACCAGCAATGAACTGGAGACCCGCCGCGAACTCAAGAAACGCGCCTTCGATTTCCTGATCGAAAAGGCTCTGGAGCGTATCGCCGGCGAGCGGAGCAAACGGAGGGAGCTGGACCAACAACGGCATCTGCTGAAGCAAAAGCTCGATGCCATGAAGGCAGGAAACTGGGGGCTCGGTGCGATGCTGGCCGATGTCGAGCAGGAGCTCCCGGATCTCGCTGCGCTGGAAGCGGAGATTAAAACAATCGAGGTGGAGCTCGGACAATTTCGTACCGATAATCTCGGTCTCGAAGAAAGCCTTGCGTGCGTTGCCGATACCTTGAGCCATCCTGCAGACTGGCTCGCATCTCGTGAGATCTGTCTGCGCCTGGATTCCAAGGGAATCAAGGTTCCAAGTTCATCGTCGGCGCCATCGAAGGAAATCGCGCTGACTGAGATTTTTTCCGGCACGGGGGAGCGAAGGATCGTGCTGTTTGGGTGTATTGCGCGAACTGACATACCGGAACCACCGGATTTCTGGGAAGGGGCGAAGCGCTACCTGTAAGGGCGGTACTGCACACCCGATACTGCATTTGCGCCGGACCAGCCTGCCGCGCGTGCGCATCTTGGTTCTAAATGCGGCTGAATAGTGTCAGATCATGGGGTGTTTAGTTTTTGACTTTCGCGGAGCGTCGCTCCACGTGGTCACAATGGCCGTGAGAGCGGTGACTCTCAAAGCAATCCATATCAAGTCCATTATTGTGAGGACAGCATGACCGACGATACGAAAGACCTTGGCATCGCCATAGCGCTATTGGAGACGCTAACTACACAGACGCTTCCAAAAGCCTTTGAAATCAAGGAAAGGGTTGACCGCGGCGAGCGATTGGACCAATGGGATATCCAGTTTCTCCATGAGCTGTCTAGACGCGCCGAAGAGGTTAGACCTTTTGTAAGCCGACATCCGGAATACCAAGAGGTGTATGCACGGGCGGTGCATGTTTATAAACAGATTACCGAACAGGCGCTGCTCAACGAGAAAAAATCTGCTCCGCCTGGCTAGAATCAGCCAGCTTAGCCGCCAAACGTCGCTGTGGCGTCGCAGGTA
>DATIXD010000239.1:0-13703 GCA_035518875.1 Methylococcaceae bacterium | reverse complement strand
AAGACGGGTAATATTTTTGCTTTCGCGTGTTGTGAATGCGTCGTTTTAGTAAACATGGCTTCTCTCCTTTTAGTAATCGCCAGCCTTGGCCTGTGATTGCTCTCCTCTTTGCTCCAAACAAAAAAGCCGGTCTGCCTCATGCGACTCTTTTGCAGTCACCTTCGGCAGTCCGGCTTTCCCGAATCAGGATCCGCGACTTTCTGTCCCTGTCTTACGGCAGGTTTGGCTTTATCGTGTGTGACGACAACCCTACGCCCGGATCAAATGAATGTAAATGGGCAAAACCACGTAAAGTGTTTTACGTCAGGAATAGCTCACCCTAATTTAGTTTGGCCAAGAACGCAGACCTATTCCAAAAAAGTCCTCCTCCTTTTGACCAATTTGCGCTGAATGGCGCGTCGCATAGCATCTTACTTTCAAGGGATAAGAACTTCCCTGGGTTTTGTCGCCGGTTGCGCCCAGACGATCGCCAATCTGACCAGTCGGGCGCCCGAAGGGATTGTGGCGATGAAGCGCGCTTGGTGAAGGGCGAATTCGATGGCTGATCGGCTGAGATGACCAGCGGCGAGATTTTCGGCGTCTTATTTGCGTTGATGCAGCTGGCTGACCAGTTCAGCATCACGGGTGTTGGGCACCGCGACGGAAAGCAAACTGAATCGGTTCGTGAAGTTGGCGCGCATCGCCCAGGACGGGTCGCGCTTGTCGGCGGTGCGCTGGGCGCAGCAGCATGCGGTGGAGGATGTGTGAGGCCTCGGCGCCGTTCGACGAGGAGGATGACCTTTATGGGGCGCTGGATTGGCTGTCGAGCCAGAGCAGCTCGTAGGACGCACCTCGGCGCATCCACGAAGGAGCACAGGACGCGAAGCGGCAGCGTAACGAAGTGCGACGACCCCCGCGTAGCCTTAGGGCCGGCTGTTTTGTCGGAGTCTGCGGCGTTATCGCAGGCGGAGACAAAACAGAAGGTTTCCCGACAAGGCGTCCAGTCATTGTGGGAGCCATGGTGTAGTGCGTCGCGTAGAGACGGACGAAGCCGTGGCGGACGCAGGACGGCGCGGGCCGCCGGAGGCAAAGAGTGTCGCCAATTTTTAGCTCCTTTTGGAAAGGACTGACTGGGATGTCCCAAAAGGTTTCGCGAAAAATGGCGACACAATCGGCAGGCTCGCAAAGAAACGTTATTAGCGCTTGCAGGGATAATTGACCCCGAGCGCCGAGATGACGGCATCCGAGGCGCGATGGGTCAGGACTTCCGGGTGCTCGCGAACGTGTTTGGCGACCCTCTCCGCGGCCCCTTCGGCAGTGACGCCTGCGGGCAGGCAAAACCGAGTGCCGTCCAGCGCATCGACCATGCCGCTCACATAGCCAACATATTGGCTCGCCTTGGCCATATAGCGAATCTCCCGGCGCTCCTGGTACGCCTCGAATTCCGTCAGCCACTCCTTCAATCCGGCCGAATCCAGAAAGAATGCCGCATTCGCGGTCGTGGCGGACAGCCATAACAACAGGACAATCGTAGATCGTACTCGTGTCATCACATCTCCTCTCATCGTAGCGGGGCCACCCGGCCGGTTGCCCGAAACTGCCGGTAATCGTCAAGCACTTGAGCATGATCGAATGCCAACGACTGCGGCAAATCATCGGGCAGAAAGATTTGACAATGCCTGGCGTCATCCGCCGCGTTCGGCGCCCCCACGGCTTCGGCGACATAGACCGCCGTCACGGTGTGGCCGCGCGGATCTCGGCTGGGATCGGAATAGATTCCGAGCAAGGCTGTCAGCCGAACCTCAAGCCCAGTCTCCTCCCTGGCTTCTCTCGTTGCGGCCTGTTCGACGGTTTCGCCGACATCGACAAATCCGCCCGGAATCGCCCAGCCGAGTGGCGGATGAGCTCTTTCGATCAGCACGATGGGGCGGCCGGGCCGGTCGATCAGTTCGATGATGGCGTCGGCGGCGAGCGAAGGGGTGATCGGTCTTGGCATTGGATCTCACGGAAACCGGCCGTCTATAGCCGAGAGAAACAAAATGTTCTAGGCCTACTGGGTCGATGGGACAGAACCGCCGCAAGCCTTGCAGCGAAATTGGGTTATGCGTTCCCCCTCGCCGGTTGGCGCAGTCTCGGTAGGCTCCAGATCGGTCGATCCGCAGGCGGGGCAGCGAATGCTTTCGCCGCGGGCGTGAAGCTCCCCTTCTAGTTCGATCAATCGCCGTTCCAAAGCCTCGGCTCCGCCCGGCAGCCTGTGAATCCGCACGATCCGTCCCATGCTGCGAAAACACGCCAATACTCTATGCGCGATATTGTTCATCGATTTTGCCTTGTTGATCGGAGTTGCCGCTCGGTCCAGAAATATTCCTCATGCGTCGGCACGGATCGGGAAGCTCGGCGAGCAGAAACCGGCTCGCGATTACCTACCTACCCTTGTGTCGGCCGTGGCATTGTCCCGTCCTGCGTCAGCAATATATCCACACCACGCGGTCATTGTCCACGACGCTCGATGCCCAACGGTGGGCCTGTATGACTCGAAAAGAATATGCTGGACTGACCCTCGCATCTGCCCTATCTTCGCCCGGTCGGGCGCGTAACCGATGGCGGGGTTAGCAGCCCGGTGGACAGGACGAACCGCCACCGCTCCAACGTAAACAAAAAGACGAGGAGTTCCGACCATGAGCGACGCAGTCACCCAGGCACAAGCCCTTTTGGCGGCCCCGGCCCAGTTGGACGAGCCGGAAAAGATCAGAGAGATCGTCACACAACTTAAGCGCGAATTCGAATTCGGCTTGGCCCGAAAACTCCTGGAGGAAACCCGGTCGCGACGACCCGACGACGTCTGGCTGACCCAGCAACTGGCACTGTGCACCTATAAGGACGAGGAACTGCACCCGGCCCGACGTTATAACGCGTCCCTGACTCTGTTGGAAGCGATCGGCCTGCGGGACCCTCACAATAACGACGCCGAAACCCTGTCGCTGGGCGGGGCGGTACACAAACGCCTGTGGGAGTACGGCGGCCAGCTCGAGCATCTTTACGAGGCGCTGGCTTTCTACCGCGCCGCCCACGAACGCAATCCCGAACAGAGCATGGGCTATGCCGGGGTCAATGCCGCCTACATTTGCGACCTGTTGGCAGCCCGCGCCGCGACCATCGCCAAGCGCAGCGGCACCGAATCCCGCGAAGCAGAGGCCTTCCGGCAGCAAGCTCGGGACACGCGGGAACAGGTTCGCGCCCAACTTGAGCAGGCGTTGGAACGGGACGGCTCACTCGCCAGCGACTACTGGTTCGCCGCCACCCTGGCCGAAGCCGAGTTTGGCCTTGGGAACTACCCGCAGGCGGGACAATGGCTGGAAAAGGCTGGCGCCCTGCCGGTCGGCGAATGGGAGCGGCAGACCACCTTCCGCCAATTGGTCTCGCTTGCCAGAAATCAAAGCCTCAAGCCGCCTCCCGAGGGCAGCGATCCGAAATTCTGGGGCGAGCCCTGGCAGGCCCTGAACTGCATGCTGGGCGGCGATACGGCTTCCGCCCTCGGCTGTTACCGCGGCAGGGTCGGGCTGGCACTGTCCGGCGGCGGCTTCCGCGCCTCCTTCTTCCATCTGGGGGTGATGGCGCGCTTGGCGGAAGTGGATGCCCTGCGCACCGTGGAAGTGATCTCTTCCGTCTCCGGCGGCAGCATCGTCGCCGCCCACTATTACCTGGAGCTGCAGCGATTGCTGGAGACCAAGGCGGATGGGGCCATCAGCCGCGAAAATTACATCGATCTCGTCCTGCGCGTGCAGGAGCGCTTCCTGGCAGGCGTGCAGCGCAACGTCCGCTGGCGGGTCTTCGACGATTTCATCGACAATGTCCGGATGCTGTTCACCAAGCGTTACTCGCGCAGCCACAAATTGGGCGAGCTATACGAGTCTGAGCTCTACTCCAGGGTCAAGGACGGCAAACAGGCCGCCCCCCGCAGCATGCCGCAACTGCTTGTCTTGCCGATGCAGGGCGACCACAAGCAAACCACCGAGTTCCGGCCCAAGTTCCAAAACTGGCGCCGCAAGGCCAAAGTCCCCGTGTTGCTGCTCAACACCACCTCGCTGAATTCCGGACACAACTGGTTTTTCACTGCGAGCTGGATGGGCGAGCCACCCGGATTGGTGGGTGAGGAAATCGACGTCAACGAGCGTTACCGCCGCCTGTATTACTCTCAGGCGCCAAAGGATCGGCATGACCTCAGGAATTTCCGCTTGGGCCATGCAGTGGCGGCCTCCTCCTGCGTGCCGGGACTGTTCGAGCCGCTGGTGATCGATGAATTGTACCCGCAACGCACCCTCAGGCTGGTGGATGGCGGCGTCCACGACAACCAGGGCATGCAGGGCCTTCTGGACGAGGGCTGTACCCTGATTCTGTGCAGCGACGCCTCGGGCCAGATGGCGGACGTTAAAAACCCTTCCGATGATCCCGCCGGGGTTTTACTGCGCACCAGCTCCATCCTGCAGGACCGCGTGCGCGAGGCGGAATATCAGGACGCCAAGGGCCGTCTGGACAGCCGTGCCCTGGAGGGTTTGATGTTCGTCCACACTAAGAAGGAACTGGAGACCCGGCCGCTGGACTGGCTAACTTGCAATGACTCAACTCCCGGCGCGCCGAACGACGACGACCGGACGAGCTACGGCGTCGACAAGGAGCTGCAAACCCGAATTGCTGCGCTGCGCACCGATCTCGACGCCTTCACCGAGGTGGAAGCCTACTCGCTGATGGCGAGCGGTTACCTGATGACCAAGCACGAGTTGGTGAAACTGCAGGCACAGCAAGAGAAGGATGGCCAACCGGGGACTTGGGGAGGATTCCGTATCGATGAGAAATGCCAAACTCAATGGCCCTTCCTGCCCCTGCAGGATCTTTTGGCCCAGCCCGCCGGCGCATCCGGCCAGCGCGACGACTTGGGGCTACAACTGAAGGTGGGCAAGGAAAAGTTCCTAAAGGCCTGGAAACTGATCCCCGAGCTCAAGCGGCGTGGCATCATCGCGGTCGGCATCATCGGGATCGCCTTGATCGCCCTGATCGCCACCCAGTGGCACAACCCGCTGTTCTCCATCACTGTCGGCGGATTCATCATGATGATCCTGCTTCTGCTGGCGGCGATGCTTGTGCCGGCGCTGAGGTGGCTGAACCCCAGCGAGGAGGCCCGCAGCTTCGCCATCAAGCTGGCCATCGCCTTCACCGGCTACCTGCTCGCGAAGGTTCATCTGAATCTCGTCGATCCGCTATTCCTGGCAAGGGGAAAACTCCATCGTCTGTTACATAGGAGCTAGCGTTCGGGCAAATCCCATTTTCGGAGAGGCTCAATGAGACCACATGCCTTTGTCGCCATGCCCTTCGGTACCAAGCCGGGTCCCGATCGTAAGCCAATCGACTTCAATCGGGTTTACGTGGAGTACATCAAACCGGCCCTGGAAGATGCAGGCCTGGAAGTCTTCCGGGCAGATGAGGAAACCCGCGCAGGTGACATCCGCAGCGATATGTTCCAGGAACTCCTCATCTCCGACCTGGTGATCGCCGATCTTAGCATCGACAACCCCAATGTCTGGTACGAATTGGGCGTGAGGCATGCCCTCCGCGCGAGGGGAATCGTACTGATACAGGCCCCCAGGGATAAACAGCCCTTCGACATTTACACCGATCGTAAACTCCATTACAGCCTCAAGGAGGGTGCACCCGATCCGGAAACCCTGGAAAGGGACAAGGCAGCATTGGCGGAGATGGCCAAAGCCACGCTGCAGTCCTGGCATGGCCGGAAAATCAGCCCCGTTTTCAACCTGTTGCCCAATCTGGAGGAGCCGGAGTGGAAGCGCCTCAGGGTAGGCGACGCCCGCGAGTTTTGGGCAGCTCATGACGACTGGGCCCAGCGGATCGACCTGGCCCGCCGGAAACAACGGATCGGCGACATCCTGGTACTGGCCGAAGAAGCGCCGGTAGCGGCCTTCCGCGCCGAAGCCGCTTACACCGCCGGAGATGCACTGCGCAAGCTGGAGCACTTCGACCTCGCGCTCGAGGAGTTCGAACGCTGCCTGGACGTCGAACCCGACAAGCTGGATGCCCAGTTAAAGAAAGGCATTTGCTTGCAGCGCCTGGGTAGACTCGACGAGGCCCGTGCCCACTACCGGGAAATCCTCGATACTCGGCCGAGCGATCCTGAAGTCTGGGCACTACTGGGCCGCGTCGACAAAGACGCCTGGGTGGGAGCCTGGCGTCGCCCCGGCAACACGCCGGAGCAAATGCAGAAGGACGCGGGCTACGAAAAAGCCCTCCTCCGCGCCGCCATAGCCGCCTATGCCACGGCTTTCGAGGCTGCTCCGGCACATTATTACTCCGGCATCAATGCCATTGCCCTCATGCATCTCTACCGTCACCTCACCGCGAAAGATGGCTACGCGGCGGATGCTGAGGCCATGGCCGGCGGCGTACGCTGGAGCGCCCGCTGTGAACCGCACCCCAATGAACAGTTCTGGGCCAAGGCGACCCTGGGCGATCTGGAAGTACTGGCGGGTACGGAAGAGTCCGTTGCAGACGCCTATCAGGAGGCCATCGCCTGTGCGGAAAAGGACTGGTTTGCCCTCAACTCCACCCTGGCCCAGTTACGCTTACTGAATGACCTAGGCTTCCGGCCCGACTGCGTCGCGGCGGGCATCGCCACCTTCGAACGCGCCCTGCAACGGCTCAAACCACCCGAATCTCACTGGCAACCGCGGCAGGTGCTGCTGTTTTCCGGCCACATGGTCGACGCGACCGACCGCCCGACTCCACGCTTTCCGCTGGACAAGGTACCCATCGTCGAAACGGAAATCGCCAAGGCGCTGGACAAACTCGGCGTCGGCCCGGAAGATTTGGCCCTCACGCAAGGCGCCAGCGGCGGCGATCTCATCTTTGCCGAAGCGTGCCAGGCCCGCGGTGTGAAACTGCAACTCATGCAACCCTTCCCTGAACCCGATTTCATTGAGCGCTCGGTCGCTCCGGCGGCGGGCGACTGGCCCAGCCGCTTCTTCGCCGTCAAGGCCAAGCTGGAAAAAGAACGCCCTCCCCGCTGCATGCCCAAAGAACTCGGCGAATCCAAACGCGACCCCTACGAGCGCTGCAACCTCTGGCTGCTCTATACCGCCCTGGCTCATGGTCCCGAAAAAGTGCGCTTCGTCTGCCTCTGGAACGGCGGCGGGGGCGATGGCCCCGGCGGCACCCAGCATATGGTAAGGGAAGTGAAGCAGCGGACCGGGCAGGTGGTTTGGCTGGATACAAGAAAACTTTGGTAATGAGGCTGAAATACCAAAGGATGATCCGTTAGCGTTTAAATTCGTGCCTTTACTGCCTCTGTCGTGACGGCACTAGTAAAGGCGCGTAGAGTCAGCAAGATTAAGGCGCGAACAAATGATTTGACTGGATACGCGGAAGCGTCGTTGGGCATCTGGGATATACACGACGATGCAAACAGGAGGTAACGATGGAGCACGCAGTAATTCGTGACGACCGGTTTTGGAACCGACTCATGAAATCAATCGAGGAAGGCCAGGTGGTTCCGGTCGTCGGTTCGCAGTTGCTGACCTGCAGCGAGCCGGATAAACCGCAAACCTTGCAACGCGCCATGGCGGAGCGCTTGTTGGAAATCCGGGAGGTCGATCCGTCGTCGGTCGACCTTGCCCCCAGCCGGGAGTTGCATGAAGCCGTGTCCATCCTCAAGGGCAAGCCCGACGTCAATCTCCAGGACCTTTACGGCGACGTATCCGACGCCCTGGACGCGGTGATCGCCCAGGCGGGTTTCCGCGCATCCGAGTCGATTGCCCAACTGGCCGCCATCAGCGATTTCCGCCTGCTGGTCACGCTGACTTCAGATGGCCTTCTGGCTCGCGCCCTGCGCGCGCGTTGCGCGGTCAACGAGATCATCCACTCCCCTTACCTGCCGACCAGCGAGGCGGTTGATCTGGCTCCGGACTGGCTCAAGCGAGCCGGCGAAACCAATCTTCTCTACCTGTTCGGCAAGGCCAAATCCACGCCGGTGTTCGCGATTCATGACGAGGACATCCTAGAATACGCGCACAACCTGCTCTCTCGCGGCAGCAACGTACCGACGCGCTTTTTGGGCGAGTTGCAGCAACGAGGTCTGCTGCTGATCGGCTGCAATTTTCCCGACTGGCTGAGCCGCTTCTTCATGCGGCTTACCAATCAAACCCGGCTCGCCGACAAGAAAACCCGCGCCTGGCTGGTGGAGAACATCGAAAGCCAGTCTGCCCTGACGATGTTTTTGCGCAGCTACAGCCGCGAGACCGAAATTCTGTCGGACCTCTCGCCGCAAGCCTTCGTCGCGGAATTGCACGCCCGCTGGCTGGCGCGCCGCACGCCGCCCGCTGACTCGACCCGACCGCCGGAGCCCGAAACGCGCAACGCCCTGTTCTTCATCAGTTATTCGCGGTCCACGGACCTGCCCGCCGCGCAGAAGCTGTTCGAGTCCCTGTGCGAGCAGGGCGTGGCCGAGCATGAAATCTGGTTCGACCGCACCGCCATCGAGCCGGGCCAGGATTTTCAGGATCGCATCCTGGACGGTATCCGCACCTGTCGCTATTTCCTGCCGCTGATCTCGGCCGCCGCCGACCGCTTCGACGAAAAGTTCTTTCGCCGAGAGTGGCGGCAGGCCGTTGACCGCAGCGAGGCCATTGCGGGCCGGGACTTCGTGGTGCCGCTCATCGTCGATGCCGATTACGACCCCCTGAGTTATCAGCGGGTGCCGCGGGAGTGGTCCAGCCATATCGATTTCGGCCACGCACCCGGTGGCACCCCCGATCCACGCACACGCGATCGCTTGACCAAACTGATCCGCGATGAACGGCGGGGGAGTGTCTGATGGCCGCGGAAGAACAGACCGTATTGCTCGATGCCCAGAACCCCTGGCCGGGATTGGCACCCTATGACGAGACTTCCAGCGAATTCTTCAATGGCCGCGACGCGGATGCCGAAGAACTGCTGCGGCTGGTGCGGCTCGCCCCGCTCACGACCCTCTACAGCAAGTCCGGATTGGGCAAGAGCTCGCTCTTGCAAGCCGGCCTGTTCCCCCGACTGAGGCACGAGCACTACCTCCCGGTCTACGTCCGTCTGGACTGCTCCGCGCAGATGGAAGGCTCTCCGCTGGAGCAGGTCGCGTGTCGGTTTATCACGGAATTGACCGCATGCCAGGCCGACTTCCCTGAACGCAAGACAGGCGAGGGACTGTGGCAATACCTGCATCGCCGCGATCTGGAAATCTGGAGCCCGGACAATCATCTACTCACGCCCGTTCTGGTCTTCGACCAGTTCGAGGAAGTGTTTTCCCGCGGCGGAAGCAATCCGGAAACGGTACGGCGGCTGTGTCACGAACTGGCCGATCTGATAGAGAATCGTATTCCGGCAGAAATCGCCTCAGGTCAGGACGGCCGGCAGGCCGCCGCGCAACTGGACTTGCTGTCCCAGCGCTATCGCATCATCCTGTCGTTTCGCGAGGATTTCCTGCCTGACCTCAAAAACTGGGAACGGGATGTTCCCTCCTTGCTGAAGAACTGGTGGCAGCTCAAGCCAATGAGCCGGGAGCAAGCCATCGAGGCGGTGGCCCAAGCCGGAGCCGCGGTGCTGGCCCCCAGCGCTGCTGCCGCAATAGTGGACTTTGTCGGCAACCTGGACGAAGCCCGCAATGAGGGTGACAACACCATCGAGCCGGTCCTGCTCAGTCTTTGCTGCTATCAGCTCAATCTGCGAAGGCAGCAACAACGCCACCCCACCGCTCTCATCGACGTCGAATTGCTGCGCGACGTGGGACAGGACATCCTCCAGGACTTTTACACAGACGCGCTTGCCCGCATGCCTGGACCAGTGGCGAAATTCATCGAAACCCATTTGATTGTCGGCGACCGTTACCGGGCCAGCTATCCGGTCCAGTTGGCGATGGAAAAAGGTTTCATCAATGCGGCACAGCTCGCCGAGCTGACCGGCCGCCATCGCTTGTTACGTGTCGATCAACAACTGGGCACTGCCCGTATCGAGCTGATCCATGACCGGCTGGTCGGCGTGGTTCGCCAAGCGCGCGACCGGCGGCTGGCGAGATTGCAAGCTAGACGCGCCATCAGGACAGCCGTCATCATAGCCCTCGCCGCGATTGCGCTCGGAGGATTTTTCTCGATCTGGCAGTGGCAAGTCGCGAAAGTGCACGAGCGAATCGCGAGCGACAAGGCGAAGTGGGCAGAAATTCTCGAACAACAGGCCAACCCCAACGCCCTCTCGATTGCTCAGAGTGCGCTAGCTGATTCCAAGCGCGGTGCGGATAATACGACCGCAGTCCCGAATGGTATGTCGTCGCAGCCACAGGGTCTTATCTACATCCAGATTCGAAACGACGGACAAAGTAACCGCGCGGAGGAAATCCGGGCCGTCTTGAAAAAGTCCGGCTTCGTGGTGCCTGGCATCGAGACGCTGACCACCGGCCCGACCACTACCGAGGTCCGGTATTTCCGGAAAGCCGACGAAGGCCAAGCCACTAGAATCGCGGATTTATTGAAGGATAAAAAAGTGCCCAATGTCGTAACGAAATACATCGGTCGGTTTGAGGGCTCCAATCGTATTCGGCCGGGTCAAGTCGAGATCTGGTTCGCCCCGAATGCTTTTCAATGATCACTCATTTGTCAAAGTCCAAAGCTAAATTACGCAGGTTTGCAGTCTGAACTTTAACCAAAGGAGAAAGCGATGAACGACAAGCGCAATGAGAAGCTGAAAACACGCATGCATGCACCCGGCCCCAAGAAAATCCTCGCCTGTGACGGCGGCGGCATCCTGGGACTCATCAGCGTGGAAATCCTGGCGAAGATCGAGGCGGACCTGCGAAAGGCGCGGAGCCAGCCGGATCTGGTGCTGGCCGATTATTTCGACTTCGTTTGCGGCACCAGCACCGGGGCCATCGTCGCCGCCTGCATTGCGGCGGGCATGTCCACGGACAAGATCAGGGACTTCTACGTCAAGGGCGGCAAGCAGATGTTTGACAAGGCGTCAGTGCTTAAACGCCTGCAATACGAGTACAACAGCGAGCCCCTGGCGAAGACCCTTCGGACCGAGTTCGACCTGGCCCTGGGGCACCGGAGCACGCCGCAAGAGCCCAACGCGACCCTGGGTGATGAGAACCTCCGGACGCTGCTGATGATGGTCATGCGCAACCACAACACTGATTCGCCCTGGCCGGTCTCCAACAACCCGTTCGCTAAGTACAATGACCGCGGGCGGAAAGATTGCAATCTGAAGCTGCCGTTGTGGCAACTGGTGAGGGCCAGCACCGCGGCACCGACCTTCTTCCCGCCGGAGGTGGTCACCTTCGCCGACGGTACCCCGGACGAATACAGCTTCATCTTCGTGGACGGCGGGGTGACCACCTACAACAACCCGGCCTATCTTGCGTTCCAGATGGCGACGGCCAAGCCCTATGCGGTCAATTGGCCCACCGGGGCGGACAAGCTGCTGATCGTCTCGGTGGGCACAGGAAGCGCCGACAAGGCCCGGCCGAACCTGGATGTGGACGACCTAAACCTGGTCCACTACGCCAAGAACATCCCCTCGGCCCTCATGAACGCCGCTTCCGCCGGCTGGGACATGGTCTGCAGGACCTTGGGCGAATGCCGACATGGCGGGATGATCGACCGGGAAATCGGCGACATGGTAATGCCAGCCGCCACCGACCCCAACTGGACCGGGCCGAAGCTCTTCACCTATCTTCGCTATGACCCGGATGTTACGGCGGCGGGTCTGCGGGAACTGGGCCTCGCCGACATCGATCCGGCCAAGGTCCAGGTGCTGGATTCCGTCGACCATATCGCGGATATCCGGCGGGTCGGAGCGGCCTATGCCGCGAAAAACATCGTCCTCGAACCTTTCAAGGGGTTTTGATCATGGATACATGTTTCATCGTACAGGGCTTCGGCAAGAAGACCGATTACACGGACGGGCGGGTGCTGGACCTCGACGCCTCCTACGAGATCATCAAGGAGGCCGTCGAATCGGCCGGGCTTCAATGCATCCGGGCTGACGAGATCGTCCACTCGGGAACCATCGACGTGCCGATGTATGAACAACTGCTGCGGGCCGATCTGGTCATTGCCGACCTCTCCACCTACAACGTCAACGCGGCCTTCGAACTCGGCGTGCGTTACGGGCTGAGGCCGCACGCCACGATCATCGTGGCCGAGGAGCAGTTCAAGAATCCGTTCGATGTCGGCCATATCGTGATCCGCCGCTACAAGCACCTGGGAGAGGAAATCGGCTACAAGGAAGCCAAGCGGTTTCGGGAGGAATTGAAGCAGGCAATTCAAGACATTCTCGCCAATCCGAAATCGGACAGTCCGGTCTACACCTTTTTGCCGCAATTGCTGCCGCCCAAGGAAGCCGGCGGCGAAACCCCCGTTCGTTCAGCGGCCGTCCCCGCTGCTGCCAGTGCCACGCCTGCCGCCGTTGCCGAAGCGGCGGGCGAAGAGCACCCGAGCGCCAAGGTCATGCTCGAATCGGCCCTGGCAAAGATCAACGCGGAGAAAAGCGATCTGGCCGGTGCCCGCGTCCTCTTGGCCGAAGTGAAAAAGCTGCGCCCGAACGATCCCTTCGTGATTCAGCAATTGGCGCTGGCGACCTACAAGAGCAAACAACCGGACCCCGAGGCCGCCCTTCACGAGGCCTGCAACATTCTTCGGGAGCTGTCGCCGGAGACCTCCAACGACCCTGAGACGCTGGGGCTCTGGGGGGCGATCCACAAGCGGCTTTGGGACCTCACCGCCTCGGCGGCCTACCTGGACGAGAGCATCTCGGCCTATGAGCGAGGTTTTTTTCTCAAGCAGGATTACTACAACGGGATCAATTTGGCATTTTTGCTCAACCAGCGCGCCGTGGAGTCATTGAAAGCCGGCCAGCGCGATGAGGCCATCGCCGATACGGTGAGGGCGCGGCGCGTGCGTCAGGATGTGATCCGGTACGCGGCGCCGCTGGCCGAAAACAAGGAAACGGCGCCCGACAAGCGTTATTGGGTCATCGCCACGCTGTGGGAAGCCGCGGTAGGGTTGGGTGACGATGCCGCTACCGCACGCTGGGAGGCCGAAGCCAAGGCGATGCGGGTGGCGGATTGGATGCAGGAGACCCGCGAGAGCCAGGGCAAAAAACTTCAGGCGCTGTTGCAGACCTACGCCGGGTTGGTCAACGAATAAGCCCGAACGTGGTCCGCTGAAGCGATCAGAACAAAGCCGGTACTCCGTTCGGGTAGGCGTGTCATTTGAGCCGTGCAGGTTTTCTTGCGCCTTTCCTTCAAGGAAGGTGTCGTAAAAGCCTCGTTCCTTCCCCCTTTCGGGGGACAACCCGGCAGGAAAGCCGGGTTGCATGGCGGAGCCACCCGAAGGGCAACAGACAGGGATGGTCTGTTGTGTCCGTCAGGGTGGGGGCGGTCAAACAAATCACTGGCTTGTGATTTCCCCTCACCCACCCCTCTCCGCCTGGAGAGTGCTTTTGCAACACCCTTCCACGGCGGGAATGAGCGACGCCAAAGGGGCTTTGAAATGGACGCGATAAGACGGAGCGAAGCCTAATTTTAACCACCCTCACCCTGCCCTCTCCCACAGGGAGAGGTTTATAAAGTCCGCAGCTTTACCTCCGCCGTCGATCTGCCCGCATCGTCATCGTTTCAGGATGCTTTCAATTCCGGT
>DATIXD010000238.1:0-18258 GCA_035518875.1 Methylococcaceae bacterium | reverse complement strand
TTCCTGCGCCACAGCGAATGACCTCAAGGCCCGTATAAAATGCGGCATTGTACCAGATCGCCGCACTTCACCAACCGCACGGAATACGAGTCCGTAACGTTAGCGAGTTAGCCAGACAGCGGTGAAGTCGGTATAATCATTTGTTTTATGACAAGATTAGGTCGGGGTATTGCATTTCCCCTTCCTGACAAGCGCGGGTACCAAAGCAATCAGCGCTCAGATTGACAAGAAATTCCCCAACCAGGGTTTTATGATCGAAAAGCTTAGAAATATCGCGATTATCGCCCACGTCGACCACGGCAAGACCACCCTGGTCGACAAGCTCCTGCGCCAGTCCGGCACCTTCGCGGCTCATGAAAAGGTGGAAGAGCGGGTAATGGATTCCAATGCCCTGGAAAAGGAGCGCGGCATTACCATTCTGGCGAAGAATACCGCCATCGACTGGAACGGATACCACATCAACATCGTCGACACCCCCGGTCACGCCGATTTCGGCGGTGAAGTGGAGCGCGTCCTGTCCATGGTGGACTCCGTGCTGCTTCTCGTCGACGCGGTGGATGGTCCCATGCCGCAAACCCGCTTCGTCACCCAGAAGGCGTTCGCCCTCGGGCTGAAGCCGATCGTCGTGATCAACAAGATCGATCGTCCCGGCGCCCGCGCTCACTGGGTACTCGATCAGACCTTCGACCTATTCGACCGCCTGGGCGCGACCGAGGAACAGCTGGATTTTCCGGTCGTTTACGCCTCGGCCCTGAACGGCTATGCCGGCCACGACCCCAACATCCGCGAAGGCGACATGACACCCTTGTTCGAGACCATCGTGGAGAAGGTGCACCCGCCCCTGGTCGATCCGGAGGGTCCGTTCCAGATGCAGGTCTCCAGCCTAGATTACAACGCCTACGTCGGCGTCATCGGCATCGGCCGAATCCAGCGCGGCAAGATCAAGACCAATACCCCCGTTGTCGTGGTGAGCCGCGACGGCAAGCAGCGCAATGCCCGCGTCTTGCAAGTATTTGGCTTTAAGGGCCTGGAACGCGTCGAGTCGCTGGAAGCCAACGCTGGCGACATCATCGCCTTTACCGGCATCGATGCGCTGGAAATCTCCGACACGCTCTGCGCGCTCGACTGCATCGAGCCGCTGCCGCCGTTGACGGTGGACGAGCCGACCGTCAGCATGACCTTTCAAGTCAACAACTCGCCATTTGCCGGCAGGGAGGGCAAATTCGTCACCTCCCGGCAGATTCGCGAACGCTTGCAGCGGGAGTTGCTGCACAACGTGGCTTTGCGCGTCGAAGACACCGCCGATCCTGACAAGTTCAAGGTGTCCGGCCGCGGCGAATTGCACCTGTCCATCCTCATCGAGAACATGCGCCGCGAAGGCTATGAACTGGGCGTGTCGCGACCCGAAGTCATCATCAAGGAGATCGACGGCCAAGCCTGCGAGCCTTATGAATTCGTCACCATCGAGGTGGAGGAGGCGCACCAGGGCGCCATCATGGAGAAGCTGGGCGAACGCAAGGGCGACCTCCAGAACATGGTGCCAGACGGCCAAGGTCGCGTGCGCCTCGAATACATCATGCCGTCACGCGGCCTGATCGGCTTTCAGACCGAGTTTCTGACCGCGACCTCCGGCACGGGACTGCTCTACCATGTGTTCGACCATTACGGCCCGGTGAAGAAAGGCGATATCGGCCAGCGCATCAACGGCGTGCTGATTTCCAATGTCACCGGCAAGGCGCTGGCATTCGCCCTTTTCAATTTACAGGAACGCGGCCGGCTGTTCGTAGAACATGGCGTCGAGGTTTACGAGGGCATGATCGTCGGCATTCATTCCCGTTCCAACGATTTGGTGGTCAATCCCACCAAGGCCAAGCAGCTCACCAACATCCGCGCGGCGGGCAGCGATGAGAATATCCTATTGACGCCCCCGATCAGGCTCAGCCTGGAACAGGCGCTGGAGTTCATCGACGACGACGAATTGGTGGAGGTGACGCCGCAATCGATCCGCATCAGGAAGAAACTTCTGCTGGAGCACGAGCGCAAGAAGGCGAGCCGGTCAGCGGAGCCGGCTTAAGGCACCTCGCTCAGGCCCGAGCAGTTCGGTTTGGGCTCGCGGAAACCCTAAGTGCTTTGGGCAGGGCTGCGCACAACAAACTTGTGGCATAAAAAAAGCCCCCTTCGAATCCTTTCGAGGGGGCTTATCGCCTGCTTGGTTAGCTGAAAATGTCCGGTCCTTGGTGCGTCCTGTTGAAAATCCTCGAAATCCTTTTCCTAATTTCGGCGACGGACTGATTTTGTACAAATAAAGGGGCGCCGTCATGTCGGCGCAGGCTGATTTTTGTGTAAGCTTTGGCTTACACAAAAATCACGGGATGTATGTTTGCCTTTAAGGGGTTTATCAAAATGCACCAAACCACTATTATGTTCCACTTTCTCAAACCCGCACCGTAAAAACATTCAGAAGCAAGCAGAATGGCGGATCGCACGGCCGATGTACAGCGCAACACGCTGGAAACACAAGTTCATGTATGTTTGAACCTGGACGGTTCCGGAGAGGCTCGGTTTGATACCGGTGTTCCCTTTCTTGAACACATGCTGCATCAGGTCGCCCGCCATGGGTTGATCGACCTCGATATTCAGGCGAAGGGCGATTTGCATATCGACGCTCACCATACCGTGGAAGATATCGGCATTACCCTCGGGTTGGCAATCGACAGGGCAGTGGGCGACAAGAAAGGTATCCGCCGCTATGGCCATGCCTATGTGCCGCTGGACGAAGCACTTTCCAGGGTGGTGATCGATTTCTCCGGTCGCCCCGGCCTCTGTTACGACGTAGTGTTTCCGCGCGCCCGAATCGGCGATTTCGACGTGGATCTGTTGCTGGAATTCTTCCGGGGTTTCGTGAATCATGCTAAAGTCAGTCTACATATCGATAGCCTGAAAGGCGTAAATGCCCACCATGTGGCGGAGACGATCTTCAAGGCGTTCGGACGGGCGTTGCGCATGGCGCTAGAACCCGATGCACGGATGCAAGACGTACTCCCTTCCACCAAAGGCGCGCTTTAACAAGGATCAACCTCTCCTTTTCCTCCAATGTCCTCGGTGGCCGTCATCGATTATGGAATGGGCAACCTCCATTCCATCGCCAAGGCGCTTCAACACGCCGATCCCAAGGCCCAGGTTTTGGTCACCGCCGAATCGCGCGAAATGCTCCGCGCCGACCGCGTCGTGTTTCCGGGCGTTGGCGCCATCCGTGATTGCATGGGCGCCCTGGCGGAACGCGGTTTGACGCAGGTGGTGCGGCAATTGGCAACCACCAAGCCGTTCATGGGGATCTGCCTCGGTATGCAAGCCCTGCTCGACGAAAGCGAGGAAAACGATCAGACCCCTTGCCTGGGTCTGTTGCCCGGGAAGGTGCTGCGATTTGCCGATCGTTTGACGGACAACGCGGGAAAATTGCTGAAGATTCCGCACATGGGCTGGAACCGTCTGCATCAATCCTTCGAACACCCCTTGTGGTGCAAGATCCCGCAGGAGAGCTGGTTCTATTTCGTCCACAGCTACTATGTCCAACCCACGCACCCCGAACATATCGCCGCGACCACCGATTATCCGACGCCCTTCGCCGCCGCCTTGCTGAGTGAGAACCTGTTCGCGGTGCAGTTTCACCCGGAAAAAAGCCAATCCGCCGGCCTTAGGCTGCTGGCTAATTTTCTCGAGTGGGATCCGCACAAATGAGGACTGACATTCGTTAAATCAATCAGTATGAGGACTTCAACATGCTCTTGATACCTGCTATCGACTTGAAAGATGGCAAGTGCGTCCGGTTGCGGCAGGGTCGCATGGATGAGGACACGGTATTTTCGGACGACCCGGTAGCGGTGGCCGGCAAGTGGGTCGCCGAAGGCGCAAAACGCCTGCACTTGGTCGACCTGGATGGAGCGTTTGCCGGCGTGCCGCGCAATGCGGAAATCATCCACGCGATCCGCGAGGCTTATCCCGATGTACAAATCCAGGCGGGCGGCGGCATTCGCGACGAGGATACCATTCAGGGCTATCTCGACACCGGCGTCGATTACGTCATCATCGGCACCAAGGCGGTCAGCGCGCCCCATTTCGTTAGCGATGTCTGCGCGGAGTTCCCCAACCACATCATCGTCGGTTTGGATGCGCGGGACGGCAAGGTCGCGATCGATGGCTGGTCGAAGCTCTCCCACCATGACGTGATCGATCTGGCACAAAAGTTCGAGGACGACGGCGTCGAAGCCATCGTTTACACCGATATCAGCCGCGACGGCATGATGGGCGGGGTGAACATCGAGGCGACCGCAAGGCTAGCGCGCTCGATCCGCATTCCGGTGATCGCCTCCGGCGGCATCAGCTGCATCGAGGACGTGCGCGCCCTGGCTGAACTCGTCGCCGATGGCGTGATAGGCGCGATCACCGGCCGGGCCATTTACGAAGGGACCTTGGATTTCGCCGAAGGGCGGAAGTTGGCCGAATCTTTCTAGGATGCTTGCCAAGCGCATCATTCCCTGCCTGGACGTGGACAACGGCCGCGTCGTCAAGGGCGTCAAGTTCGTCGAGATCCGCGATGCCGGCGATCCGGTGGAAATCGCCCGTCGCTACGACCAGGAAGGCGCCGACGAGTTGGCTTTTCTCGACATCACCGCCAGCTCCGACAACCGCGAAACCATGGTGCACGTAGTCGAGCAGGTTGCCGGCGAGGTCTTCATTCCCCTCACGGTAGGTGGCGGCATCCGCACCCTGGAGGATATACGCCGCATGCTCAATGCCGGCGCGGATAAGGTCAGCATCAACACGGCAGCGGTGTTCAACCCGGAATTCGTGCGTGAGGCCGCGGAAAAATTCGGTTCGCAGTGCATCGTCGTGGCCATCGATGCCAAGCAGGCGGGCGATAATCCCAAGCATTGGGAAATCTTTACCCACGGCGGCCGCAAGCCCACCGGACTGGATGCCGTGGAGTGGGCGCGCAAGATGGTCGAATACGGCGCTGGTGAGATTCTGCTGACAAGCATGGATCGGGACGGCACCAAATCAGGCTTCGATCTGGACTTGACCCGGACGATCAGCGAAGCCGTCACCGTGCCGGTCATCGCCTCCGGCGGCGTCGGCAACCTGCAGCACCTGGCGGACGGCGTGCTCGAAGGCAAGGCGGACGCCGTGTTGGCGGCCAGCATTTTTCACTTTGCCGAATTTACCATCCGTCAGGCCAAGGAATACATGGCCGCGCGCGGCATAGAGGTCAGACTCTAGTGGCCGCGGACTGGCTGGATGAGATTCGCTGGACTTCGGATCGCCTCGTACCGGTGATCGCCCAGGAAGCTGGGAGCGGACAGGTGCTCATGTTCGCCTGGATGAGCCGGGAATCCCTCGCGCTGACGGCCGAGGAAGGCTATGCCGTGTACTGGTCGCGTTCGCGGAACAAGCTGTGGCGCAAGGGCGAAGAGTCCGGTCACCGGCAGAAAGTGCTGGAAATCCGCCTGGATTGCGACGAAGACGTCATCCTCCTCAAGGTCGAACAGGTTGGCGGCATCGCCTGCCACACCGGTCGGCATCATTGTTTTTTCCGGGTTCTGCGCGACGGTCGTTGGGAGGTCGTCGATCCGGTGTTGAAATCCCCCGAGACGATTTACCCCTCATGACTCAGGATCTACTGAACGAGCTGGCCGCCGTCCTGGAGCAGCGCAAATCCCAGGATCCGCAGGAATCCTATGTGGCGAGCCTTTACGCCAAGGGGCTCGATGCCATTCTCAAGAAAATCGGTGAGGAGGCCACGGAAACGGTGATCGCGGCCAAAGGCGGTGATCAAGGTCAGATCGTCCACGAAATGGCCGACCTCTGGTTTCATTGCCTGGTGTTGTTGGCACAGCAGGGCTTGGGGCCAGAGGCGGTGCTCGATGAACTGCAAAGGCGGTTCGGCCTTTCAGGGATTGCGGAGAAAGCCTCACGTAGGGATTAAGATTTCCGGTTCTGGACCTTCCTGAACCGCGGTTTGTCTCGGGGCAGGCGCTACCGCGCCGGAATCAAATCGGGCGAAGATAAAGCCATCCCTTCCATCGGTGCCCTACCCTCCTCCCGAGGACCTAGTCCATACACCTTCAGAAAAAAAGGGGTGAGAGAAACCGTTTATGGCAATAGGGCCATAAAACGGTTAGACAATCCCCGAGTTTTCGGCTATTGATTTAGCATTCAGCCCACCCAAGGACTGCCAACCCCATGAGCTCTGCCCCATCCGCCAGGCAAACCGACGCCCCCGTACGAGTCCTGCAGATCACCGATTTTCATCTGCTCGCCGATCCCGAGGGAACCATGATGGGCATCAACACCGAAGCGAGCTTCGCCGCGGTTCTGGAGGCCACCCGTGACAAGCATTGGCCGGCCGATCTGATGTTGCTGACGGGAGATTTGGCGCAGGACGCGATGCCGGCGACTTACGGCCGTCTGAAACGCCATCTGGACCCCCTGCAAGTCCCCTGTTACTGCCTGCCCGGCAATCATGACGATCCCGGTTTGATGCACGAAATCTTGGCTCGCGGGAATATCGCTTTCGAGCCGAGGGTTCTGATCGGAGACTGGCAGATCATCTGTCTGGACAGCACTATCCCGAACGATCCCGGCGGGTATTTGCGCAAAGACCAACTCGACCTTCTGGAATCGGCGCTCGCAGATCATCCGGAACCCTTCGCCCTCATCTGCCTGCATCACTCCCCGCTGCCCACCGGCAGCCAATGGCTGGACACCATGCGCCTCAGGAACGCGGACGAACTGTTCGCTCTGCTCGATCGCTTTCCTCAGGTCAAAGCCGTGATTTTCGGCCATGTGCACCAAGCCGTGGACATCGTCCGACGGGGGGTGCGCCTTTTAGCCTGCCCTTCCACCTGCTTCCAGTTCAAACCGGCAACCTTGGACTTCGCTCTGGACGCGCTGCCGCCGGGCTATCGGTGGCTCAGGCTTTATCCGAATGGGGAAATCGAAACCGGGGTGCAGCGCCTCGAACAGATTCCGTCCGGGCTGGATATGGCATCGGAGGGCTATTGAGCCTTGATCGCCATCAGGTCTGTTGAAACGACAAAAACCCTCGCGGACTCACCGGCACTTCCTCGGCAACCAGGTGATCGCTCAACTCGGTCAAAGCCTGACGGTAGACTTCGCGTTTGAAATAGACGACATCGCTCAGCGGCTGCCAGTAATCGACCCAGCACCAAGCGTCGAACTCCGGTTTGTCGGAACAATCCAAGCGGATGCTCGATTCGTGACTGACGAAGCGGAGGATGTACCAAAGCTGCTTCTGGCCGATGCAGAGAGGAAACGAATGTTTGCGGATATAACGTTCGGGCAACTCGTAACGCAGCCAGTCGCGGGTACGCCCGATCAACTGGACATGATGGTTCTTGAGACCGACCTCCTCGTACAACTCGCGGTACATGGCGGCTTCCGGCTCCTCGTTAAACTTGATGCCGCCTTGCGGAAACTGCCACGAGCGCATGCCCGCCCGTCGCGCCCAGAAAACGCGACCCTCGTCATTGCACAGGATGATACCTACATTGAGGCGAAATCCTTCCGAGTCGATCATGGCTGACGTCAGTCCGGTTGCAGTCCTTAAGATGGTAAAATATGCACTCGTCCTCAGGCAGAGCCTTACGCTTGCATTGTTTCACAAAACAAAACGTTATGCCAACCGCTGCGATGTCCGGGTTTGACGAGTCCCGAGCGCCCTGAATTGGTATGTGTGTGCAGCAATGGGCAAAGCCTGCCCAACCGATTCTTAGAACTGTAAGGAACCCCCTGTGAGTCTGGCCATTTTCGATCTCGACAACACGCTCTTAGCCGGTGACAGCGATTATCTGTGGGGACAATTTCTCGTCGACCAGGGCATCGTGGACAGGGATTTCTACGAACAAACCAATGCGCGGTTTTACCAACAATACCGCGAGGGAAACCTCGACATCGCTCAATTCCTGCAATTCGCCCTCAAACCCTTGGCGGACAACGAGCCGGCGGCGCTATATGCCTGGCGCGAGCGGTTCATCGAGGAAAAAATCAAGCCGATCCTCCTGCCCGCCGCCTACGAATTGATCGAAAAACACCGCAAAGCCGGGGACATTCTCATCGTCATCACGGCCACCAACCAGTTCGTGACCGAACCCATCGTCCGGTTCTATGGCATCGAGCACCTCATTGCGACCCTTCCGGAGTTCAGGGACGGTCGTTACACCGGGCAGTTTGTCGGCGCCCCCTGCTTCCGGGAAGGCAAGGTCGAAAGGCTGAACTCGTGGCTTTCAGCAAACGATCATAGTCTCGAAGATAGCTGGTTCTATAGCGATTCCCACAACGATCTTCCCCTGCTCGCGCGCGTAGCCAATCCCGTGGCGGTCGACCCCGACCAGACGCTGGCCGGCATCGCGCAAGAGAAAGGTTGGCCGATCATCAGCCTGCGCGGGTAACGGATTGGGCGTACCGCTGTTTCGATAAACTCAGGACAAGGCCCGACACGCGACGATCGCGGCCGGGAGGCCGCTCAGCCTTTACGAATTACGAAATACAAAGTCCCGATTTCCTCGCCCCGCTCCAACATGTGGTGGCCCGCCTGATCGAGGAATACGCCGAAATCCAGAACGGCGGCCGGGTCTGTTGCCAACACCCGCACCACCTGCCCGCTTTCCAGCATCTGCAAAGCCTTTTTCAGGCGCAACAAGGGCAAAGGGCACATCAGGCCACAAGTATCCAGTTCCAGATGAATCTCCAGCATGGCAAACACCCAAGCCTTTCAAAGTAGAATTAAGGATCGAAATTTTACCAAAACGCCGCAATGGATTATTTGCCCATTTTTTTCAAACTGCCAGGCCAGAGCTGTCTGATCATTGGCGGCGGCGCAATCGCCGCACGAAAAACAGCCGCCCTGCGTCAGGCCGGCGGCAAGGTGACCGTGGTGAGCCCCGCAATCTGCGATCCGCTGCGCGAACTGGCGGCGGCAGGAGAAATCGAATGGCGAGAAAAGGAATTCGCCCAGCCCGATGTGGCCGGCTACTGTTTGGTGGTCGCGGCCACCGACCAACGTTCGGTCAACGAAGCGGTCTCGCAGGCGGCCCAGGCCCGCAACATACCGGTCAATGTCGTCGATTGCCCGGAGTTGTGCAGTTTCATTTTCCCGGCGATCATTGATCGTTCGCCGGTGATCGCCGCGGTTTCCTCGGGCGGCGCCTCGCCCGTGCTGGCGCGTCTGTTGAGAATGCGCCTGGAAACGCTGATCCCGCCCGCCTATGGCGCCCTGGCCCAACTCGCTGAGCGCTTTCGGGACCGCGTCAAGCAGGCGATCACCCCTGCCGACCAACGCCGGCGCTTCTGGGAGAAAGCCCTGCAGGGCGGCATCGCCGAATTGGTGTTCGCCGGCCGAGAAACAGAAGCGGCGGAACAACTGGAACGACTCGTGGACGCCGAAGCCGAGGAAAAATCCCAGGCCGGAATGGTCTATCTGGTCGGAGCCGGACCCGGCGATCCGGACCTGCTCACCATCCGTGCCCTGCGCCTGATTCAGGAAGCCGACGTGGTGGTCTACGACCGTCTGGTTTCACCCGAAATCATGCAACTGGTGCGCCGCGACGCCGACAAAATCTACGCGGGCAAACAGCGCAGCCAGCACACCCTGCCTCAGGAAAGGATCAACACCCTGCTTGCGGAACTCGCCAAAGCCGGCAAACGGGTGGTCAGACTTAAAGGCGGCGATCCTTTCATCTTCGGGCGGGGTGGGGAAGAAATCGAAACGCTGATGGAACAAGGCGTACTATTCCAGGTGGTGCCCGGCATCACCGCCGCTTCAGGCTGTGCCGCCTACGCCGGAATTCCGTTGACCCATCGAGACTACGCCCAGTCCTGCACCTTCGTCACCGGCCACTTGAAGGACGGCACAGTGATCGACCTGGATTGGCATCGGTTGGCCGTGCCCCAGCAAACGCTGGTGATTTACATGGGACTCCAGGGGCTCGATCAGATTTGCACATCGCTGATCCGCCACGGCTGCCCGCCCGACCTGCCCGCCGCATTGATCCAGCAAGGCACGACTCAGCACCAAGTCGTTCTGACGGGCACGCTACAGACTCTGCCCGAGCTGGTCAGCCGCTCGCAAGTCAAAGCCCCGACCCTGGCGATCATCGGCAACGTCGTCCGGCTGCATGAAAAGCTGGCCTGGTTCAGGACCGAGGCGAAGCGAGGCTGATTTCCCTTCTCCACAACCACGCCGCACCGCGACCTCCGCTAGAGTCGCCGTGGCGGGGCGGCACCAGCCGGGTGTCGACCCGGTCGGAAAACACGTAGCGGCCCCACAGTCGCGGCACGGTCTCGTACCAGCGACGACAGTTCGACAGACCACCGCCCAGGACGATCACATCCGGATCGAGGATATTGATCACCTGCGCCAGCGCGCGGGCCAGCCGATCGTCATAAATCGCCATGCTCCGCCGACAAAGGTCATCACCCCCTTCCGCCGCATCGACGATCTTGCCGGCTTCCAGCGTTTGCCCGCTCAACCGGCGATGGGCATTGGAAAATCCGGGGCCCGACAAAAAGGTTTCGATGCAGCCGTGCTTGCCGCAGTAACACGGCGGGCCGGGCCGCTCCTCGTCCAGGGGCCAGGGTAGCGGATTGTGCCCCCATTCCCCGGCGATGCCGTTGGGGCCGCTCAAGGGCGCGCCATTGACCACGATGCCCCCGCCCACTCCGGTTCCCAAAATCACCCCGAATACGATGCCGGCGCCCGCCGCCGCCCCGTCGGTTGCTTCGGACAGGGCGAAGCAATCGGCGTCATTGGCGATTCGCACGGGACGTCCCAACAGTCGCTGCAAATCCTCGAGCAGCGGCTTTCCGTTCAGGCAAGCGGAGTTGGAATTCTTAAGGCACCCGGTCACCTTGGACAAGGCCCCCGGCGTGCCGATGCCGACGCTCGTCCGCTCGCCCAGCTCGGACTCCGCCTCGTCGATCAGGCGTTGGACCGTGGCCAACGTCGCGGCGTAATCGCCCTGCGGCGTCGGCAAACGCCGGCGTATCAGTTCGATACCGGAATCATCGAGCACGACGACTTCGGTCTTGGTGCCGCCGAGATCAATTCCGGTCATCAAACCCATGAATCCGCCCGTCATTTGGTTTCGTAATGATTTCACGGCGAGGTTGTCGGCCTATGCAATGACCTCCTCGCGACAGCGATGTTACGACAGCCTGCCGGAAAGGCGAAACATTGACTTTACCGTAGCGCCGATCTTTAAGACTCGCGCCTAATGGGCTAGGCGGAAGGGATCGGCGACCCCCAGTTCCATCCCGTGGGGCCGCCCATGCTGCACGTCTGCACGACGCTGCAGGTCTGATGTCCCGGCGCCGATGAGGCCAGCGCACGAGCAACCGGCGCTGGACACGCTTCGAGGTCTCGGGGATACTTTGGCGCTCGCAGAACAGACAAGAACATCAGGAGACACCTATGGGTTTCATGCAAGGCAAACGGGTCTTGATCGTGGGCGTAGCCAGCAACCGCTCCATCGCTTACGGCATCGCACAGGCCATGAAGCGCGAGGGCGCTGAACTGGCCTTCACCTACCAGGGCGAGAAGTTGAAGGAACGGGTGGAAAAACTCGCCGACGAATGCGGCTCCGCCATTGTGCTGCCTTGCGACGTCGCCAGCGACGAGCAGATCGAGGCGGTGTTCGATGACCTGGGCCAACGTTGGGAAGGACTGGACTGTATCGTGCATTCCGTCGCCTTCGCCCCGCGCGAGGCCCTGGAAGGTTCCTACGTCGACTCGGTCACCCGGGAAAACTTCAAAGTCGCCCACGACATCAGCGCCTACAGCTTCACCGCCCTAGCCAAGGGCGGGCGCCAGATGATGGCCGGACGCAATGGCTCCCTGCTCACCCTGAGTTACCTCGGCGCAGAACGCGTGATTCCCAACTACAACGTCATGGGCGTCGCCAAGGCGAGCCTGGAGGCCAACGTCCGCTACATGGCCGCTTCCCTGGGCCCTGAAGGCACCCGCGTCAACGCCGTCTCGGCCGGCCCGATCCGCACCCTGGCGGCCTCCGGCATCAACAATTTCCGCGAGATGCTCAGCAAGGCCGAGAGTGCCGCGCCGCTGCGCAAGAACGTCACCATCGAGGAAGTCGGCAACGCCGCAGCGTTCCTCTGCTCCGACCTCGCCTCGGGCATCACCGGCGAAATCCTGTACGTCGACGCCGGCTACAACATCGTCGGCCTAGCCAACATCTGACCGTTTCCATGCGGCGGGACCGCCCTCCCGCCGTTTGTTGCCGGGCCGGCATTTTGTCCGGGTGTCTCTGAGATTGCGCATCGCGCGGACAGGGTTTGCAGGCCGCATCAGGGTCAGCAGGATGAAACGCCTGCGCGAATGGGCCGAGTCGCGCCCGACCATCGAACGCGCCCTGCACCACTTGGCAAAAAAGGGCTGGTGCGGGCCGAATGCATAGCCGGCGGTAGGTACGGTGATACGGGAGTTTGTTATCATCGATGAACCTCGGCGCCGGTTCATTTGGTGCGCGATCGGGGTGATTACGCAGGTGCCCGTCAACCGAGAGGACGCGATGAAATCTACCACCTTGTTTCTGCTGGCGGCCTGCGTTCTTTCGGCCGAAGCCTTCGGCGGCTGGATCGATGTCACCCTCTTCGAGAACGGCAAGCCTTTGGCCGACCGGAAAATTCAAATCACCTGCGGGACGGAAGTCTTGGCGCCGGTCACCCAGGATTCCTGGGGCGTTTGGCGCTTTTTCACCCGCCACGAAGGGACATGCGAGTTTCAACTCCTCGACCCGGTGCCACTGAGTCATAAAATCTATTCCTACCGTGATCCGATTCGCTACGACTTCGATCTGATCCGCCAAGACGGCGGCCACTTGCTCAGGAGGCGCTGACCATGTCGCAAGAAGGGAAGATGCCCGGAGAAGACAAGCCGCGAGATTTCTGGGACAAACTGGACATCGCTTTCAAGGTGGTCCAGGCGGCGGTCGTGGCCGTATTCGGCGTGGTCGGATCGTTCTACCTGCAGCACAAGCAGGAGACGGAGAGCAAGGTGCAGCTTTATGCGCAGCTCATGAGCAACCGGGAGCGCGCCGACAGCGATCTGCGGAAGGAGATGTTCAACTCCATCATCACCAAGTTTCTCAAACCCGAACCGGGCGAACTCCGGGAACAGGTATTCGCCCTCGAGATGCTGACTTACAACTTCCACGATGTCCTCGATCTGGGGGCATTATTCAAGTATATGGAGGCCGAAATCACCCGGCGGACGGCGGCGAACCGGGAACTCCGCGAGGAACTCCAGAACCGCCTGCAAAGAGCCGCCACCGAGGTCATCGACAAACAATTGGCTACGCTCAGCGAAGTCGGCACGATCCGGAAAGAAAACGTGCACTTCGATGACCTGCGCGAAAATCCGGCCGGAATCACCGTCTTGGACGGCGATCTGTGCATGCAGACCCCGAAAGGTCGATGCGAGCGCACGCGGAAGTTTTTCGTCCACATCCTCGACTTCGACAAGACCTCCAGGCAACTCCAGGTGAACTTGCGGGTCTCTTCCCCGGACGGTTTGAAGGACGGGAAACCGGAGGTCGAGACCAACACCTTCTGGGTCGCCTTTTCTGACTTCCCGCTGATCGACAACATCCGGCTCAAGGCGGGCGACCGCGTGGCCATCGTCTTGCGCCGTTGGGAAGAGGGCAGCGCGGAGATCATACTCGCCTATTTCCCCGGCTCGCGGGCCAGTCTGAAGGACAAGGTGTACTATGACGAGGTGGTCACGAAGCTCGTGCCCGGCGCATGAGTCTTTTGCGGGTTTCCGGCTTCAGCTGTGCGTCGGCGTTTCACTCGTGGACATGAGGACATGACTCGATTCGTCCTGCCGATCATCCTTTTCGCGGCGATTGTGCTCATCCCGGTCGGTTCCGTCGACGCCGGGGACCCCAAGCCCAAGCAGACAACAAGCACCGATCTGGTTCTGCTCGTGCGGGGTGACAACCAAGCGGGCGCGGTTCGCGACGCGGAGGTTCATGTCGCCGCCGGCAACGTGCGCAAGTCCGATACGACGAACAAAGCCGGGCGCGCCTTGATCAAGGGACTGCCGAGGGGCGCGGTGAGGATTCAGGTCATCTCGGCGGAACATCAGCCTTTCGGCCAGGTCTACAACCTGTCAGCACCAGCGCAGCAAATCGTCATCACCCTGAAAAAGCGCCCTTGAGCGATTCCGGGTGCGAGGGGTCGTGCTATCAACCTGAGCCAGTAGAGTTTCAGAGTTGCCATAAGCATCTTACGATTCGTATCCGGTCGAAATGCCGTCGCAGCAAACCACTGGGCGAACTTCGAGAAGGGAGGGAAACATGTTTGACTGGAATGTAATCATCAGCGTCTACGATGAAGGATACCGCCGGGCTGTCCACTTTCTCGAGAAGTTCGGACCGGTCAGAAAGACTGAGTTCTTCAATGTCCTGGCGATGAAAGTGGACGACCTACCGACGCTCCTGGAAACGCTGCGGGAGCGCCAAGAACAGGATCCCGACCTGTTTGAGAATGTCATATCCCGTTTGATACCGCTCACCGCGACGTTTGTTTTTCAAACGCCCATAGAATTCGAGGCCCGGGCCAAAGAAATCGTGTCGCAGTGGTTGCCGAGCCTGGCCACCAAGTCATTCCATGTGCGCATGCACCGCCGCGATTTGGACGGCCGGCTTTCCAGCCACAACGAGGAACGATTCCTCGGCCGGTTTCTGCTGCAGCGTTTAGAGGAGTCGGGCACACCCGGCGTTATCACGTTCGAGGATCCCGATGCCATCATCGCGTTGGAAACGCTCGGCCAACAGGCTGGGCTGGCCTTGTGGCTGCGGGAAGATCTGCAGCGCTATCCCTTTTTGAAGCTGGACTGAGCAAAATGCACCCCGCGCACGTCCGCCTGAATCGAGCATACGGCCTGATGGCGCGGTTTGGGCGGGGCGCGATCGGGATACTCGTCGGCTTCGCTGTCTCGATTTCAGCTTTTTCGGCAAACAAGGAGATCGCTACCATGATTGCTTCCCCTGAAGCCATTTCCCTACCCCAACCGCGCCGTGACAGTAACGTGTCGGTCGAACACGCCCTTCTGCTGCGGCGAACGGTTCGGGATTTTCGCAAAACGCCGGTTGCCCTAACCGATCTTTCACAGATCCTGTGGGCGGCGCAAGGCATCACCCATCCAGAAGGATACCGAACCGCACCCTCCGCAGGTGCGCTTTATCCGTTGGAACTTTATGTGGTCGCCGGTTCGGTGAGCGGATTAAAGGCCGGGTTCTATCAGTACTCGCCCGGTCAACACCAACTGATCGGATTGGCCAGCGAAGACCTGCGCGCCCGCCTAGCCGACGCGGCCCTCAGCCAGTCATGGATCGCAGATAGCGCTTTCGTTCTGGTTTTTGCCGCAATGGCCGACAGAACGACCGATAAGTATGGACAACGTGCGATGCGCTATATCCATCTGGAAGTCGGCCATGCCGCACAAAATGTGCTGCTGCAGGCCGTGGCGCTAAATCTCGGCGCTGCAGAAGTGGGGGCCTTCGGGGACGAAGATGTGCACACTTTGCTGCGACTTCCCGAGGATCAACAAGTCTTGTACCTGATACCCGTCGGCAAGCCATAGAATTTCGGCAGGGTTGCCGCTCGATAGCCGATGACGAGCCGGCACCATTGAACCGTTTGCAGTCGATGGACATTCCTCCGGCCTGGAGACGATCCGTCGAGCGCATCGCCCAGAAGGGCATGCGTAAGATCTTGGTGATCGGCGCATCGGACCGCGGCAAGAGCACCTATTGCAGTTTTCTGGCGGCCGAATTGTGTTCGGTCGGTCACGAAGTCGCCTTTGTCGATGCGGATGTCGGCCAAAAAGATGTGGGGCCGCCCGCAGCCATTACCTTGGCCCATTTGACAGACGGAAAGGCGCTGCCAGAAGCCGAAATGTCCGGCCTCTATTTCATCGGTTCCGTGTCCCCCATCGGCCATTTTCTCCCGATGGTGGTCGGCGCCCAGCGAATGGTGCAAGCGGCCCGAAGCCGCTTCGTCATTATCGATACGACCGGCCTGATTCACGGCAGCGGCCGACAGCTGAAAGCGTTCAAAATCGAAGCGCTGCAACCCGACGTGATCGTCGCCCTCGAACGGGGTTATGAACTCGAGTCCTTGCTGAACGCTTATCGCCACTATCCCCTCATCAGGCTTTGGCCCTCAAGAGAGGCGTCCGCAAAATCGGTCAGGCAGCGCCAGGCGGCGCGCGAAAATGCGTTTCGCCGCTACTTCGAGGGGGCTAGCGAAATCGTAATCGAGAGACATCGCCTGAGTTTCCAACGATCCTTGCTATTCAACGGTCGGCCGGTCAAAGACGAACGCTTTGTCTATGCCGAACAAACCTCGGACGGCCGTATCGGCGTAAGCCAAGCCGGGGATCAAGTTGCGGCAAAGGGCGAACGGATCATTCCCTACGGCTTCGAACGCGGTCTCCTGTGCGGGGTTGCCGACCGGAACGCCACAGTGCTCGGTCTCGCAATCCTGCAATCTATTGATTTTGCGACGGGCACTATTGCGTTGCTGACTCCGGTGCCGGAGCGGCTCATCAAAATCGTGCAGATGGGCGATATGCATCTGGATCGTGACGGCCGCGAACTGCGCCATGGAGCGCCTCTTTCTCCTGGCGATCCGACTTGAGGAATCGGCGACGGGGTACTGGCGCATCAGGATGCAGGACGATCAATTGGTGGCATTCTTGCAGTGGGCCCTACCCCACATGGATCTGCTTTGGCCGGGATACCGCAAGGTCCGGCGCCAGGTTTCCAAACGCATTGCAAGGCGCATTCGAGCGTTGGAGCTGGCCGATCTTGAGGCCTATCGGCAGTATCTCGAAACTCATGCGCAAGAGTGGCGCGTGCTCGACGGGTTTTGCCGGATCACCATCTCGCGTTTTTACCGCGACCGGCGAGTATTCGACCTGATTGGCCAAGAAGTGCTGCCGGAACTGGCCGGCCTGGTCAAAGACCGCGGAGAAAAGCAGCTTCGCTGCTGGAGTGCAGGCTGCGGCGCCGGCGAGGAGCCTTATAGTCTCGTTCTGACGTGGACATTTCGGGGAGCGCCGGCGGTTTCGTATATCGGGCTTTCGATCACGGCTACCGATGTCGATCCGGCGCAGATCGCCAGGGCATGGAGCGCCTGTTACTCGCCAAACAGCCTGAAAGAGCTCCCCACGGGCTGGCGCGATCGCGCCTTTAACCTGCAAAACGGCAAATACTGTCTCAGACCGGAATACCGCAGCCAGGTCGACTTTGTTGTTCAGGACATCCGAGAAACCACACCTTCCGGCCCGTTACATCTCATCCTGTGCCGCAACCTGGCTTTTACCTATTTCGCCAAAGAACTGCAAAGGGAAATCGTGAAGCGGATGGATGCGAGTTTGATCCCCGGCGGAATGCTCGTCATCGGCTCGCACGAATCGCTGCCCGAAATCGAGTCTGTATTCAGCCCTTGTCGCCCACTATTTCGGCTATACCGCAAACGACTGTAGAAACTCTTGGTCGACGACGCCAGAGACTTACTAATGGTTAAAAAAGCAAAGCCACAAAGCTCCCTCTTCCGCTGGGAGCAATGTCGTTAAGTTTAGCGTTCGAGTTTGAATTCGAGCCTAAGCATCGACCTCCTCCCCCAACGGGCGTAGCGCCGCGAAGGCGGCTGGGGGAGGTCGGGTGGGGGCGATATCAACAGAGGCTCTTGGCCTTTTTTGTTCGCCCCCATCCCATCCTCCCCCCGAAGGGGGGAGGGGCTGGCATCCGTTTTCACGAACGGGGCCAGCCTTACTTTACGGAATTGCCACCGGGAGGGTTGGGGTGAGCGCGATTCGAATGGGGCTTTATTTTCTTTACGCTTAGTAAGCATGCCGGAATTTCATCTTATCTGCGACTTCGAGCCAAGCGGAGATCAAACCAATAGTACGGGCGCCCCATATTCCGCCAGTTGCTGATCGACGGTCAGCAGGGTCAAACCCTCGACCCGCGCCTGGGCCAACAAAAGACGGTCGAAGGGATCTTTATGCAGCAATGGGAGGGCTTCAACGGCGATGGCATGCTCGCCGGCAATAGGCAACTCTCGATAGCCGTTGACTGGCAACATACGCCATAAACGGCGTGGGTCGACCTGAAAATCGGAACGGCCCAATGTCCGTTTAATGGTAACTTCCCA
>DATIXD010000237.1:0-6663 GCA_035518875.1 Methylococcaceae bacterium | reverse complement strand
TCGCCCTGAATGACTTCAATTCTGCCCATGGGATGGCATTCTAAACGTTTGGCGAGCGAGGACAAAGCCGCGTCCTGTCGGGCCATCGAAGCCCTTGAGAATAAAAATTTGACGCAGAAAATGTTTTGATCCGATACTAGGCCTGAGCAAGCAAACCACAGAAGTTTGCCGATGGAAAGAGGAGGATATCCAATGAGAATAACGAATCTGGCGCTGTTAGCGTTCATGGCTGTTGCCCAATTGTGGATTGGTAACGCGTTTGCCAAGGCGAGCGAACAATCCTATGAGCAGCTTAAAGATCAATATTACAAGGATCATCCCGGCAAGGGTAAGCATGCCGAGTATTGGGAAGCGATTCCGATTCAAAAATACTGGAATCCGAAGGATTTTTATAAGCCGCCCACGACGGTGACCGGCGAATTCACACGTGAGATGTGCGTCACTTGCCATCAGAGCACAACGCCAGGCGCGTACCATGCCTGGCAGAACAGTGCTCATGCGAATCTGCAAAGACTCCGCGACATGAGCAACGGTCAGGACGCTCGCTATTACAAAAAGGAAAAACTGGCAGAAATCGAAAAAAACCTGGCCAAGCAGGGTTTGCTGGCGGAAGGGGCGCAGCTCAAGGAAGTCGGCTGTATCGACTGCCACGGTTCGGTGGGGGCGAAAACGATCCAACACGATAAAAATCTGGTGATGCCGGATCGCGCCAAGTGCGGAACCTGCCACGTCAGCGAATTCGCCGAAGCGGAGTCGGAAAAGGAGCAGGAATGGCCCCAGAAACAGTGGTCAAAGGGACATCCTTCCCATTCGGTGGATTGGGAAGCGAATATCGACTTAGCCATCTGGGCGGGCATGCCGCAGCGGGAAATCGCCCAAGGCTGCGACATGTGCCATTACCAGCAGAATAAGTGCGACGGCTGCCACACTCGCCATACCTTCTCCGCCGCCGAGGCGCGTCAGCCTGAAGCCTGCGCCACCTGCCACAACGGTGTCGACCATAACGAATATGAGAACTTTCTCCTGTCCAAACACGGGACGGTTTACCAGACCCAGGGCAAGGCCAAGTGGAATTTTGAGGCGCCGCTGAAAGACGCTTTGACCAAAGGCGGCTACACCGCGCCGACCTGCCAGTTCTGCCATTTCGAGGCGAACGGCGAGTTCTCCCATAACCTGGTGAAGAAGGTACGCTGGGCGTTCAATCCAACTCCGGCTATCGCCGACAACCTGAGCCATCCCTGGTTTGCCTACCGCAAAGACGCTTGGGTACAAACCTGTTCCAACTGCCATTCGCCGGGCTTCGCCGAGGCGTATCTGACGACGGCGGACAAGGGCACCATCGAAGGTGTAAAAGTCGAGCAGGAAGCCAAGGCGGTGGTGGAAGCGCTGCACAAGGACGGTTTGCTGCCGGGTCAAAAAACCAACCGGCCCGCTCCCCCCAAGCCAGAAACCGATTCGGCCGGCGGCTTCTTCCAGCTGTTCTGGGCGAAGGGCAACAATCCGTCTCACGTTGAGCGCGTTTACGCCGACATGTGGGAGCATGATTTGATCAAGCTCTACAAGGGCATTTTCCACGCGAATCCGGGGGGCTTCACCTATACCGAGGGTTGGTCCGAACTGATGCGCGACTATGCCATGATCATGGACGAGAACACCAAGCTGCGCGAAGGTAAGGAAAAAATCGGCCGGAAAGATGTTTCCGACAAGTCCGTTCTGCATGCCTTCGCCCAGGACTTTAGCGGACGCTACGTGCTGGGCCCCTTGATGGTGGGCGTCGGTTTGATCCTGATCCGGCGCAGGCGTTAAGCGGCGTGGCCAGCGTCCAGGCGGCGTCGAAGGGCTTGCAAGTCAGGAGCCGGCAGGCGTTTGGCGTCATGCTGCTCCTCGCGGGCAGCCTGCTGCTGATCTTCGGCTGGCCCGATGGCGGTTCCGAGCTGAAATATCGCAAGCTTGCGGAAATCAAGGCGGGAGAACCCGGTTTTCCCGCGGTTGCCGGACGCTATCCGGTCGAAAAAATGACCCGCTACGAGATCGGTCGGGATGGGGAAGGCTCGGTGATCCTTAATGTCGTCGATTATCGCGACGATCAGGGCGAAGTCGAGAGAGCCATCGTCTTCCCGGCGGCGGACGGGACAGTCGCTGGAAGCCATTCGTCCCAGGGTGACGTTCAATTGCGGCACGACCTCTGGAAGGCCGCGGCGGACGCGATCTTGGCTCACACCGGCGAGGATGCGCTGTTTGCGTCGTGGTGGGACAACTCGCAGCGCATTCGCTTCATGACGGGGCGTCGAACCTGGCTGCGCTCCCCGGTTGCCGAAGGGTTTTCCGACGATCAGCCAAGGCGTTTCTGGGAGGAAATCGCGGGCGGCTTCGCGCGGGATGAAAAGTTCTTGCGGCAGTGGGCGCGCTGGCTGACGATGGACGCGGAAGCAGCGCTGGCGGAGATGTCCGCCGCCATGCCGAAGGGGCAGCCCGTTTATTTCTTGATCTGCCTCGACGACCTGGCGCGACTTTCGGAAATCGAGTCGCTCAGCGGTGTCAAACTGCCGTTCGAAGTGCGCCTGTTCCCGCCCTCCGGCGATGTACATGCCCAGATTGCCGGAGTAAAACGCTGGGCGAACGAGAAAGCCAACGGCGCCTATCTGGTTCAGCAGTTACCCGGCGGTGCAGTTCGTGCCTGGCGAATCACCACGGAGGAAGGCGTAAAGACTTTGCTGGCTCGCCTTTTGCCGTTCACCACGTCTCTGGCCCGGCCCCTGGAAAATCAGGCTTTGGTTTATCAATCGGGCTGGGGTGCTTATCTCTCCATCTATCAATGGCAACCGTGAGGGTTTATCATTCGCGGTCCCGTGATCGTTAACCTGTTGGGTTTCGCAGCGCACGCCACTCCGCTCACTGCAGATTTCCGATTTCCGCGTCAGATGATCGCTTAGACGAGCCCTCGCCGTTTTAACTTGCATTATGCCGAAATGCGCAGATGCGCCGCCCGAACTGGCTGCGCTCGATCTCGAATGCTTCCGGGGCGATCGTCTGCTGTTTTCCGGACTCAATTTCCGCCTCCGCCCGGGACAGTTGATGCAGATCGAAGGGGCAAACGGCAGCGGCAAGACCAGCCTCTTACGCATACTTTCCGGGCTCAGCCGTCCCAGCGAGGGTGAAGTTCATTGGCGGGGACGAGACATTTTGAGCCAGCGCTCGGTATATTTCTCGGAAATGGCCTATCTCGGCCACTCGCTGGGCATCAAGCCGGAACTGTCGGCGGTGGAGAACCTGCGGGTGGCCCTGGCATTGGCCGGGGTTTCGTTCGAGTCGGCGGATTTGTACCGGGCTCTCGGGGCTGCCGGGCTTGACGGTTCCGAGGACATACCGGCCCGCTCGCTTTCCGCCGGCCAGAAACAGCGCATCGCCTTTGCCCGACTGTTGGCTTGCTCGGCGATACTGTGGGTACTGGACGAGCCGTTCACCGCGCTCGACGTCACCGGAATCGCTCGGCTACGAGGCTCGCTGGAAAATCACCTCGACCAAGGGGGTATGGCGGTGCTGACGTCCCATCAGGCCGTTCATGTCCGGGGCGACGTCGTAAAGCTGGCTTTGACGGGAATGATTTGATGGACGCATTTTATGCGCTGTTGAAGCGCGATCTGTTGCTCGCCTTCCGTCATCGCGGGGAATTGGCCAATCCCTTGCTGTTTTTCATGATGGTGGTGACCCTTTATCCGCTCGGCGTCAGCCCGGAGGTTGAATTGCTGCGCAGGATCGCGCCGGGCGTGATTTGGATCGCCGCGCTCTTAGCGGCGCTGTTTTCCCTCGAAAACCTGTTCCGTTCGGATTTCGAGGATGGCGCGTTGGAGCAGATGCTGCTCAGCGCTTATCCCCTGTCGCTTCTGGTATTGGCCAAGGTGTTGGCTCATTGGCTGGTGAGCGGCCTGCCGATGCTGCTCCTGGCGCCCTTGCTGGGCTTGCTGTTGTCGATGCCGGAAAAGGCGATCTACGCCTTGGAGCTGACTTTGGGCCTTGGCACGCCCCTGCTTAGCCTGATCGGCGCGATCGGCGTCGCTTTGACCGTAGGCCTTAGACGCGGTGGCATTCTGTTGACTTTGCTCGTCCTCCCCCTGTACATCCCGGTGCTCATCTTCGCTACCAATGCCGTGACTGCGGCCAGCGCAGGAATGCCGGTTTCCGGGCAGATCTATTTTCTGGCGGCGCTGCTGGTGCTGGCATTGACGCTCGCACCCGTGGCCATCGCCGCGGCCCTTCGAATCAGTATGAGTTGAAACCATGTGGTTGTTTTTTCACAAGCTCGCTTCCCCCAAATATTTCTACGACATCGCCGGCAAGCTTATCCCCTGGTTGGGCGGTTCATGCCTAATCGCCATGCTGGCCGGTTTGTATCTCGGCCTGGTCGTAGCGCCCCCCGATTATCAGCAGGGCGAAAGCTACCGCATCATGTTCGTTCATGTGCCCTCCGCCTGGATGTCCCTGTTCATCTACGTGCTGATGGCGGTGCTCAGCGGCATCAATCTGATTTGGAATATCAAGCTGGCCGACGTGATGGCCGGCAGTTCGGCCGCGATCGGGGCCTCCTTCACCTTTTTGGCGCTGGCGACCGGATCCCTCTGGGGCAAGCCCATGTGGGGCGCCTGGTGGGTGTGGGATGCCCGGCTGACATCCGAGCTGATCCTGCTGTTCCTCTATCTGGGCTATATCGCTCTGGTCTCCGCGATCGAGGACAAACGCACCGCCGCACGGGCCGGCGGGGTTTTGATTCTGGTGGGCGTGGTCAATATCCCGATCATCCATTATTCGGTGGAATGGTGGAACACCCTGCATCAGGGGCCAACCGTCACCAAGTTCGACAAGCCGTCCATTCATCCCAGCATGCTCATCCCGCTGCTGATCATGGCGTTGGCTTTCCAGCTTTACTACTTCACCGTGGTGCTGATGCGCGCCCGCGCCGAGGTGCTGGACCGTGAGCGCCGCAGCGCTTGGGTGCAGGAGTTATTCGGTGGGTCGGGGTGATCCGTTCGCGGAGTGCTGGCCATTGCCTCTGAAGGTGATGCGCTATAAACCGCCTGCTGACTCTTGTCCTTGTAGGCTTACGCCATGAGTGGATCATGGCAGTCCAATGCTATATTGCAGGGCCTGACCCAAATGTTGTACGCCCATGAAAACCCCCACAAGGGGGTGGCCATGTTTGAGAAATGTGAGTTACATTCTGCTTCGGGGTGTCGTCGGGCGCCCAAACCTGAAGTGGCTAATCGAGAAGATCATGGGGTTGCTGACATGAGCAGTATGGACGATTACATAAAGCGGCATACGCTGGCACGACGTCAGGACTACGACCAGTACATATCCCACCTTTTGGACGTCGACCAGGAGCGGGGGCGGTCATTTGGCATTCTCGTTAATCCACTGACCGCACATGTCAAGTATAAAGTGGTCAAGCACGACGAGAATGGCCAGTTGGTTACCCTGGAATACGCTCTTTTTCAGCAAGCTTATGAGGCCTACGTGGAAGGGGCCGAGCCCGCGCCGAGTGGGTTGCGCCTGGTTTAGCAGGAATTGCGAGAAGGAGCCGAATCGAATCGGAATAATGGAGGACAGGCCACGTTTTCGTTCAAGCGCAAAACGTGGCCCGTCCTATATTGTTCGTTGGTGACCCACCCAGGTCCGGTGCTTTCCCGCAAACGCCTCATTTGATTCCGGTGGGGCTTGTAGTCTTCTGCCGATTGGAAACCCCGTGGGGGACATGGCCGGTGGCCACGTGCCGGCTGGCCGATTCGCAATGGCCCTTTTGATCGTCGAAGAAGATGTCGGCGCCGAAAGCCCGCAGAAACGGTCCCTTCTCCATTCCACCCAGGAACAGCGCTTCGTCGATGCGGATATTCCAGGCGCGCAGGGTTCTGACTACCCGCTCGTGAGCGGGCGCGCCGCGCGCGGTCACCAGCGCGGTGCGAATCGGCGCGCGGTCGGCCTCGAACTGGGTCTGGATGTAATGCAAGGCGGCGAGAAAATCCTTGAACGGCCCGCCTGACAAAGGCTTGTGCGCTTCAGCCTGTTCGTTCTCGGTGAACGCCTGTAAGCCCTGGCTCTGGTAAATGCGCTCGGATTCGTCGGAGAACAAAACGGCATCACCGTCGAAAGCGATCCGCAGCTGGCTGGAATCGTTAGCGCCGGAACTGGAAGTGAAAATGGTCGCCGCCGCATAGCCGGCGTCCAGCGCCTTGATGACGTCTTCCGCGTGCGAGGAGAGGAACAGGTGCGCGCCGAAGGCGGCGATGTAGCCGAATGGAGACTGGCCGCTGGTAAAGGCGGCACGGCTGATACTCAACTGATGGTTCTGGATGGAGTTGAATATGCGCAGACCGGTATCGGCGCTGTTGCGCGAGAGCAGGATCACTTCCACCAGCGGTTCGGGCAGCTGACCGTTGATGGCCAACAGTTTTTTCACCAGCGGATAAGCCACACCCGGCGCCAGGGTTTCGTCCTCGTGTTCGACCTGATAACGGCAAAAGGCCTCCTTGCCCTCGGTTTCGAAAATCCGATGGGATTCGTCCAGGTCGAACAAAGCCCGCGAAGAAATCGCCACCACCAGTTTCTTGTCGGGTTTCATGATCTTGCTCAAGGCTTACTCACGCCTCCAGGTTGTGCTCGAAGGACCGT
>DATIXD010000236.1:0-21787 GCA_035518875.1 Methylococcaceae bacterium | reverse complement strand
CCTCCACGTCATCGGGCAGCGCGGCCGGGTCGTGATGCGGGACTTTGTCGTGAGCCATGGCTACCTCCGGCACGGGGACATATCAGGCACCGGTCCACACTATATGTAGTACCTTCCTGAGTCAATCGGATAGGCATATTGGTCAAATCATGCAAGTGACCTCATGCGATCGCACCGATTAGCGTCAGGCAGTTTTGCTGCTTTGCAGGCGCTGGAGCCGATTTTTTGGGCTGTCATAAAATGGAAACAAGAAGTGGGTAATATGGTTTCGATTACCGTAACGTCATTAATGATGGGAAGCTGGAATGGCCTCTGAAGTCAAAAGATATCGAGAACTGGGCACCCTTATCCGTGCTGCACGGGCTGAATTAGGCGCACGGCAAATGAGTCTGATCGAAGCCCAGGAACGCGAACTCGACCCAGCTGAGTTGGATGTTCAGATCGCCAATTTGGGATGCCAAATTGCCGAGTGGAAACGCGAATACGAGAGTCTGTTTCGCTATATCGTTGGGAAGGAGGAAACCGCGTTAATGTTCTCCGTTGACTGTTCCCGTATCTTGGATGGGGTGAAAGCGGAGACAATTGCCAGAACGCCAGCCAAAGGAAATGGCGATTCAGGTTCCCAATTCGTCAATTGCCTGGCTCGATAGGCCTGCCCTAATGCGCTGGCAACCCGCCGTCGGAGAGACTATCAGACGCGATGGTCGTCCTTCATTAAATACCCGTTTGGAGGTATTGCGGATGATGGTCAGTTGACGCGGCGTTGTGACGACCATCAAGATGAGCCATGCGTCTCTTAATGTCTCTTAATAAGGTGGCGTGTGACGTACCGGGGAAAATCCGGCAGGTGGTATGGAGTCTATCCATGCGGTACTGTGAGAGCTAGGGTGCCGCCTTCGCTGCCGAAACGTGCCGATTGGAATCTTGTTTTATCCGCGGCGCATTGACGGACATCACGTCCGAATCAGAGATCGAAAGGGCCGTTCCTCTGTGCGCATTAATTGGCGCGCAACGGAATGGGAGAACATCCATCCAACTATTGGAGTGATACGATGGCTAATGTATCCAAAAAATTCAGTCAAGAACCTATCGCCACAACGCAAACGAATGAACCGGTCCTGCGGTCTGTGAAGGCTGATGTCGTGCACCTCGAACCTGAATTATTTCGCCAGATGGTCGCGGCGCGTGCCTTTTACAAGGCGGAACAGCGGGGTTTTGAGCCCGGTCATGAATTAGAGGATTGGCTTGAAGCCGAACAGGAACTTCTCGCCGATCCCGCTTTGCTCGAAAAAGGAAAGGATTAGCAAGCAAATCCCCATCACTTTTCCGTCGTGCGTTGACACTGACCGGGGCACGCTTCTGCTGCACCACGGAAAGAGCGCCTTGCATCCCGGCGCCCACATTCGATAGGACTGCAGCACAAGAAGGGCTTTGCCCGGTCAGCGTCGAATCTCAAGTCCCAATGAAAACCCGGACGACGCAATCTAGACGTGATTTTCTAAAATACATGGGCGGTCTGGTCGCTGTAGCCGCCGTACCGCGGTTGTGGGCCAAGCCTGCGTTCCAAAAGCACCCATTTACGCTTGGCGTTGCCTCCGGCTATCCGACTCCTAGCGGCGTCGTGCTGTGGACACGGCTGGCGCCTGAGGCTTTGCAGCCGGATGGTGGCATGCCGCAAGTTGCCGTGCCCGTGCGGTTCGAGGTTGCGGAGGACCAGGCCTTTCGTCGGATCATCGCCAAGGGGCTGAGCTATGCAACGCCCGATTGGGCTCACTCCGTGCACGTCGAAGTTGACGGCCTGCAACCTGACCGCTGGTACTGGTATCGCTTTCTCGCTGGGGAAGCCACGAGTCCGGTCGGGCGCACCCGGACGGCGCCGGCGCTCGGTGTCGTGCTATCACGGCTCCGCTTTGCCTTCGCCTCCTGCCAGCAATACGAGCAGGGTTACTATGCCGCCTACCGGCACATGCTCGCCGACGAACTCGATCTGATCGTGCACCTCGGAGACTACATCTACGAGTCGTCGTGGGGTACAAATCACGTTCGCAAGCACGAGGGGCCGGAACCCGTTACCCTGGCAGATTATCGGGCCCGCTTTGCCCGCTACAAGAGCGATCCAGACCTCCAGGCCGCACATGCGTGTTGTCCCTGGCTGGTCATGTGGGACGACCACGAAGTCGAAAACGATTACGCCAATGCAAACTCGGAGAACGGCGACGAGCCGCGCTGGTTCCTCGAGCGCCGCGCCGCGGCCTATAAGGCCTATTACGAGCACATGCCGCTTCGGCGCGCGATAGTGCCCTTGGGGCCGGACATGCGGATGTACGAGCGGGTGCCGTTCGGCGGTCTCGCCGAGTTCAATATGCTCGACGATCGCCAATACCGTACGCCACAACCCTGCCCGCGTCCTGGGCGTGCGGGTTCAAACCTCATCGAGAATTGTGCGGAACGGCTCAGTTCCGAGGCCACTTTGCTCGGCGCGCGGCAGGAGCGCTGGCTTGAGGCAGGACTTGCTGCGAGTAAAGCGAAGTGGAATTTCCTGGCCCAACAGACGCTCATGGCGCAGGCGGATCGCAAGGCCGGGGATGGCCAGATCTTCTACTCCGACGGATGGGACGGCTATCCTGCGGCGCGCCGCCGCCTGCTCGACTTCCTAGCGCAAGCTAAGCCGGCCAATCCCGTCGTCATCGGCGGCGACGTCCACTCGTTTTGGGTTAACGACTTGAAGCCCGACTTTGATGCCGCCGACTCGCCGATCGTCGCCACCGAGTTCGTGGGGACTTCCATCAGCTCACAGCCGCCGCCCGAAGACGTCATTCAGACATCGAAGAACGAGGGAGCGCGTCACATTCATTTTGCGACCGGTCTTTATAGGGGTTACGTACGGATGGAGGTTACCCCCACCCTGCTCAAAGCAGACCTACGCGCGCTTGCCGATGTGCGGAAGCCGAACTCGCCCTGCGACACACTCACGTCATGGGTGGTGGAGGACGGCAGACCGGGTGCCAAACCGGCCTGAAAGCCGCCTGATTGAATCCCACCATTGGGGCGGCGCCAAGATGCCTCTAAAAGGTCTTTGCTCTGATAGCGCGCAACAGCGGGGCGGGGTACCCTCTGTTCTACTGCGTCGCTTAGACGCTTGAAACGTGGCGCCGATGGTCGGAAGCCGAGGCATGATGGCCAACGCTGCCGCAGGTTCACGCGCCGATACGGCTTGAGTAGAGAGCGAACAACGCAGTCTGGCTGAACCGATACACCGATGACCCCGACCCGCAAGATGGCTCGCTTCCTCGCCTCACGGCTGATTGGCAGCTTGCTCGCCGGGTGTGCCGCCCTCCGCCCGCTGCCGCTGCCAACGACCATCGAGCAGCGCATCGCGGCCATGCCGACCGCCTATCTGCCGCTGCGCGACCGGGTGGTGATCCACTGGGATGACCATCAGATCCCGTTTATCGAGGCTGCCGATGACGATGATGCGGCATTTGCCCTCGGCCTCGTCCATGCCCACCTGCGCCTCGGCCAGATGGCCGTTTATCGGCGCATCGCCCAGGGCCGGCTCGCCGAGATGGTTGGACCTCTCGCGACCGATATCGATCACGGCATCCGCATCCTCGATTACGGTCGCGCCGCCGGCGAAATCGAAGCCTCACTGCCGCCGACAACGCGGCGTTGGCTCGACCGCTTCATCGAGGGCATCAATCACTACCAGGCCCGAGTCCGGGAACTGCCTTATGAATACGCCGTCTTTGGCCTCGAACCTGAGCCGTGGACGCCGCGCGACATCCTGACGTTCAGCCGGCTCGCCGGCACGGATGTCACCTGGCTTGTCTGGTTCAACCTGCTGAAGCTGCGCGAGCGCGCCGATTGGCCGCGTCTGTGGGCGCGTCTGGTCGAAAACGGCAGCGACCCGACGCCGAGCCCGGAGACGGCCGGCGGTCCCGCCCCCCTGGCAAGCCTGCTTACCGGCATCATCCGCTCCGGCAGCAACAGCATAGCGATCGCGGGCCGGCGGTCCCGGTCGGGTGCGGCGATGATTGCGAGCGACCCGCACCTCGGCATTAGCCTGCCGAATACTTGGCTAATCGTCGGCCTGAAATCACCCTCCTATCACGTTGTCGGCCTGATGGCCCCGGGACTGCCGGTGTTCGCCGTCGGCCGCAACCCTGCGATCGCCTGGGGTGGCACCAACATGCGGGCGGCGGCTAGCAATCTGGTGGATCTCTCCAGCCTGCCCGCTGCCGAAATCAACGCACGGCAAGAGAACATCCGGGTTCGCGGGTGGTTCGATCGTACGGTCACCTTGCGCAACTGCCGGTGGGGACCGGTTCTCTCTGATGCCCCACAGCTGGCTGATTTCAAGCTGCCACCGATCGCCCTGCGCTGGGCTGGCCATCAGGCGAGCGACGCGGTGACCGCCTTCCTTAGGGCCTCTCGGGCAGAGACGTTTGCCGAGTTCCGCCAGGCGTTCGATGGCTTCGCCGTGCCCGGCCAGAACATGCTGTTCGCCGACCGCGATGGCAACATCGGCCAGGTCATGGCCGTGCGCATTCCCGATCGTGGCGGCCCGCCGCCCAACGACCTGATCGTAACGGGGGCTGAAATGGAGCGGATGTGGAAACACCTGCGAGGCCCCGGCGATCTGCCGTTCAGCGTCAACCCGGATAAGGGATACTTGGCGTCCGCCAACAATCGACCGACCAACGGTGCGCCGCCAGTCGGCTACTTTTTTTCGACTGACGACCGCGTCGAGCGCATGGCTGAACTGGTGGAAAGGGCCGGGACCGTCGGCGTAGCCGACTTGGCCGCGCTGCAACAAGACGTTTACGTCGCCTCGTCGGTGGCGCTGCGCGATCTGCTGGTGCGCAAGATCGAGGTCCTCGATGTCCACACAAACGCCTCTCCCCCTGCACGAAGGGCGTTGGCACTCATACGCGACTGGGACGGCAACTACCGGCGGGACTCGCAGGGAGCGGTCGCCTTCGAGCTGTTCCGGTTTGCGTTTGCCTCTTCGTTCTCTGCGACAATCCTGGATGAGGCCGACTGGGCGGCTTTTGCCAACGTCGGAAAAGTCAAGTCTCTCCTGGAGGAAGACATCGAAGCCTCGGACCCCAACGCACTTGCCAGCCAACTCAAAGAATCGCTGGCATTCGCCGGCGGGGCCATCGCCAACTTCGCCACCTGGGGTGACATGCACCGGCTCGGGTTGCAGCATCCTCTCCATGTCCTTCCCATCGTTGGGCGTCGCTTCCGTTTCGCCGACTATCCGATCGGGGGTAGCACGGAATCGCTGATGAAGACCGTGCACGGCAAGACAGACAGGCGCCATTACACGCACTATGGCGCAAATGCCCGGCACATCTCCATTCTTGCCGATCCCGACGCTAACTACTTCGTACTGCTCGGCGGCCAGGACGGATGGTTGAACAGTACGACATTTCTCGACCAGGTGCCGGCGTGGCTCGCCGGCGACCACATCCAGGTGCCCCTGCGCCTGGAAAAAGTTCGCACCCGTTTCCGCTATCGCCTAGATCTGGGGTGTCATTCCATTTCTACTTCTGAAGTGAATCTATAATCCATGGCCACACGACAATCGAATGGACCCGGTCATGGTCGTTCTCCAGCGCTCGCAAGCCGGCTTCCAAATAATCTTTCAAGGCCTCCATGCTTTTGAAGATACAGGGTTGTGAGAGGCCGTCTCCCGGAGTTCGTCCCACAGATGATCCGTGAAATAGCGTCTTGGACAGCGTTCGCAAACAAGGCTTTTGTGGGGTTAACCTCCTTCTTGGGGGGCGAGGGATCGTAGAACGGCAGGCAGGGGGTCGTGGCATTGCGCTACGCTGCAGCTTCGCTTCCTATGCTCCCTCATGGCCAACTAGAAAACCTGGGAGTTCCGACTCTAACAAAGGCAGGTATAGATCGACGGTCAAACAGAGGACCGAACGGTCTACCTCCAAATCATGGGGCACTTGGTTGACGACACGGTTGATTGCAGTAGCGGCCTGTTTCGGGATGAGCGTATCATGAGGATCTGCCTTGACTTGCTCGGTCCTGACCCTTCCTGCCGGGTCTTGGCCCGAGCCCTCGAAGGGAACAGTCCTCCCAGCATTTGACTCCTAAAATCCGCTCCCTGGGTCCCGGCAGAGACGAGCAAATCGAGGTACTGTCGCCTAAGGCCCCGCACCGTCATCACCGTTTCCAGGAAAGGACGCCCAAGGAGGGACACTTTGTATTAAACTCACGCGATGGATCGGCTCGATCCATCGCCTGCCGGAAAACCTCCGCCATGCGTCCTTGTCCGTCAACCGAATGTAGAGTCTGTGCCTGAATCTTGGAGTCCGTTCGTTCGTTCGGTGCCTGACCCCCTAAAGGGTCTCATCGAGTTGACCTTGGACCTTCGTTTCTCTTGGAGTCATACCGCAGACCACATCTGGAAGCAAATGGATCCGGAGCTGTGGTCACTCACCCACAACCCCTGGCTGATACTCCAAACCGTGGCGGACAGCAAGCTCCGCAGTCTGGCCGAGGATCCTTCGTTTTGCGAGACGGTGCAGTCCTTGATCAGCGCTGAACGGACGTTCCGCGAAACTCCCCGCTGGTACCAGAAAACCCATGGCGATAACCCGCTGACGGCAGTCGCCTACTTCAGCATGGAGTTCGGTATCAGCGAGTCACTCCCCATTTACTCGGGCGGGTTGGGGAACGTCGCGGGAGATCATCTCAAGGCAGCCAACGATCTGGGTGTGCCCCTAGTCGGCGTCGGCATCCTTTATCAATATGGTTACTTCCGCCAGGCTCTGGCCGCCGACGGCGCTCAGGTGGCGCTCTATCCCACCAACAACACGGCTGAGCTGCCAGTGCTACCGGTGCGTAATGGCCAAGGCGATTGGCTCCGATTACCCCTCGACATCCCCGGGCATGGCCTCTGGATTCGGGTGTGGGAGGCGCGTATCGGCCGTGTCCGCCTCTATCTGCTGGATAGTAACGATCCGGCCAACTTTCCTGTAGACCGCTGCATTACGACCGAGCTCTATGGCGGAGGCCCCGAAGAGCGCCTGATGCAGGAGATCCTGCTCGGTATCGGTGGCTATCGGGTACTCCGCGCCGTCGGCATCCGGCCGGAGGTGTGTCACATCAATGAGGGGCATGGTGCGTTCGTCGTGTTGGAACGGGCCCGTACCTTCATGGAAGACCATCAGACCGACTTTTGGGCGGCACTGGCCGCCACTCGGGCCGGCAACCTGTTTACCACCCACACCCCGGTGGATGCTGGCTTTGACCGCTTCGATCCCGGCTTGATCGAGCGTTACCTCGGGGGCTACTGCGCATCGTTGGGTATTACGCCGAATGAACTCCTGTCCTTGGGACGCCGCGTCCAAAACGATCCGCAGAAGCCCTTCAACATGGCGTACCTGGCGATTCGCGGCAGCGGGGCCATCAACGGGGTGAGCCAGTTACACGGCGCTGTCAGCCGCAAGTTATTTGCGCCGCTTTTCCCGGGTTGGCCCGTCGCCGAAGCGCCGATCGGACAGGTCACCAATGGCATCCATGTTCCCACCTGGAGCTCTGATGACGCCGACGCATTATGGAAAGGCGCCTGTGGCAAGGGTGTCTGGGTTTCTGATCTGCACGGCGTCGAGGAGAAATTCCGCAGCGTATCCGACGAGGCATTATGGAGTCTTCGGGGAAAACAGCGCCAGCGCCTCGTCACCTATGCGCGGGCCTTCTACGCCCGTCGCCTCGCCGCCACCAGTACACGCAGCATGCGGGAGGTCCAGGAAGAAGCCCAGCATTTGTTTGACCCTAACGCGCTGACACTCGGCTTCGCTCGGCGGTTTGTGAGCTATAAACGCCCTGACCTGTTGCTGCGGGACCCCGATCGACTGGTGCGCATGCTCACCAGCCCCCATTACCCCGTGCAGATCGTGATCGCCGGGAAGGCTCATCCTCAAGACCAAGCGGGTCGAGACATGGTCAAGGCTTGGGTCCGGTTCGTGCAGCGTGCCGACGTGCGAAGACGCGCCATTTTCATCGGCGATTACGACATGCTGGTCGCCGAACGCCTGGTCCAAGGCGTTGACGTGTGGATCAACACCCCCCGTCGTCCCTGGGAAGCCAGTGGCACCAGCGGCATGAAGGTGCTCGCCAACGGCGGGCTCAACCTTTCGGAGTTGGATGGGTGGTGGGCCGAAGCCTACCGCGACGACGTCGGCTGGGCTTTGGGGGATGGCCAAGAACATGACCTGTCCTGGGACGGGGTGGAGAGCGACGCGCTGTATTCACTCCTGGAACAGCAGATTATCCCTGAGTTCTATCACCGGGATGCGGAGGGCCTGCCTCGCCAGTGGATTGCCCGTATGCGGGAAAGCATGGCCCGGTTGACGCCCCAGTACTCCGCCAATCGCATGATCAGGGAGTACACGGAGAACTACTACGTCCCCTGCGCTGAACGTTACCGAGTGCGCGCCGCCGACAACGGCGCGCTGGGGCTCGCCCTTTTCGAGTGGAACACCGAACTGGGTCGCCACTGGTCCAGCGTTCACTTCGGAGATGTCGAGGTGGAAACCCAAGGCGACTATCATGTGTTTCGCGTCCCTGTCTACCTCGGTGAATTGGACCCCGAAACCGTTTCTATCCAGCTTTACGCCGACCCGATCGAAGGGGAACCTGCGGTGTGCCAACCGATGACGCGCGCCCATCCCTTCACCGGGTCGGCCAATGGCTTTCTGTCTACCGGCCGAGTGCCGGCGCACCGACCGGTTGACCACTATACGCCGCGCGCCGTGCCCTTCCACCCCCAGGCCTTGGTACCCTTGGAGGCTGGCCACATCCTCTGGCAGGGCTAGAAGGCACCCGGGAAGATGAGGTTCGGAAGTCAGCGTCGCTGCGCTTGATGCTCCAACCGGCGTTGCAGACCACCATGTTCACTCCGTGAGGTCACGGCACCCGCTAAAGCTGAAGAGCTTGCAGGTCTTGCAGGTGTTCGGCAGTGCGCTGGCGCGGGACTAACCGCGGTCGGCCCTGTTTAAGGTAGCCAATACTCGGCGAGCAATTCCACAGCGTTTTCACGTGCGCTGGGGTCACCCTCTTCAATGAAGGGCGTTGGTTCATTCACTGCGTTGGGACCGAAGTAGTTCAAGCGCTCTTCGTCCGCCGCATCGCTCGGGGTCAGCAGAGGATTCTGCGCGCTATTCGTTACTGATGGGCTTTTTGTATCCATCGTCATTCTCCTCATGCTTGCTGAAGAAGCGCCTTTTATCCTACGCGCTTTTATACGGTCGTAAAGCAGATTTTTTGGCCAGCCCTAATCCTTTGTCTTCGAAGAGCGTCGTCCCGTCCGACCTTACGGTCACAGAGCCGGTGCGAAAGGCTACCCCTCAGTAGCCCAGTAACCCCGTATCAACGCACCCGATAGACGTTATTCAGATAGTCGCTCAGCATCCGCGTGGCACAGTAACGTGGTGCAATCGTGCGCAACGCGGCTTTCATGCGCTTGACCCAGCCGCGCGGAATGCCCTGTGCGTCCCGTTCGTAGAAGAGCGGGATAATCTCCTGCTCCAAGAGGTCATAAAATGCGGATGCGTGGCGCGCATCCTGAGCCGACGAGTCGGCGTCTTGGGCGCCCTCGATACCCCACCCGTTGTTGCCGTCATAGGCCTCCATCCACCACCCATCCAAGACACTGAGGTTTAGCGCACCATTGAGGGCAGCCTTCATGCCGCTGGTACCACTCGCCTCGAGCGGAGGCCGCGGCAGATTGACCCAGACATGGCAACCGCCGGCCAGCAGCCGGGTCGTTCCCATGTGGTAATCTTCGAGGAAGATCAGTCGGTCGTACAGAGGAGGCCGTGACTTGAGTCCGAAGATGCGCCGCAGGATCCACTTGGCTTCATCGTCCAACGGATGGGCCTTGCCGGCCAGTAGGAACTGGACCGGCCGGTGCCCACCGAGGAGGCGGAGAAATCGATCGGGGTCCTGTGTCAGTAGCTGTAGCCGCTTGTAAGTCGCGAGCCGTCGGGCGAATCCCAAGGTGAGCACGTTGGGGTCGAAGGCGTCGACTACCCGCATTGCATAGTCGATCGGGTCCCCCTGGCGCAGACGATCGGCCACGGTGTGAGTCCGCACGCGCTCGACCATCTCCCGCGTGGCCTCTTGTTTGGTGGCCCAAAGCTCCTCGTCGGGAATCGAATCGACGGCCTCCCAGGTGCGGGGATCGGTCACTCGCTCGGTTTCCGACCAACCCGGTGCCAGGTAGCGGTCCAGCAGTTCCCGGAACGGGGGTGCCATCCAGGTCGGCAGATGAACACCGTTGGTGACATGGAGAATAGGCACGTCCTCGACTGGGCAGTTGGGAAACAACGGCTGCCACATCCGGCGTGCGACCTCCCCGTGGCGTCGACTGACGCCGTTGCTACAACGACTGGTGCGTATCGCAAGAACCGTCATGCCGGCCGGCTCGGCCCGGTCATTGGGACAAATCCGCCCGAGTCCCAGCAGGGTATCCCAGTCGGTACCCAGTTGCGGCGCGAGGTCGGGGAAGACGGTGCGAATTTCATCGGCGGAGTAGGTCTCATTGCCGGCGGGCACCGGGGTGTGCGTGGTGAACACGAGGCGCTGTCTTACCTTGGCGCAGGCCTCTTGAAAGGAGGCACCGGCAGCAACTTCCATCCGCATCAATTCGAAGGCTGCCGTTGCGGGATGTCCTTCGTTCAGATGGAAGACGACAGGGTCGATACCCAGAGCCTGTAGCGCCTTGACGCCACCGATGCCCAAAAGCGCATATTGGGCCAGGCGTATCTGGCGGTTGCCCTCGTAAAGGCGATCGGTCACGAACCGTTGCAAGGGTGAATTTTCAGGAAGCTCCGCATCGAGCAAGAACAGAGGCACGCGCCCGACCTGTACTTGCCAGATATGGACTGATACGACCTGACCCCAGAGTGGTACGGTCACCACCAGCGGGTGACCATCTCGCCCGCGTACCCGGACCGCCGGGCAGAGATCGGGGTCGGTGTCGATCCAGTATTCATGCTGCCAGCCGGATGCATCCAGCCTTTGCCGAAAGTAGCCTTGCTGGTACAGGAGCCCGACACCCACCATCGGCAAGGCCCGATCGGACGCCTCCTTCAGGAGGTCGCCGGCCAGTACACCCAAGCCACCTGAATAGATGGGCAATGACCGGTGAATGCCGAACTCGGCGCAGAAAAAAGCGATGGGCTGCAGCGGGGCAATGCCATCGGCCGACGGCGGACGTGCCAGGTCAGCCTCGAGGACTTCGGCGAAAGCCTCAATTCGGGAGACCAGACTCGCATCGTTAGCCGCCTTTTCCAGTGCCTCGTCCGTCACCTCCTGCAGAAACCGAACCGGATTGTGCTGGCATCGCACCCAGCGCAGCGGATCGATGTCGCGGAACAGCCGAGGCCCGTCGGGATCCCAGGACCACCGGTAGTTGTAGGCGATCCACGCCAGTGGCGCCAGTCGAGATGGCAAGTGCGTCGCCAGCGCCTGCGTCGCTCGGCGAACATCTCTGGTCTCCCGAACAAGCCGATTCTTCATGATTCCGTCCGATTCAACAGATCCTTAACGATCGAATAGCGCCTGCTTGCGCTCGATCGCTGACATTGGGTGAGTATACCGGGCATCCTTGAGAGCGCACAAGGACTGGAACGAAGCGTAGCGATGCGTTTGTTGGAGTCTGCGGTGAGCGCGGGGAGAGACAACGGCCTCGCCAACGGCTTCGGCTGCAGAGCAATTCGGCCGACAAGGAAACTCTAACGACAGCCCCCTATCATCTGTAAAAAAAGTTTCGCTGAGGGCAAAAATCTGGTAAACGAGATCTGAGCCCTATTTGAAAACCGGAGGCAAGTCTTATGTCGACGAGAATTCTCGCCATGGTCATGGCCGGCGGAGAAGGGTCTCGCCTCCATCCGCTGACCGCTCATCGTTCGAAACCCTCGATACCGTTCGGCGCCCGCTATCGAATCGTCGATTTCGTGCTGAGCAACCTGATCAACTCGCAGATCCATGCAATCTACCTCCTGGTACAGTACAAATCCCAATCTCTGATCGAGCACGTCCGCAAGTCCTGGGTCATCTCACCGGTCATCCCGGATCATTTCGTGACCGTCGTCCCGCCCCAAATGCACGAGGGGCCTGAGTGGTTTCTGGGCACAGCCGATGCCGTGTATCAGAACCTCAATCTCATCGAACAGTATGAGCCGGAACTCGTCGCCGTCTTTGGCTTCGATCACGTCTATCGCATGGATGTGTCAAGGATGGTGAAGTTTCATCGGGCGATCTCGGCGGATGCTACCATGGCGGCGTTGCCGGTACCCATCGAGCGGGCCTCCGCCTTTGGCATCATTGCGACCGCGGATGACGGCCGCGTCGTGGCTTTCCAGGAAAAACCAGCCCGCCCGGATCCGATTCCGGACGACCCGGGCCGGGCCTATGCCTCCATGGGCAACTACCTGTTCAATGCGGACATCCTGATCGCCGCCCTGCGGGAAGCCCACTGCCGCCAGGAACATGATTTCGGCCACCATGTACTCCCTTGCTTACTGCGGACGCATCGACTCTACGCTTACGATTTTTCGAACAACAAGGTCCCGGGCACAAAGCCCTATGAAGAAGGCGCCTACTGGCGTGATATCGGCGATATCGATATGTACTTCGCCGCCCACCAGGATCTACTCGGACCGGAGCCGCGTTTCGATTTATTCAATCCGCGCTGGCCGATCTACTCCAGTAATTACGGCGGACCAGGCGCGAGGATCATCCACGGAGAGATTCACAACAGCGTGCTCGCTGCGGGTACCGTGATCAACGGCGCGACAGTGAGAAATTGCGTGATCCATCGGGAAGTCGTCATGGAGGAGCGCGCCGAGCTGACCGATTGCATCATCATGGATCATGTCCTAATCAAGCGGGGGGCACGGTTGCAGCGCACCATCGTGGACCGCAATAATATCATCGAAGCAGGAACAGTCATCGGTTACGACACGGAAACGGACCGCTCCCGTTATCACATTACGCCGGCAGGTATTACACTGGTGCCCGAGGGACTCCGCGGCCCACAGATGATCTCCTTTCTTGAGACATACATGCTGGAGTAGCTCCGGACAATGCCCTGCATCGCTGAGCCTAGTATCTGCGACTAAATGCCGCAGTTCGCATGTACGACTGACAAAATGTTTTCTGCTAAAGTGCGCCTCTCTGTCACAGGATCGTAACATGCGGCGCCTGCGTACTTCACAGGAACAGCATGCCCCATTAATTCCTTTCCACTATTTCATGCAAATGGCCAAGAGAAAAATGTCCGAATTCATTGAGTCCGAAACCAGCAAAGAAGAAGCCGTTGAGGCAACCACCATCGAAGTTGCTTCCGAGCCCCCCACGGTGGAAGCAGTAGCTTCCGAAGCCATGGCCGAAGGCAGTACTGAAACCGTCATGGAAGCTGCCTCGGTTGAGTCGACCGCGCCAAGTTCCACGAATATCATGGTCGAATCGGTGAAAGCGGGCGCGGGTGCCGCGCAAGAGGCGGTCGCCGATTTCTTGCCGGTGGTCGGCAAAACCCTGCGGAAGTTGGTCTACAACGGCTTCTACTATGTTTCCTTCGGGGTGACGTTCAGCGCACTCACCGTGGCCAGCCTGGTACCGACTGACAACGTCATGGGTCAAGCCCTGGCGGACGGCGCGGAGGCTGCCAAGGAAGTCTTTCGCAAGCAACGCCAGACTGCGGCCCGTGAGGCTGAGCCCACCTCAGGCGAAGGTTTGGTCGCCGCCTGAGTTTCTGGCCGCCTTCGTCATACGCAGCTGATTTAATTCAGTAGTCCCTCCATCCCGTTCCGCTAGCTCCAGTCTATGCGTCACAGCGAGTAGGCCGGCGAAATGCAGCGGAGCCCAAGACCTTGATCAACGCCCGGGGCGCAACGCCCCGGAAGCGTTGGTCAAATGCTGCCAGGCGCCGCTCAGACCGATGTCACAACGCATTTTTTTCGCCCGCCGTCAGCCAGCTGCGAGTTCGGAACAGCCAGTTCCGCTTTTCCGGTTCGAACCACACGACCACGCCATTCTGCAAACCCGGGCTGAACTCGGCGCCCCAAGTGCGTACGGCCGACATCCCAGGTATCTGAGCCTGAGCCTCGACCTCTTGGAGTGGCGAGAATGAGGACTTAGCGCGGCCCAACACCGGCCAGGGTGCCGGCAACGATCCGCATGGGCAACAAACTGGCATAACGGGCTCAGTTTTACTAAGCCTGGTCCAGGCATGCCTTGTTCGATATCGGTGTTTAACCATGTGGCAAGCCGCAGTTCCTTTAGCCGCAACTCTAATGAGACCTGTACACAGAATCCCAGAGAGGAGATGACCTTGAGGCTGTCATCAAACCGACATCATGATCGGATAGCATTCCCATATGGAACACGCCCTCACCCGAGAGTGTCATCCAGGGATGGACGCCAAGGATGGCCTCTCCATATTTCGCCGAGTCAATCCAGAACGACTGATCAAGCGGTGGCTGCCCTGATCTTCATCTATTCCGATAGTTGCGCCCCTATGGCAACTGAGCGTTCCCTGAACGGGTCAGCGAAAGTCTATCCATGGGTAGGGCGATCTGGCAAAAGGCGGGTGGTTATTGGCTCAAAAGACAAATTGAAGGGTACAGGCCAGATGGACGGCTAGCACCTTTCCGAGGCTGCGCAGATGAGCGCTATCATTGAACTGAAACGGGACAAAGGGGAAAGGAACAAGAGAACTCCGTTGCCGGAAGTGGCAACCATCGCGGATGAAGGGGTCAAGACAGTAGGCGAATGGACCGTGTCCAACCCCCGTATTCGCTGCCGCAACGTCAACGTGTATTACGGCGAAAAGCAGGCCATTCAGAACCTCAATCTGGACATTGCTGGCCAAGAGGTGATCGCCCTGATCGGGCCTTCCGGCTGCGGCAAGTCGACCTTCTTGCGCTGCCTGAATCGGATGAACGACACCGTCGTCGGCTGCCGAGTGGACGGCGAAATATTGCTGGATGGCCAGGATATTTACCAGGAGGGTCTTGACGTGGTGCCGCTGCGGGCGCGAGTGGGCATGGTTTTCCAAAAGCCCAATCCCTTTCCCAAGAGCATTTTTGAGAACATCGCCTACGGACCCCGGATTCACGACTTCGCTTCCAGCAAAGCGGAGTTGTCGGAAATCGTCGAAAAGTCCCTTCAGCAGGCCGGCCTTTGGGAGGAAGTCAAGGCCGATCTGGATCAAGCCGGCACCAGCTTGTCAGGCGGACAGCAGCAGCGTCTGTGTATCGCCCGCACTCTAGCGGTCAATCCCGACGTGATCTTAATGGATGAACCCTGTTCTGCCCTGGATCCCATCGCCACCACCCGAATCGAACAGCTCATCGACGAGTTGCGCGAGCACTACACCATCGTCATCGTCACCCATAACATGCAACAGGCGGCGCGCGTTGCCCAGCGCACGGCTTATTTCCATTTGGGCGAGTTGATCGAGGTGGGCGAAACCGCACGGATATTCACCAATCCGCGCCATAAACTGACCAACGATTACATTAGCGGCCGATTCGGATGATTGACTCCCAGCCTTTGGGTATTAACGAACTCATCGAAGGGCACACCTTCAAGCGCTACGATGGAGAACTGAGCCATCTGCATTATCTCGTGCTGGAGATGGGTGCTCTGGTCCTCTCGCAGGTGCGAGAAGCGTTGGCGGCGTTCAAGGGCCGTGATTTGGCGCTTGCGCATAAAGTAGTCCCCCGGGACGGCGAGGTCGACCGACTGGAGGTTGCGGCCGATGAGGAGATCGTCAAACTGATCGCTCGCCGCTCTCCAGTCGGCAGCGATCTGCGCATGGTCATGGCGGTTTCGAAAAGCGTGAGCGATCTGGAGCGGATCGGGGACGAGGCGGTGAGGATCGCCGGTCTCGTGATCCAGATTTTCGGCAGCGAAACGAACGACCCCAACAGTCAATTGGCGCGGGATGTCAACGGTATGGGCGTGATGGCGATTACGAGCCTGAAAAGCGCCGTGGAACTCTTTGATGTTTGGAGTGAGGAAAAGGCCCGTGCGGTGATCGAGCGGCATCGGGAGATGGAAGAGGAGTTCCAATCGGGCTTACGCCGTCTGATGACTTACATCCTGCAGGATTCCCGCAATATCGGGGTGGCGATCAGTTTGGTGCTGGTGATCAAATCGCTGGAGCGCATCGGCCATCACGCGCAGAATCTGGCTGAATATACCATCTTCCAAGTGAAAGGTGAGGACATCCGGAATCAAAATCCCTGAATCATCACCGCTACCCTCTCAAATCGAGTTGAGGGGTTCCTGGAAACGCCATCAAGTTGCTGGGTTTTATCTTCACGCTTTCAGCACAGTATGCGTATCAATGAAATCCGCACGACTTATAGACCGATCAGGAGATGACATCATGACTGAGCAGACCGACAATCCGAGTGAGGAAAAGCCGGCAAGGACTTTGGGAGATAATATTCAGGACCTATTCGAAAGCTTCAAGCGCGCAGAAATCAGCCTACCCCAGGCGATCATCATTGCCGCCATCGTGATCGCTCTGGGCATCCTTTTATCCTAACTTGGTGAGGATCCCGGAGGTACACTTCGGGTGACTCCTGATAGTACCCGATCACTATCAGCGAAAGGATTGAAAGCCTACTGGCGCCGCGGGATGACAATCGAGAAACTGCGATTTGCGATCGAAAACATGGGGGATTACATCAGGAGCAGACTCGTAAGGCTTGTGAGCTTTAAACGCTGCGAGACCACTAGGACCGGATAAATCCGGGTATGAGCTAACGAAAACTGTGCCAGCCCATCGACTTTCAGGTCCGCATCGCCCTCCCCATTGCATCAGGACAGTTCTACCTGAAACCAGTGGTGCCATGAAACCGCTCGGTGACGGTCTCCTCAAGTTCATCGCCAATCCTTCATTTGGGTGCTGGGCAGCGCGTTAATTGCTTATAAAATCAAGACGACATGACTGAAGTCCAGACCGGCCAGCTGCTACTGGGCCTTGGTGCACTGTTTAGCGTTTCCTATTTGTTGGCTGGACTACTGACCCGATTGCGTATCCCGAGTCTGCTCGGAGCGCTTTTCGTTGCGATTGCGATACAGGCAACGCCTTGGGGCCAATCGTTGCTTGCCGCCGAATTCAATCAGGCTTTCATGTTTCTGGCCCAGCTCGGAATTATCTTTCTGCTATTTTTCATCGGATTGCAGATCGATGTGAAGCAAATGTTGGGGCTAGGTGGCGATATCATTGGGCTGACCTTATTGAAAGTGTTATTCACCGGCTTGATGGTGTCCGGCTTGATGCATGTCTTGGGTTACGGCTGGTTTCTGGCCTTCGTGGTGAGTCTCACCTGCATCCCAACCGCTGAAGCGGTGATCGTCCCGATTCTGGACGAGTTCAGACTGATCCGCACGCGTGTGGGCGAAATGATCATCGGCTCCAGCCTGCTCGACGACATCGTGGAAATCATACTGGTCGCCTTAGTTTCCGTCTGGGTGAGTGGTGCCGGATTTGAGCTCAATGATGCTCATCTCAGGGCACTGGTGCTGAGGTCCGGTTTCTTTGTCGGTATCGTTTTTCTGTCGTTCCGCTGGTTCGTGCCGATCCTGAGTCGATGGTTGCCGCGGCGCACCAGCCATCTCATCCTGCTGGCCATGGTTGTGCTGTTTGGGCTCTGTGGCATTTCGGAGTGGTCCGGTTTGGGGGTGGTCGTCGGAGCACTGGCCGCCGGGGTTGTGACCCGACCCAGTTTTGATCGTCTGGGTGCTACCGGCGAACAGGCCAGGCAAGCCATACAGTCCATGAGCTATGGCTTTCTCGCGCCCGTGTTTTTCTTCTGGGTGGGACTTAATGTTGATTTGGAGGGGTTGATCGGCGCACCCAGGCTGACGATCCTGATCTTGATGACCATAGTTCTCGCAAAGCTGAGCAGCGCTCTAGTCATGATTCCTTTGAAGCGACTCGACTTCCGTGAGGGGTGGATTATCGCGGTCAGCGTCAATGCCGGACTGACCACGGAGATCATTGTCGCGCAGTTAATGTTCAACGCCCATTTGATTGACCTCCGCTTGTTTAGCTCGCTGGTCGCTGCGTTCTCGATTGCGACGGTTGGTGTACCGCTGGTGCTGACGGTTTTGTTGCGGCGGTGGAATAGCCGAGGGCTGCAAAGTTCCAGTTGACTTCGACAGAGAGAGGACAGTTCACATGGCTCATTCAAATCAGTTTCGTCAATCCATTTTGCTCTGTCTGGATCTGGAACAAGACTCGGACCACCTCGCACGTCTCACCGCGCAATTCGCAGCAATTGGCGGCCAAGATGTTCACATCCTTTATGTTGAAACCCGAAAAGGTGATCTGCGTCACAAAGAAAAAGAATGGCTGGTACTGAGGCAACTCGCCGACGCAACCGTGCAAGGAGTTGAGATCGCAGCCATGCAGGTTCTGGAGGGAATTCCCGAAGATGTCATACTGCGATATGCTTCCGAGCATCCCATCGGGGTGGTTGTCCTGGGACATCGTCAAAATGCGATCGAAAGCATCCATGTCGGCAGCACGACCAAGGCGGTGATTTCGTTGAGCCCGGTTCCGGTACTTGTCGTCCCATTAACCGATAGCTGACACGAAAAGCCATTCCTTACCGGTAAAATCAAATACGAAAGCCGCGATACTTCGGGTGAAGAGGGCTCGTGCGTGTCTAATCAGCCAAGTTTGGAGCATCCGGCGTCGGATGGCGCCAGCCTGCCAAGGCTGCGCTTGTCTTTGGCCTTGCTTATCCCTAAAGCCGGCGCGGACTCCGCCTGACTATTCCGTCAAATTACTCGCTTCCTGCCCACCAAAGGCCGTTTGGCCCAAAATATCGCCCGGAGTCCGTAGGTCAATCGTGGACAGCAGCTCGACGGGCGCATTAATCCCCAAATCAAGCGCCGTGCCAGCGGTTCAGTCCAACAACGTTGATCCGCCGCGTTCGACCCTCTCGCTTGATCCGAATTCAATGGCGCGTCGGATAAACGCTATTCGTTATGGCAGCGGCACGTAAATTACTTAATGTGGGAGCTGGGATGCCCCGATTTCAGTACCTTCCACTTCGGAACCATAATGGCCGGGTCAATGAAAGATATCAGCCTCTCAAATGATCCGGGTGGATAGCACGCCGCGGATAGACCGGATACGCTCAAGCGTTTGCGATGGGACCTCCGCATTGAGATCGATTAGCCCGAACTTTGCCCCCTGAAATAACGGAAGCGCCCGCCAGACGCTGGGTTTAGCCGTTTTCCTGCTCTCGGATGTACCCATGTAATAAAGCTATGTCTGCTTGACTGTTATTGTTATATAGGCCTATGATTGGCCCATGTACGTGGAAACGATCCCCAACCGGAGTTCACCTCCCGCCGTGCTCCTGCGCGAAACTTGGCGCGAGGATGGCAAGGTCAAGAAACGGACCCTCGCCAACCTGACCCATTGGCCGGCCCAACTGGTCGAACATTTCCGCGTCTTGCTGCGGGGTGGTGTCGCCGTGGAGTCGGCGTCCCAGCTCATGACGATCGAGCGTTCGCTCCCTCATGGTCATGTCGCCGCGGTGCTCGGTACCCTTCGGGCCTGTGGGAGGGCGTGGTTCACGCAGGCCCCGGCACGGTTACGCCCGATCGTCGAAGCGATGATCGTGATGCGGGTGGTCACGCCCGCTTCCAAGCTGGCCACTTGGCGTATGCTGGAGCAGCCGCGGGCGGTCACCTCCCTGCCGATGTTGTTGGACCTGGACTCGCTGTCGCCGGATGATCTGTATGCGGCGCTCGACTGGCTGGGACAAGCTCAGCCTGACATCGAGCGGCGCTTGGCGAAGCAGCACCTATCCGAGGGTGTGCTGGTGCTCTACGATCTCACCTCGACCTGGCTCACTGGACAATGCTGCGAGTTGGCCGCGCCGGGTTATAGCCGGGACGGTAAAAAGGGCGAGCCGCAGATCGTCTTCGGTCTGATCTGCACCCGGGATGGGTGTCCGGTGGCGGTGGAAGTGTTTCCGGGCAATACGGCCGACTGTGCCACCGTGGCGGCCCAGGTCGAGAAGCTGAAGACGCGCTTCGGGCTGTCGCGGGTGGTGTGGGTCGGTGACCGGGGAATGCTCACCGAGACCAAGATCGAGACCGTGCTGCGCCCGGCGGGGATGAGTTGGGTGACCGCGCTGCGTGCCAGCCAGATTCGCCAACTGGCTGAGGCGCAAGGACCCTGGCAACTCTCGCTGTTTGATGAGACGGGCTTGCTCGAGGTCGCGAGTCCTGAATACCCCGGGGAACGCCTGATGGTGTGCCGAAATCCCGCCCTGGCCGAGGAACGCGCTCGAACCCGTCAAGCGCTGTTGGCCGCGACCGAACGCGAGTTGGATAAAATCGTCGCAGCCACCCAGCGCCAGCGCAGCCCCCTGCAGGGGGAGTCGGCCATTGGTGTTCGGGTCGGGAAAGTCATCGAGCGCTTCAAGATGGCCAAGCACTTTGCCTTGACGATCACCGAAAATAGCTTCAGCTATGCGCGAAAGATCCCACAGATTGAGGCCGAAGCCGCGCTCGACGGCCTCTATGTGTTGCGCACCGATGTGCCTCAGACCGAGCTTTCCGCCGCTCAGGTGGTCGGAACCTACAAGAGCCTGGCCCACGTCGAGCGCGCCTTCCGAGCGTTAAAAACGGTCGATCTCCACGTGCGCCCGATCTTCCACTGGAACAGTGACCGGGTCCGCGCCCACGTCTTCCTGTGCCTGTTGGCTTACTATGTCGAATGGCAGATGCGCCAAAAACTCAAGCCCCTCCTGTTCGACGATGAGGAGATTCCTCCGTCCCCCTCTCCCGCACGACCTGCTGAGCGTTCCGAAAGCGCCCGGCAGAAGGACGCCACTGGCCTGAACCCAAACGGCATGCCAGTCCACAGTTTCCGATCACTCCTCGCCGATCTGGCAACCGTCTGTTACAACGTGGCCTCCACGCCCCTCAACCCAAATGCCAAGATCATTCTTACCACCCGTCCCACAGCATTGCAGCGCGAGGCTTTCCAACTCCTAGGCATTACACCCGACCGTACCCAGTAACGAGCCCCAGGCGTCATGATTTTTATCATGCCACTCATAGGGTTACGTACCTGAGACGGTCAAAGTTCGGATTAGCGTGTACGCATACTCCCCTCTGGATTGATTCACCAAATCGACAATGTTGAGATTCGCATCGGCCAGAGCGCTAGAAATCTGGCTCACCATGCCGGGAATATTTTCATTGGCGATGCCCAGCCGATAGCCTTCGATACGCGGCATGACGACGTCCGGGAAATTGACCGCATTTCGGATATTGCCGTTTTCGAGATAATCGCGGATTTGATCCACCACCATGACCGCGCAGTTTTCCTCGGCCTCCTCGGTGGACGCCCCAATGTGAGGCAATGCGATCACCCCTTGCGATTGAGCAGTGCACTGTTGGGGAAGTCGCAAACGTAGGCTCTCAGCTTGCCGGCTTCCAAGGCATGGAGCACGGCAGCCTCCTCGACGATGCCGCCGCGGGAGAAATTCAGCAACACCGCGGTGTTTTTCATCAGACCTATGCGGGCTGAATTGATGAGGTGGCGGGTCTGCTCGACGAGTGGGGGGTCATGGCCGACCTGGAAGCCCTCGAACAACCCTACCTCTTCAAGCTACGCCAGAGCGCCGGGGTCAAGCGTCTGATCGAACGGCAGTGGTCGCGGCGCGACTGGCAGCCGGTAAGCCAGGGTTTTGACGCGGTGGAG
>DATIXD010000235.1:0-4188 GCA_035518875.1 Methylococcaceae bacterium | reverse complement strand
CCCTTTGCTGATGACTTTAGGGAACTATTAGTTGCGTTTCTAAACCATTCCGGAGTTGATGGGTTATTTACTGACTATCCAGACTATGCAGTAGCGGCGAAATATGGCGTGCCGCGCCCGGCGGGGAAGTAGAGACGATTCGATTCGGAACAATTGTGCGCAATCAGCTCGACGACTCCGGCCCTGGAAAGAAGCCCGGCCTAATTCGCCCCCGCCTTTCCGTCGATGATGAAGTCATCGACGACGCAGTGCCGGATGCCGCATAGGCATGGGATTTCGAGCACGGGTTTGCGCAACACCTGTTCGAGAATGCGGGGCGTGCGACGAGCGCCGGTGTCGCGTTGGATAGCCTTGCGGGCGATGGTCGAAAGCGCCTGGGGCGTGAAATGTAGTTCCACGTTTTCGTAGGCGAACAGCTTTTGATACTGCCTGAGAAAGGCATTGTTGGGCACGTTGAGTATGCTGATGAGCGCAGTTTCGTCCAGCGTTTCCAGGGGACTAGGACCGTGAAGCGGCCAATGAATACGAGGGTCCGGCCGAAGTGGCGCAGGTCGTCGGGTTGGGTTCCGTTGAGCGGTTCTTCCAGTTCCGGTTTCTGCAGGACATCCACCGGTTCGGCGCGAAAGCCGATGCCGCTCTTGCTTGGCGCCAGACGTTTGGCCACGCTGGTTGCCGCGCAATCGTATTGTAAGGCTCGATGCGACCTCAGATGCCGGGGTATTCCCTGATACTCGTCGCTCGAGTATCAGGGTCTGCTGCTTGCTGGTTGCGGGGACCCATCGGCCGATTCCAACGACGCCATCTTCGGGACTCCACGTCTTCAGGGTCAGTGTCCCTTGCTACCTTTGCACCTCGCCTACTTTCGTGCCTACGCATCAACCCATGGGTTACCCGACGGACTGCAAGGCTCGATACCAGGCCCGTGGCTAATGGCTACCCGAGTGAGATTTACACCCGCTCGATTACGCGATCATGCCAGGTCGCATCCCCACATGAGGCTCGGCAAGGCGTGATCGAGCTGCGCTGCGACGAAGGCGCTCACCACGGTACGGTACTCCAAGACGTTTGCCCGGGAATCGGCGGGCGCGGCACGATATAGAAGGGATATTCTTCCCCTGACATCTCGACTTCCGGGGTTGCATCCGAATGGTGGGCGCTATCGGATGAGTCGGGCAAGACTTCGGCAATGGGTTCCTGGTTCATAGGGTTTGGGCTCCCTTGGGTGGGTTGCTTGAAAAGCGCAGCGACGTGGTCGTTGCGCAGCTTGTGGTAAAAAATCCTGAGATTCGCGACTTCCGGCGACTGCTTGTTGCTGGAGACAGAGATGCCAATTTCAAACTGTCGATCTTCTCTTCCAGAGAGAAAGCGACTGCGGCGGACTGCTCGCCATCCCTGAGCGGGGTGTCGTCGATGATTATCGTGCGGTCCTCATCCGACCTTCGGCGACCCTTTGCCAATGGGCGATGCTGCTCATTGCCCTCCGGATGTGCGTCGCCTGACCGACTTCGGTGCTGGCTAACTGCTCCCAAAGTGAGGGGCTTGCACAGGGCGAGGAATGCCGACCGTGAGGTTTTCATGATCGTTTATCCGTAAACCGGCGCAAAAGCCTTTGCTGGCTCGGTGACCGGGCCGTTTTCGCCCCAGTAGGGCGAGAGTTTCCGCAGTTCTGCGATAATTGGCGGCTCTACCTTGATGGCGCTGTCGGTCAATGTAACCATGATCGTTCTCCTGTCAGGAGGTTGGGCATTGTCTCTGTACCGTTGCAAGCACTCCTCGTGCCAGTGTGTATTTACTCTGCAATTTGGTGAAAACAAAAGGAATGAGTTGCGGAGTGCGTGACTGACGCGGGGAAGGATGCCTACAAACCCCATTCATGTTTGTCGGCTTTACGACAATTGAGACGGGAGAGAAACGATGGTGAAGGTTGAAACCCTGGAATAACGCGATATGGTCTGTGCGGTGAAAGCTTTTCATAACGACGGGAGTCTCGAGGACTTTCCGCAGGACGCCCTGTTGGCGCCCGGGGTGCTCGCGGCGTGATCGTGCGCAAGGGACATTTGCTCGCCCCCGCCCTGGGGCTCGTGCTTCGCGCCGGGCTCCGCCCCTCCAAGCTCGTTCCGGGCGAACTTGTGAAGCTGGATCCCGATCGCACCGTTTTCCTCGTGCGTTTCGAGGATGCCGAGGGAAATCTCGGCATTCCCATCGGCTGTTGGGCGGAGGAATTGCGCGCGGAGGAGCTGTGAGCCCCGAACCGATTCCGCCGGTGGACAGTGCGCTGGCCAAGGTTTACGCCTATCACCAGCGCACCAAGCATGACTTCGGACACTATGCCAAAGGACCCGGCTTCCTGGACTGGGACACCCAGCCGAATCCCTTTCGCCGCTTTGCCGGTGCGCCGGAAATACCGCTGCCCTTGACTGCCGCCCGGCAGCCGGTGCTCTATGCCGATCTGTTCGAGCCGGGCGGTGTGCCCCCTCAGCCTTCGAACCTGGCCGGTGTCGGCGCGTTGCTGGAGCTGTCGATGGGGCTGGCTGCCTGGAAGCAATACGGGCCGGATCGCTGGGCGCTGCGCTGCAATCCTTCTAGCGGCAATCTGCACCCGACCGAGGCTTACCTGGTGGCCTCGGGCGTTGCGGGGCTAGCTGATGGCGTCTATCACTACGCCAGCCACGACCATCTGCTGGAGCGGCGCTGCCGGGCGGACTTTCCCTTCCCATGTCTGATGGTCGGTTTCAGCTCCGTTTACTGGCGCGAAGCCTGGAAATATGGCGAACGCGCCTACCGCTATTGCCAGCACGATGTCGGTCATGCGCTGGGCGCCTTGCGCTACGCCGCAGCAGTATTGGGCTGGCGTGTGCGTTTGCTGGACGATTGGGGCGATGAGGCCGTCGCGGCTTTGCTGGGCTTGGATCGGAGCGGGGATTTCGCCGCCGCCGAAACTGAGGCGCCCGACTTGCTTTGCCTGATCGAAATCGAGCCCGAAGAGACGACCGAACTTCCCGTCGTCGAGGCATGGGTCGATGCGGCTCGCTCGAGTGAATGGGTCGGCCTGGCCAATGCCCTGAGCGGACGACATCAACACGACTGGCCGGTGATCGAGGAGGTTCATGAGGCAGCGAGTAAGCCGCCTACCGAGTCCGCTGGTTGGCGCCCGCCGCCGACCGCACCCCTGCCGCGGATAGTCTGCGAACACTCCGCCGCCGCGCTCATCAAGCAGCGCCGGAGCGCCCAGGCGTTCGACGGAGTCACCTCGATCCCGGCCAAGACCCTGTTCCGGCTATTGGACGCTACCCTGCCGCGCGCGAACGCGCCGCCTTTCGATCTCTGGCGCTGGCCGCCGCGTGTGCATCTGCTGTTGTTCGTCCATCGGGTCGAAGGTATGAGTCCGGGACTTTATCTGTTTTGCCGGCGAGAGGGCATCCACAGCGAATTTCGGGAAGTGTTTCGAGCCGATTTCGCCTGGGATACCGTGGCGGGATGCCCGGAACATCTCGCTTTTTACCGGCTGGTTCGGGCGAATGCGCAGGAGGCGGCGAAGGCCCTTTCCTGCCACCAGGAGATCGCGGGAGACGGCGCTTTCAGCCTGGGGATGCTGGCCGAGCTCGATGCGGCGCTCGCAGAAGGCCCCTGGGTTTACCGCCGGTTATTTTGGGAGTGCGGATTGATCGGTCAGGCGCTATATCTCGAAGCCGAAGCCGCCGGCGTGCGCGGCACCGGCATCGGTTGTTTCTTCGACGATCCCGTGCACGAACTGCTGAGCCTGGAGAGTACGCGCTTCCAGAGTCTGTATCACTTCACGATAGGCGGGGCGCTGGTGGATCAGCGCCTGCAAACCCTGCCGGCCTATGGGCATCTGGGGGAAAGGTCTTAGGTTTGAGGTGTGTGAGGCGTAGCCGAAAGCAGTCGAATGGAGCGCAATGTCAGGCGAAGATTCCACTACCAAGCGCCGGAAACCATCCATGGTTCCGACTTGCGGGTCCGGCGTATTTCCATCGCGACCGTGATAGTAGCCGATCCATTTAACCAATCGTTGCGCCGGACCGGTGCGGGCGGGCCTCACTGTGCGATGAACCCTCCGTCCACGAGGAGGCTGTGGCCGGTGACGAAGCTCGCCGCATCGCTGGCGAGCCAAAGCACGGCATTGGCGACTTCTTCAGGCTTCCCCGTGCGTCCGATGGGATGCCTCGA
>DATIXD010000234.1:0-19246 GCA_035518875.1 Methylococcaceae bacterium | reverse complement strand
CAAGCTCCCGTCTCCTGAATCGTCCGGATTGATCACCGCTATCCACGGGGGCTTCTTGGCCCGGCCCGCGAAACTCTATCGGTTGGGCTCTATTGGCCGGCCTCAGCCGCGGACGAATGGGGTTCTGCCCCTCGCGGACGGTCTGTTTGGGTGAATCGGAAATGTTGTTCGGCGACGCAGTTTCGGGTTTCCGGTCTTTCCAGGCCGGTGGTCGGGGCTTGGAAATCGGGGTTTCCCCGATATCCCCTTCCTGAATGCCGGCCGGTCGTCCAACGCTTCGGCTTTCAAAGCTATCCGGCGAGCGGCGATTGCGAGGTCTTGGTGCGTCATTGCGCTCATCTTCCGGCTGTCGCGTCTGCCGTGCCCGCAATTCGTCGGGTTTCGTGATCGGCATAGGTTCCTGCTGGGCGTCACTGAAAGGCCGCGATCCCCGTTCCGGCGTCGTCTTTTTTAAATCGACATCCGTTTCGTATGGCGTCTTTTCCTTGAGTCGATCGGGCACCCGTACTTCCCGTTGGTCGAATCGAGCGCTCGGATGGCTTGGCCGGCTTCGACGCCGCGCTTCCTGCTCCATACTCCATTTGGCCGCCAGCGCTTCATCCCTGCGAATGTCCTCGGTACTCGCCGGTCGGATTTTGGGGCGAAAGACCCGGAGCGTTTTCTCGTCGCCCCAGTCGCTCCGATCCTCAGGACGTTCCACCTCTCGGATTCGAACCGGCCTCACGGAAGTTCGGCTGACTTTCTCGATGCGTTTGACAGGAACGCCGCGATTGACGATGGTGTTGTGGACGATCGTGACATGAGTGTGATTTTTCGTTACATTCAATACGTGAATGTTTCGACGCGGCTCCATGATGTATCGTCGGATATGCCGATGGGAGACATAATATTCCGGCACCGCCACCCAACAATCCCAATGCAGATCGCGATCGTAACTGAAATGCCGGGTAATCAGGCCATATTCCGGTTGCCAGATGACATTCGGGGGCATCGGCGCCCAAGCCGCGTAACCTCCGCCATAACGCCAAAATACCCAAGCCGGCGCCCAGATTCTCCCCGGAACCCAAACCCAGCCGTGCCAATCGTCCCACGCCCAGCGGCCATAATGGAAGGGCGCCCAACCCCAGTCCCAATCCGATACCCAAACCCAGCCGTGCTCATGGCTGTAATCCCAGTGGCCGTCGGTATAGGGTCGCCAGCCCGGCGGCATGTCGCGGGGATGCCAGACGCGCCCGTATGTTTGGTGATCCACCCAGTCGCCATAAGGCGCGAGCGCATCGTAGAAGATGTTGATGTCGACGTCTTGCCCCGGATCCGCCCGGACGGAACTCGGACAGAAGACATCGGCGAGCTGTAATACGGCGAAGAGAACCAGCGCAAGCGACCCGGAGCGAAAGCGAGCGTTCATGAATGTTCCCTGCAGGGAAGATGAAGGTTGAGAAAGATCGGGAGCATTGGAGTGTCACCCTGAGATGAGGCTACCCGCTGCAAGCTGAACTGCGGCTGAACGGTCGACAATTACCGCCGAAGCACACCCTCTTGTGCAGCCGACACGCAAGACTTCGGTAAAATCGCTTGCCGAGTAGGTAGGCAATGCTGGTACGCTTACCGAAAATTATCGGCCGGTTGTCGCCTGGATTCGATGGCATGCGTAATCGATGGCACCCGACTCGGCCACCCGGATTATTCGGAGAGGAGAGAGCCATGAAGATTGGTACAGCCCTGAGCAAAAACGCGACCAGGGTGTTGCTTCTGGGTAGCGGCGAACTCGGCAAGGAGGTCGCGATTTCCCTGCAACGTTACGGCGTCGAGGTCATCGCGGCGGATCGCTATCCGAATGCGCCGGCACATCAGGTGGCCCATCGCGCACATGTCCTCGATATGACCGATCCCGTGGCGATTCGCCGTCTCGTGGAACAGGAAAGACCACAGCTGGTCGTGCCCGAGATCGAAGCCATCGCCACGGGTGCCCTGGCCGAAATCGAGCGGGCGGGCCTGGCCGAAGTCGTCCCCACCGCGACTGCCGTGCAACTGACGATGAACCGGGAAGGCATCCGCCGGCTGGCGGCTGAGGAACTGGGCTTGCCCACTTCGAGCTACGCTTTCGCCGATTCTTTCGAGGCGTTCAATCAAGCCGTCGGTGAAATCGGCTTTCCCTGTTTCGTTAAGCCTGTCATGTCCTCCTCTGGCAAGGGACAGTCGATGCTGAACTCCGAAGCGGACATCGCTGGAGCCTGGGATTACGCTCAGCAAGGCGGCCGAGTGAAGCACGGCAAGGTGATCGTGGAAGGGAAGGTTGACTTCGACTTTGAAATCACCCTGCTGACGGTGCGCGCCCTGAATGCCAAGGGGAAGGTGGAAACCCGGTTCTGCGAGCCCATTGGTCACCGCCAGGAAAAAGGCGATTATGTCGAGAGTTGGCAGCCCCAGTGCATGGGCGAAACGGAACTGTGCGAGGCGCAGCGGATCGCGAAGGCGGTCACCGATCATCTGGGAGGCAGGGGCATTTTCGGCGTCGAATTGTTTATTCGGGGCGATCGGGTTTGGTTCAGCGAGGTCAGTCCCCGGCCGCACGATACCGGCATGGTGACCATGATCACCCAGGCGCAGAGCGAGTTCGAACTGCACGCCCGTGCGATTCTAGGGCTACCGGTTTCGGTTGCTTTGCGCGGCCCCGGTGCGAGTGCAGTGATTTACGGACAGCTGGAAGGGGAGGGTATAGCCTTTGAGGGCCTAGAAGAGGCACTGCAGGTGCCGGAAACGGAGATCCGGCTGTTCGGCAAGCCGGTTTCCTTTCCAAGGCGGCGCATGGGCGTCGCCTTGGCGACGGCTGCAAGCGCCGAGGAGGCGAGGGCGCGAGCCGGCAGGGCGGCGGGTTTGGTCAGGCCGGTGCTGGAATAGCGTCGGGTTTGTAAAATGACGGATTCATGCAACACTTCCTTCTAAAAGGCCGCTCTCGTCAGAGTCTCTAGGAAAGCAGGCAGTGCAATGATCAGATTTCTTACCCCGCTTGTTCTCGCTCTCTCGCCGCTATGGCTAGCATATGCGGCCAAGGCCGATGTTTACAAATACGTGGATGGCAGCGGACATGTGTTCTATACCGACAAGCCCAGGCACTCCGGCTACCAGCTCGTTATCCGCACGCCAGCCGCATTCACTTTCATCAGTCGAAAACCGGCGGGCGGCTACGGGTTCAGCCGGGCCTTCGAGAAAAACCGCAGGCAATTCACCCCCCTGATCGAGGCCACGGCAAGCAAGTACAGTCTCGATCCCGCCTTGCTCCATGCCGTCATTCGAGCCGAATCCGCCTACAACCCCGGCGCCGTTTCGAATAAGGGCGCAGCCGGCCTGATGCAACTCATGCCGGGCACGGCGGACCGTTACGGCGTGCGGGACCGGTTCGATCCGGAAGAGAACGTCGAGGGTGGGGCCCGTTACCTCAGCGATCTGATCGGGATGTTCCAGTCCGATATCAAGCTGGCGGTGGCGGCTTACAACGCGGGGGAAAACACGGTCAAGAAATTCGGCTACCAGGTTCCACCCATACCCGAAACCCAGGATTACGTGGTGCGCGTGCTGAACTACTATCGCCGCTTCGCATCGCTCTAGCGGCAGCCAATCTCGTCCCACTTTACCGGCGGTCAAATGACCTTTACGCCGAACGCTTCCAGCAATCGGATCAGGCGGATCAACGGCAATCCGATCAAGGCGTTCGGATCCTCCCCTTCGATCCGGTCGAACAAGGCAATGCCGAGGCTTTCCGATTTGAAGCCGCCGGCGCAGTCGAACGGCCGCTCCCTATCCACGTAATGTTCGACCTGCGAATCGGTCAACGGGCGAAAATGCACGATGGTCCGATCCAGATCGGTTCTTGCCTCCCCGGTTGCCGAATTCAACACGCAAACCCCAGTGTAAAATGTCACGGCGTGCCCCGAAGCCGCATGTAACTGACCGATTGCATTGGCGCGATTGCCCGGCTTGGTCAGTTGCCGACCCGCCAGAATGGCGACCTGGTCGGAGCCGATGATCAGATGCTCGGGGAATACCTGCGACAACGTGCCAGCTTTTTCCCTGGCCAGGCGTATCGCCAGTTCTCGAGGCGTCTCGTCGGTGCGAGGGCTTTCATCAACGGATGGCGAGGCCGTTTCAAAGCAAAGGCCAAGTTTTCCGAGCAATGCTTTTCGGTAAGGCGAACTCGATGCGAGGACCAGTTTGGGGGCAGTAGCCTGTGAGACGTTCATACGGCCGGTCGGTTAACAGCGATAAATTTTGACAGTTTTTCCGTTTTCTCGGTATCATTTTGCGCTTATGTTGCAGCACTTGCCCGAGCTCGTCGATCCTTTGGCGCTGGCGGATAAACGGCGTCAGTTTAAAGGTTCCTTGCCTTTAGCCAAACTATCTCGCCTTCAGGATGTCCTTTCGAACCGTGTCGGAGAGGTGAGGTTCGAATTGAATTTCGGCAAGGAAGGCAAGATTGCCGCCGTGCAGGGACGGGTCGAGGCCGAACTGGAATTGCAATGTCAGTGCTGCTTGCAACCCGTTCAATGGCGAGTGGATAGCGTAGTACGCCTGGGTATCGTCAAGTCCATCGACGAGGCCAATCTTTTGCCGGAATCCTTCGAGCCGCTCTTGCTCGAAGAGGAAATCATTCCTTTGGCTGACATTGTTCAGGAAGAGTTGTTGCTCGCGATTCCAACGATTCCCCAGCATCCTCAATGCGATGGGGTGCTAACGATAAGGGAAAAACCCAAAAACGAGCGCGAGAATCCCTTCGCCGTTTTGGCTGATTTAATCAATTGACTTCACGATAGGAGTGATCCAATGGCGGTACAACAAAATCGTAAAACCCGATCCAAACGCGGCATGCGCCGTGCGCACGATGCCTTGACGGCGAATGCCCTTTCCATCGATCCAACCACCGGCGAAACTCATCTCCGCCATCATGTCAGCCCGGATGGTTTCTATCGTGGGCGTAGAATCCTCGCCGCCAAGGAAGAAGCGGGTACCGAAGAATAGGCTTCATCCTTTTTTCTCTGCTCAACCAACCCCTCTTTCACACAGTTTGTTGTAGTCAGGGCGCAGCCACCAAGGCCTGCCACAATCACGTCAAGTCGAAATGTCAGATAATCAAGCGGTAAGCAAGATGGGTGTCGCATGAGCGACAAACCCATCATCGCGCTGGATGCCATGGGCGGCGACCATGGCCCCGAGGTGGTTGTTCCCGCCGCCTTGGATTGCCTGGCGAGAAATGCCTCCTTGCGGCTGATACTGGTCGGAGATGAAGAAATCTTGAAGCGGCATCTGGCCGGTGTGGACGCTTCAACGGGGGATCGAGTGAGCGTTCATCACGCCTCTGAGCAGATCGAGATGCACGAATCTCCCTCGAAGGCGTTGCGCAACAAGAAGGATTCGTCCATGCGGGTCGCCATCAATCTGGTCAAGGAAGGCGTCGCCGGCGCCTGCGTCAGCGCAGGCAATACCGGCGCCTTGATGGCGATCGCCAAATTCGTGCTGAAAACGATTCCTGGCATCGATCGGCCAGCTATCATCGCCTCGGTGCCATCACTCAGTGGCCACACCCATGTGCTCGATTTGGGGGCGAATGTCGATTGCACCGCCGAACATTTGCGCCAGTTCGCAGTGATGGGATACGAACTCGTCAGGTCGGTGGAGGACAATCCCAATCCAAGGGTCGGACTCCTCAATATCGGTGAGGAGGAAATCAAGGGCAACGAACAAGTCAAGCAGGCGGCGAAACTCATTGCAGATTCGCACATCAATTTTATCGGTTACGTGGAAGGCAACGACCTTTACACTGGGACCGTCGACATCGTCGTCACCGATGGCTTCGTGGGCAATGTGGCACTCAAAAGCAGCGAGGGGGTCGCCAAGATGATCAGCCATTCGATCAAAGACGCGTTCGGCAAGAATTGGCTGACCAAATTAGCCGGGCTGGCGGCACTGCCGGCTCTGCAATCCTTCAAGAAACGCATCGATCCCAGGCAGTATAACGGCGCCAGCCTAGTGGGCTTGCGCGGCATCGTGGTCAAGAGCCACGGCAATGCCGATCGCGTCGCGTTTGCCAAGGCCATCGAAATCGCCGCACGTGAAATCGAGAATGCCGTGCCTCAGCGGATTGGAGAACGGGTGGCGGCGATTTTTGCCGAGAGGAAAACCGCGTGAGCAGGCATTCCCGTATCGCCGGAACCGGGGGCTATCTTCCTGAAACCATTCTGACCAATGACGACATCGCGCGAACCGTCGATACCTCGGACGAATGGATCGTCGAGAGAACCGGGATCCGGCAGCGGCGTATAGCAACCAAGGTCGAAACCGCCTCCAGCATGGCCGAGATCGCTTCTCGGCAAGCCCTGAAGGCCGCGCAACTCGAGCCAAAAGACGTCGATCTGATCGTTCTGGCCACCAGTTCCCCGGATCGGATTTTTCCCAGCACCGCGTGCTTGCTGCAACACCGGCTGGGCATCGGCGATCGTTGTGCGGCATTCGATGTGCAAGCGGCCTGTTCCGGTTTCGTTTTCGCGCTGAGCGTGGCGGATCAATATATACGGGCGGGCGCCGCCAAGCGGGTTCTGGTGGTCGGTAGCGAAATCAACTCCCGCGTGATCGACTGGACGGATCGCTCCACCTGCATCCTGTTCGGCGACGGTGCGGGCGCCGTGGTGCTGGAGGCATCCGCCCAACCCGGCATCCTTAGCACGCACATTCATTCGGATGGCCAGTACAAAGATCTGCTCTATCTGCCCAATCCCGCCTTCGAAGGCGACGATGGCGAAGACTGCGAGCGCATCATCCAGATGAATGGCAATGAAGTGTTCAAGATCGCCGTCAACACGCTCGGCAGCATCGTCAGCGAAACCCTGGCGGCCAACAATCTGCAGCAGTCCGACATCGACTGGTTGGTGCCGCATCAGGCCAATATCCGCATCATCGTGGCGACCGCCAAGAAGCTCAAAATGCCGATGGAGCGCGTCGTGGTCACCATCGAAAATCAGGGCAACACATCCTCGGCATCGATCCCCTTAGCATTGAACGAAGCGGTGCGCGACAACCGTATCCAGCGCGGCCAGACTGTCTTGATGGAAGCGTTCGGCGGTGGTTTCGCCTGGGGTTCCGCCCTGATCCGCTATTAATGCGCCTAGATATTCTGCATATGAATACGAATGACAATGGTCTGGCTTTCCTCTTCCCGGGGCAGGGATCGCAGTCGGTAGGGATGCTGAGAGAATTGGCGGCCGATCATCCCGAAGTGGAGCAAACATTTCAGGTTGCCTCCGATACATTGGGGTTCGACTTGTGGCGGTTGGTCAGCGAAGGTCCGGCGGAAAAGCTAAATCTCACCGAATATACCCAGCCCGCCATGTTGGCTGCGGGCTTTTCGGCCTGGCGCGTCTGGAGCAAGGTTTGCGGTGCGGTCCCCGGCTGGATGGCCGGACACAGCCTGGGCGAATACACCGCCTTGGTCTGTGCCGGGGCGATCGCTTTCGAGGACGCAGTTACTCTGGTGGCGGAGCGAGCCCGTCTCATGCAGCAGGCGGTGCCGCCGGACACCGGAGCGATGGCGGCCATTCTCGGCCTGGACGATCCCAAGGTGGTTTCCCTGTGCTCGTCTCTGTCCAGCGAACGCGAGATCGTCACCCCGGCCAATTTCAACGCGCCAGGGCAAATCGTCATCGCCGGTCACGCAGCCGCCGTGGCTCGGGTGATTGAGGGGGCCAAAGCGGATGGTGCGAAACGGGCGGTCTTACTGCCGGTAAGCGTGCCCTCGCATTGCCCTTTGATGCGGAGTGCGGCGGAGAAATTCAGGGAAACCCTGGCCAAGCTCAAGATTGAGACGCCAACGGTTCCCGTGGTGCACAATGTCGACGTGGCAACCCACCCGGCGCCCGAGGTCATCCGCGCCGTTTTGGAGAAGCAGTTGCATGGTTCGGTACGTTGGGCTGACTCCGTCCGATTCATGTACGAGCAAGGAGTGCGCCGATTCATCGAATGCGGCCCCGCTAAGGTGCTCAGCGGCCTCAACAAGCGTATCGTCCCCGCAGCCAGGGTCGAGGCGATATTTAACCCGGATTCTTTAAACAGGGCCTTGGAGCTTGTGAAATGAGCGGTCAAATTGCACTAGTGACCGGTGCGAGCCGTGGCATAGGGCGCGCCATCGCGATGCGCTTAGCGGCCGAGGGTCACACGGTGATCGGCACGGCAACTACGGAAGCCGGAGCGGAGTCGATTTCAATCGCCTTGGCTGAGGCGGGTTTGAAAGGCAAGGGCATGGTTCTGGATGTTTGCGATGGCCAGGCGATCGAGGCCTTTCTCAAGGCTGTCACCGACGAATTCGGCGCGCCGACCATTCTCGTGAACAATGCGGGAATCACTCGCGACAACTTGCTGATGCGGATGAAGGACGAGGACTGGGACGTGATCCTGCAAACCAATCTGTCTTCCGTATACCGCATGAGCAAGGCTTGCTTGCGAGGCATGATCAAGGCGCGCACGGGTCGCATTGTTAATATTACTTCGGTGGTCGGTGCGACCGGCAACGCGGGACAATCCAATTATGCAGCCGCCAAGGCGGGGATAATCGGTTTCACCAAGTCTTTGGCCAAGGAAGTCGGTTCCAGGAACATCACCGTCAACTCGGTTGCTCCGGGCTTTATCGACACCGACATGACCCGTTCTTTGCCGGAAGAGCACCAGAAAGTCCTGCTCGATTCCATTCCCCTGGGGCGTCTTGGCAGCTCGGAAGAAATCGCCGGCGCCGTCGCCTTTTTGTGCTCGGATGACGCCGGCTATGTCACAGGCGAAACCCTGCATGTGAACGGCGGAATGTATATGGCATAGCCTTAACGGCTGAATCTGGCGTCGCCGCCGCAAATCGTTCACTCTCCAGGTCGATCGTGTTATTGTTAGCCGGCTTGGGGTTTAATCGGGCGGGAAATAATTGTCACAAGTAATAACTGGTCTCGTCTCAAGAGAAAGCTTGTATTACCACGAATTCAAATTAAAATTTGCCGACTCATCAATTCAAGAGAAAAAATTGAGGATAGAAAACAATGAGTGATGTTGCAGAGCGTGTTAAAAAGATCGTTGCTGAGCAATTGGGGGTGAAAGAAGAGGTTTCCAACGAGGCTTCTTTCGTCGACGACCTCGGAGCCGATTCCCTGGACACGGTTGAACTCGTCATGGCACTGGAGGAAGAATTCGAGTGCGAAATTCCGGATGAAGACGCCGAAAAAATCACCACCGTCCAACAGGCCATCGATTACATCGAAAGCCATACTTAACGACCTACCCAAACGCCCCACCGGAGTCATCGCTCCTTTGGGGCGCGTTCTTTTCTACAGAATGTGAAAATTGCCTGCCTAAGGAAGAATCTTGAGCAAGAGACGCGTTGTGATCACCGGCCTAGGCGCCCTTTCGCCCGTGGGCCTGACCGTAGCCGATTGCTGGAATAGTGTACTCAGAGGCAAAAGCGGAATTGCTCCCATCGAGCATTTCGATGTTTCCGATTTCGCCACCCGTTTCGGCGGTTCCGTCAGGAACTTCGACATCGGCCAATACATTCCCGAAAAAGAGGCTAAGAAAATGGATGCCTTCATCCATTATGGCTTGGCGGCCGGGAGTCAGGCCTTCGAAGACTCGGGAATCGAGGTGAACGATAGCAACGCGGAACGTATCGGCGTCGCGATCGGTTCCGGCATCGGTGGTATTACCGGCATCGAGGCCGGACACAATGCCTTCCTCAAGGGCGGCCCCAGGAAAATTTCGCCCTTCTTCGTTCCCAGCAACATCATCAACATGATTTCCGGGAATCTTTCCATCAAATACGGCTTGAAGGGTCCCAATTTCGCCATCGTCACCGCCTGCGCCACCGGGACGCACAATATCGGCGACGCCGCGCGTCTGATTCAGTACGGCGACGCCGATGTGATGGTCGCAGGCGGCGCCGAGATGGCGACTTCTCCCACGGCCTTGGGCGGATTCGCGTCGGCGCGCGCATTGTCGCGTCGCAACGACGACCCGCAGGCCGCGAGCCGGCCGTGGGACAGAGACCGGGATGGATTCGTTCTGAGCGATGGAGCGGGCGTGCTGGTGTTGGAAGAGCTCGAACACGCCAAGCGCCGCGGGGCGAATATTTACGCCGAATTGGTGGGCTACGGTTTGAACGGCGACGCCTATCATATGACTCAGCCGCCCGAGAACGGCGAGGGTGCCGCCCGCTGTATGCGCATGAGCTTGCGAGACGCGGGCGTGAATCCGGACCAGATCGATTACATCAACGCCCACGGTACCTCCACGCCAGCCGGCGATATCGCCGAGACACGGGCGATCAAGGCCGTGCTAGGTCATGCGGCTTACAAGACCGCGATCAGCTCGACGAAATCCATGACCGGGCACATGCTCGGCGCGGCCGGTGGCGTCGAAGCGGTGTTTTCGGTCTTGGCACTGCGCGACCAAGTGATTCCGCCGACGATAAACCTCGACAATCCCGATCCCGAATGCGACCTGGATTACGTGCCGCACACCATCAGGGAAGCGAAGCTGGATATCGTCATGTCGAACTCTTTCGGCTTCGGCGGTACCAACGGGACACTCGTCTTCAAGCGCTACGCCTGAGTTTTCTCCCTATTCGTTAGCGTGGCCTCCAAGCTCGGCTCGGGGCCGCGCGAACCGAATGTCGGCTCCGACCTCTTTGACCCTGGGGCCTCTCGATGAAAACGCCTAAGTTTTTTGCTGCTAGACCATGCTTGGCTCCAAAAACACGCTGGTAAATGGCGTAGAAACGCGCTGCGTCGATTTCGCCGACCGAGGATTTCAGTATGGCGACGGCATCTTCACGACCATGCTCGTCTCCTGCGGAACCCCGTTGTTTCTGGGCGATCACCTGGACCGCTTGCAAAGGGACTCCGCCCGGCTGGCATTGCCCTTTCCGGGGCGCGAGATTCTGGCCGAGGAAGCTCGCCTCTTGAGCAATGCCAATCGGGAAAGCGTATTGAAAATCCAGTTGACGCGAGGAGCCGGGGGGCGCGGGTACCGTTGTCCTGATGAGCCGAATCCTACCCGTGTGCTGAGTTGTCATCCGGCACCCGACTACCCCCCGGAACTGCGTAACCTGGGCATTCGCGCCCGACTCTGCCGGGCGCGTCTGGGAATCAATCCGCTGTTGGCCGGCGTGAAGCACATGAACCGGCTGGAACAGGTTCTGGCGCGCTCCGAGTGGCATGACGATGAGATTCGCGAAGGACTGATGCTAGATCAAGAGGGCTGTGTGGTCGAGGGTGTCACTAGCAATCTGTTCATGGTGAACGACGGGCGGTTACGCACGCCCCGCATCGATCGCTGTGGCGTGGCCGGCGTCATGCGCTCCCTCGTGATAAGATTGGCGCAGGTGCAGGGCTTGGCAATCGAGGAAACCCGCATCTATCCGAACGAACTTTACGAGGCGGACGAGTTGTTCTTGACCAATTGCGTCATTCGACTTTGGCCGATCCGGCAGTTCGAAGGTCTGAATTATGAAGTGGGGACCGTCACGCGCATGATGCAAAGCCTTGTGGCGGCCATGATCGAGGAGGAGTTCCGTCAACCATGTCGCGGTTGATCGGGCTGTTCGTCATTTTCGCCAGCCTATGCACGGGCTGGTTATGGATGGATTACCAGGACGCGGTCGACAGCCCCCTGGATAACCGCGAAACCGCTTATTTCGAGATCTTCAAGGGACAGGGCCTTGCGGCCATTGCCGAAGCGCTCAGCGTTCAAGGTCTGATCCAAAAACCGTACTGGTTCAGGCTGTTGGCCTATGCGGAACATGCGGCGACCCACCTGAAATACGGCGAATACGAAATCCAGCCCGGCACAACGATGCGCCAGCTGGTGGCTCTCTTCGTCTCCGGTAAAGTGCGCCAGCATGCCCTTACCTTCGTCGAAGGTTGGCGCTTCAAGCAAATGCTGGCCGCATTGAATCAACATCCGGCCCTGACGCACCGTCTGGCGGGCAAATCAGACGAAGAGATCATGGTCTTGGTCGGCGCCTCCGGGGAGAACGCGGAGGGAGAGTTCTACCCGGATACCTACTTTTTCACCAAAGGGACCGAAGACATCGAATTGCTCAAGCGCGCCCATCACACGATGCGGCTCTTGCTGGAGCGGGAATGGCAGGGCAGGGTGGAAGGATTGCCGCTTACAAATCCCTATGAGGCCCTGATTCTGGCTTCGATTGTCGAAAAGGAGACGGCGCGCGCGGACGAGCGTCCTCTCATCTCCGGCGTCTTCAGCCGCAGACTGGCCCAGGGCATGTTGCTGCAAACCGATCCCACGGTCATCTACGGGATGGGCAATGAGTTCGATGGCGATATTCGCAAGGAAGATCTCGGCCGAGACACTCCCTACAATACCTATGTTCATCCTGGCCTGCCGCCCACGCCCATCGCCATGCCCGGACTGGCCTCCATCCACGCCGTCCTGCATCCCGATACGGGCGCTAGCCTTTATTTCGTGGCGCGCGGAGACGGCAGCCATGTCTTTTCGAGTACCTTGAATGATCATCAGCGGGCCGTCGAGCAATTTCAGATCAATCGTCATGAATAAGGGAAAGTTCGTTACATTAGAGGGAGGGGAAGGGGTCGGCAAGAGCACCAATCTGGAATTCGTCCGCCATTTCCTGGAGCGCCGGGGCAGGAAGGTTATCGTCACCCGCGAACCGGGAGGCACCCGGTTAGGTGAGCAGGTTCGCTCGATCCTCCTGGCCGATGGGGTCATCTCTCCACAAACCGAGTTATTATTGCTGTTCGCCGCCCGTGCCCAACACCTGAGTGAAGTGATTCTTCCCGCTCTGGCGGAGGGTACTTGGGTGGTGAGCGACCGTTTCACCGACGCCAGTTACGCCTACCAGGGCGGCGGGCGCGGGATCGACCGGAACTTCATCGAGATGCTTGAACAGCGGGTGCAGCATCCGTTGCAGCCGGATCTGACCCTGCTGTTCGACGCGCCCGTGGAAATCGGCATGATGCGTGCCAAAAAGCGCGGTCCCAGTGACCGCTTCGAAGCCGAAACCGTCGCATTTTTCGAGCGAGTGAGGGAGGCTTATCTCGATCGGGCAGGACGATTTCCGCAGCGCATCAGGATAATCGACGCCAGCCACCCCTTGCCGGTCGTTCAGAGCGAGATCGCCGCGCGTCTGGAAGCACTGTGTCGAACATGAACCACAGCGCAGCCGACCTGCCTTGGCTCGAACCTTACCGACGTCGTCTTGTAGATTACGCCTTGGCTGGTCGGGTGCCGCAGGCGCTGTTGATCGCCGGCATCGCTGGGCTGGGCAAGATGCGGTTGGCGCGGGCCTTCGCCCGGCGGTTATTGTGCCGGCGACCCGGGGCTGCCGCCTGCGGGGAATGCGCCAGTTGCCATCTGTTCGAGGCGCAAACCCACCCCGACTTTCTGGCGATCGAACCGGCGGAGCCGGGTAAGCCCATCACGATCGACGCGATCCGGAGATTGATCGGAACCCTGTCCCTCAAACCTCAATACAGCGGTTACCGGGTCGTGATTCTCGCGCCGGCCCATCAGATGAACGCCGCGGCTGCCAACAGCCTGTTGAAGACCCTGGAGGAGCCGGATGAACACACCGTCATGCTGCTCCTGACGGAATCGCCGGAGGCCTTGCCGGCGACCATCCTGAGTCGGTGTCAGCGGATGGACATTACCGTTCCGGATCGCGGCCACAGCATCGAATGGCTGGCTGAACAGGGGCTGGCGGAGCAAGCGGAAGTGCTTCTCGCCATGGCGCAGGGTGCGCCCCTGAGAGCCTTGGCATTGGCCCAGGAAGGCGTGATCCAGAAGCGTGGGGAGTTCTACCTGGCCTGGGGCGATGTGGCTAGGTGCATCGAGGAACCCGTGCTGGTAGCCGAGAAGTGGGCTAAGTTTTCCTGCGAGGCGCTGCTGGACTGGATGATTTCCTGGGTAATCGATCTGATCCGGTTGCGCGCCGCGCCGAACTGTCCAACACTCAACAACCCGGATTTACGTAAGAGTTTGCAAGCGACCGCCCTGCAGCTAGAATTGAAAAACATGTACCGTTTCCTGGATCTGCTGAATGCCACGAAACGGCGACTGTCGGGACAGATTAACCGGCAATTGGCCTTGGAAGAACTGCTGATTCATTGGTCAAGAATTCTCAAGACTGCGCAACGGAAGATTTATGAGTGATCCCCAAAATCCGCCCAGGCAAGGCATCCTCTCCTTGACCATCCGGGAAAAGAACGCCCTGTATGCGGCTTATATCCCGTTCGTCAAGAACGGCGGCCTGTTTATTCCGACCAATAAGCCCTATCAACTGGGCGACGAAGTGTTCATGCTGCTGAATCTCATGGAAGAAACCGACCGCATCCCGGTCGCCGGCAAGATCGTCTGGATCACCCCGAAAGGGGCCGAAGGTTACCGTTCCACCGGAATCGGCGTGCAGTTCAGCGAGCAGGATGGCGGCATGACCCGCAGCCGCATCGAGAACTATTTGGCCGGCGCGCTGGAGTCCGAGCGTCCCACGCATACGATGTAATCCAGAAGCGATAGCTAGCCTGGATTCGGGCTTCGAATCTTGATCTCGAACGCCAGGTCATCGCCTCGAATCCATGTTGGTTGATTCCCACTGCCATCTCGACCGCCTCGACCTGGCGCCTTACGGGCACGACTTCGCCCGCTTCGTGCGAGACGCCGAGGCTCGGGACATCGGCCACATGCTCTGCGTGTCGATCAGCCTGGAAGCCTATCCGGCGATGCTGAACCTGGTCGGTGGTTATTCCCAGATTTCCGTTTCGGTCGGCGTTCATCCCAACGAGCGGCATTGCCATGAACCCACGGTCGAAGAATTGATGGAACTGGCCGGGAATTCCAAGGTGGTCGCCCTTGGCGAGACCGGGTTGGATTATTTTCGCAGCGAGGGTGATCTGGGATGGCAGCATCACAGGTTTCGAACCCATATCCGCGCCGCGCGAGCCGCGGGCAAGCCTTTGATCATCCATACCCGGGACGCACGGGACGATACCCTGAGGATACTTGAAGAAGAGGGCGCCGAGGAAGTCGGCGGTGTTTTACACTGTTTCACCGAGGACTGGGAAACGGCGCGGCGCGCCCTGGATTTGAATTTCTATATTTCGTTCTCCGGCATCGTGACTTTCAGAAATGCCGCGCAAATACAGGACGTGGCGCGCAAGGTACCGGAAGACCGCTTCCTGATCGAGACCGATTCGCCCTACCTCGCGCCCATCCCGCACCGGGGCAAGCCGAACTATCCCCAATATGTGCGCCACGTCGCCCAGTTCATCGCCGATTTGCGGGAAATGTCTCTGGACACGGTTGCCCAACTGAGCACGCGTAATTACCACGCGCTGTTCGGGAAATCGTAGGTCAAGAAAGGCCGACGCTGAGTTCAGTCGAAGGTGTGTGAACCGCGCCCGCTCAGTCCAAAAACCGCTTCGTCAACCCGCCGTATTCGTCAATCCGTCGATCGCGCAGGAACGGCCAGATCCTGCGGACTTGCTCCGAGCGCGCCCGGTCTATATCCACGATCATCACCCTGCTTTCCCGGCTGTCGGCGTGCGCGAGCAATTCGCCTTGCGGCCCCGCCACAAAGCTGTTGCCCCAGAACTGGATGCCTTGGCTGTGGGCACTGGGGTCGGGTTCATAGCCGATGCGGTTGCAGGAGAGCAGCGGCAGCCCGTTGGCGACGGCGTGGCCACGCTGCACGGTGATCCAGGCGTTGAGCTGCCGTTCCTGCTCCTCTTCCGTATCCTCCGGGTTCCAGCCGATCGCGGTCGGGTAGAGCAACAAGTCCGCCCCGGCCAGCGCCATCAGCCGAGCCGCCTCCGGATACCATTGATCCCAGCAGACTAGAATGCCCAGCTTGCCGACCGAGGTTTCAATGGGTTTGAAACCCATGTCTCCGGGGGTGAAATAGAATTTCTCGTAATAGCCGGGGTCGTCCGGGATATGCATCTTGCGGTATTTGCCGGCGAGGCTGCCGTCCTTTTCCAGCACCACGGCAGTGTTGTGGTAAAGCCCCGCCGCTCGCCGCTCGAATAGCGACCCGACAATCACCACGCCCAGTTCCTTGGCGATTCGGCCCAGTTTCTCGCAAGTCGGTCCGGGAATCGGCTCGGCCAGATCGAAGCTTGAGGTATCCTCGACCTGGCAGAAATAAGGCCCCAGATGCAATTCCGGCAGCAGAACCAATTCAGCGCCTTGAATCGCGGCATCGCGGATGCCATTTATCGTCGCGGCCAGATTGTCATCCCGCGTCGAGCCGCAAGCCTGCTGGATCAGGGCGACGGTCAGAAGTTTTTTCATGGCTTCAACTCAACTTAGGAAATTGCATGGTCATGCAGTGGATGCTGCCAAATTGACGGATCAGCGGCGTGGAGGGAATGGCGATCATCTCGCGGCCGGGAAAACCTTCGGCCAGCCTCGCCAGGGCGATGTCGTCGGCCGGATCGCCGTACACAGGGACCAGCACCGCATCGTTGATGATGAGAAAATTCGCATAGGTGGCGGGCAAACGCGCACCTTCCTCGCTGCGGATCGGCATGGGCATGGGCAGCGGAACCAGTTGATAGGGCTGCCCGGCCGAGGTCGTGAAGACCTTCAGTTCGTCCTCCATTGCCTTGAGATCGGCGTAAAGCGGATCGGTTGGATCATCGCAAGCGGTGTAGGCGATGGTGCTCTCGGTGCAAAAACGCGCCAGGGTGTCGACATGGGCGTCGGTATCGTCGCCTTCGGCATGGCCATGATGCAGCCAGAGGATGCGATTTACGCCTAGGGAATCCCGCAGTTGCCCCTCGATTTGCGCCTGCGACAGCGACGGATTGCGGTTGGGATTGAGCAGACACCGGGTAGTGGTCAGCAAGCCGCCTGCGCCGTCCGATTCGATGCTACCACCCTCCAGCACGAAATCCACCGATTCCATTGTTGTTCCGTCGAACAGGCCGGCGTCGAACAAGCTTCGGGCGAGACCCGCGTCGGCCGAATGCTCGTACTTGTTACCCCAACCATTGAAGCGGAAATCCAGCAACGTCACGCCCTGCGGGGTTCGCACCGCAAGCGGGGCGGTGTCGCGCACCCAGACATCGTCGTAGGGAATCTCAACCAGGAGAATATTGCCCAGCGTCGCCCGCAGACCGAACAGACGGTTTTCGATATGGCGGCGATGTTCCCTGTTTTGACAGGCGACGATCAGGTTTTGCCGCCGGCTGATCTCCAGTGCGATCAGGTCATAGGTATTTTCGACTTCTTCCAGCCAGGGACTGAAATCGCCCTGGTCATAAGGCCAGGCCAGCAGTGCGCCGGATTGTTCGGCCCATTCGGGCGGGAAATAAATTGGGACGGCGTCGGTCATGGATTTGTCAGGTATCGCAAAAAGATCGAAATTCTAAATGCAAATCTCCATTTTGAATATTGGGCTTTAACGATCTAGCTTGCGTCCATGATGGATGCGGCGGGCGCAGTGCGAGGCCAGAGCCTCGTCGTGGACTTCCTTCGTCAGCCCTACCCGGTTCGGCCACGTAACCCCGATGGAATGAAACGAAATCGAGCAGGATAGAGAATCGGTTCCCTCGATTCCTCTAGCGCTACATCGAGGCTACCTTGCTCGAAGATTCAAAAGGGGGAGCATCCGGCATAAAATGCGGAAGGCGGGATGCGCACCTCGTCCCGCTCGTGAGGTCAATTCCAACCGGCATGGGACGATGCCGGAATCAAGCGGTGACTTTGAATTCAGATTACGCGGCAGGACCGAACATGAATTACCAAGACCGAATCACCATCGAACCCGGCAAACGGGGCGGCAAACCTTGCATACGGGGACTCAGGATCACCGTGTACGACGTGCTGCAATACTTGGCGTCCGGCATGACCATAGAGGAAATCCTTGATGATTTTCCCGAGTTGGAACGGGACGACATTATGGCGTGCCTGAGCTTTGCGGCCGACCGGGAACGGCATATTGAATCTCTCAAGACCTCATGAAGTTGCTGTTGGATGAGAATCTGTCCCGACGCTTGGTGCCGTTTCTGCTGAATGATTATCCTGGCAGTACGCAAGTCGTTCTGTTGGGCATGGAACGGGCCGGCGATCGGGAGGTTTGGGAGTATGCCCGAATACATGGTTTCGTCATCGTGACCCGAGATTCGGATTACTACGATCTGAGCACGATCTACGGACAGCCGCCGAAGATCATTTGGCTACGCACTGGCAACCAGACGAAAGCGGCCACCTTGTCGGCATTGCTGAATCATCGGGACGCTATCGAAAAGGCGCTGATGACCGATGGAAAAGCTTGCATCGAAGTTTACTGAACCGCCGACCGGTGCGGAGGGCTCCAAAACGCCACCATGTGTATAACGGCTGCCGCGTATGCTTGTCCATGTCATTGCTCAATTGCATTACGCGGGTTGTCGGAATTCCCACGATAGCGCGGATAGAGACATAGCATAAGGCAACCGAAGCGGAGTCAGCGCCGTGACGGACACAGGCCGCCGAAGGCAAAGCGTGTCGCCAATTTTTTTGCTCCTGAACTCAGCTTGACCCCATTTCAGGTTTCGCAAAGAATGGCGACACAATCGAGATACTTTGCAACGAATTGTGTAATGACCCCAGACTTGACTAGTCCGGCTCGCTTCGCCTGGTTACTTTTTCTTATCTGTATTGACGCCAAAAGCGGTATCAAGTAAACCTTCGATACCCTTCACTATGCCACCTACTACAGGTATTTCTTTCGACTCTTCTTTTTTCTCTCCCTTTAATTCCTTTATTTCCTTCTCAAGCTCTTTCACTCTATCTTCAATATTTTTCTGGGACATTCTATTTTCCTCAGTAGATTTCGCCATACTGTGGCGACACGTTTGTTAGCGGCTCGATTCGGTTATTGACTCTTTTACCGATTGAGCAATGGCAAAGGGCGCTCCGAAATTCAGACGCCGTCCGGTCAGGTTTAGGCCGAGCCATAAGCAAGCGCTTCGTCAGAAGGCCAAGCCCGCTTTTGCTGGGCAGGGGTAGCGCATGACTGGACTGCAAGGATAAGAATTTAGACTTTCACACCAATTTCAATCGCATAATGCGCTTCAGGGAAAACGTCGTCAAGCCATTGCCACGGGCGGGGAGAAAACGGAGCTTACACCCCAAGTTCAGCATGAAATGGCGGGAAAAAATATAGGGGACAGACCACGGTTTTCCGCTGACGACAAATAGA